>JBDHFY010000013.1:0-30924 GCA_039590195.1 Gemmatimonadota bacterium | reverse complement strand
GAGCCCGACTTCGGCGAGGGGAAAATCGATCTGAAGGACGCTTACGTCCGGTTCAACCTTGCTCCCGCCTTGCGCCTCAAATTCGGCCAGTTCAAGCGTCCGTTCGACATCTTTCAGCTCCACAGCTCCACGGAGACTCTCATTATAGAACGTGCCGGCGACATCCGAGGGGTGAGCACATGTGCGGGTCCCGGGGGACTCTGCACCTTCAGTCGTTTCTCGGAAAGACTCAAGTATGCCGACCGCGACGTCGGGGTCATGGTCGACGGAACCAGTGCCTCCGGGAAGGTGAGTTACGCCGTGTCGATGACCAACGGCGCCGGCCGTAACACCGGCGATGAGAATGGCACTAAGTCTTACTCGGGGCGCGTGGAACTCCAACCAACGGGAAGGATACGCCTGGGCGGCCACCTCGGCATTCACGATTACGTCAACGACGTTACGACCGACGACGACTACGCTGTAGCTGCCGGGGCTGACATCGAGGTGGGCGATTTCGACGCGGGAGTGCATCTGCACGCCGGCGTGCTCGCGGGGCAGAACTGGCAGAACCTGGACGCCACAGGAGACCCGAGCACCTTCGCCACCGCACAGATCGCTCTGGCCTACAAACAGCCGCTGGCCAACAGCGAGGTGGTGGAGGCGATCCAGCCGCTGGGTCGGGTGAGTTGGGGTGATCCCGACAGCGACGGCGCCGATGACGCAGGCTGGCTGTTCACTCCGGGGCTCGTTCTCTTTGTTTCCGGACGCAACAAGATCGCCGCCAACGTCGATATCTGGGTGCCGGCCCTCGGTAGTACGGAGTGGTCCTTCAAAATGCAGAGTTACCTGCACTTCTGAGACGCCTCGGGGACAGGGGTGCAGGATCTGGGTCTGCTCCCCCCGCTCGCTGCTCCTCCCTTGTTGCGCCACCGTCAAATCCCATCTAACCACTGGAACCCGCCGCCTTTTGATGCCCCGCGACGCAAGAAGACCAGAACGGCTGAGTCAACCTCCCAACTCTTCCGCTTCCACCCTGGAAAAGGACATTCTTCTCTAGTCCGCTCCGATTGTCGGAGCGCACGTCATCCTCCACGTCCAGGAGGCCTCTCATGTTCCGCGTCCCGCCTCGGTACCTCACGTGGTGCGCCGGTGTCGCGCTGTGGACGGCTGGCGGCACCTTGCTTCACGCTCAGATCTCCACACCACCGTTCGACTACAACTACTCGGAAGAGGCTGCGTTGGCCGCTCGCCTCGATCTCGACAACCCTGATCCGGGTCAGCTGCGGGATATCTTCGCCAAGCGGAGGCGGCGCGTGCTCCAGTCGATTCCCGAGGGGGCGATGATCGTCTTCTCCGTCGAGTGGGTCCAGCCTCGTCGGCTGGAGTTTCAGGTGCCCCACAGCGACAACCACGATTTCACCTTCCTCACCGGCCTGGAAGGATTGGAGAGCCTGGAGTCCGCCCTGCTGCTTCTTCCCACCGAGGAAAAAGACTGGGTGGTGCTCTACACGTCGGCTGATCTCGAGTCCATTCGAGCCATGACCGAAATCGATGATGTCCGATCCTACGAGCTGCTCGAGGAGGACCTCTCAGTGGCCCTGACCGATTTCCGGGATTGGCGCATTACCCAGATCCGCCGCTGGCCACTGCCCGCTGCACTCTCCCAGAAGTGGGGCCGCGATCACAAGGCGCTCTACCTGAACTTCCCGCGGTTCTTTCGGTTAGGGATGCCAGAGCCCGAGCGGTTGGCCCACTTTGACCGCCTGCGCCGCTTCTCCCCGGAACTCGACATTCGAGATTCCGGCGACCTCCTCGATCCCGTCCGCATGCTGCACGACGCGTACGGCTTGGCGAATATCCGCCGGGCGGTGGAGATCACGGGAGAGGGCGTGGCCGAGGCGCTCCGCGCAGCACGTCCAGGCATGACCGAGACGGAGATCATGGAGATCATGGATTTCGTCTACCGCTATCGCGGCGCCGGTCTCGGCTTTCCCACCGCCGTACGCCGTTATCCCATGACGGGACGCCAAGCCGAACGGCGGATTCCAGAGGGCTTCATCCAATTCGTGCCGCGCTCCGGGAGCGACGCATTCCAAGAGGGCGACATGCTGCACACCGATACCGGGGCGGATTTCAATCACTACTCAGCCGACATCCAGCGGAACCTGCCGATTAACGGCACGTTCAGCGCCGAGCAGCGACGACTGTATGAGATCGCCCTCAACGTCCAGAAGAGCGTGATCGAGCAGGTCCGTCCCGGTGTCACCTGGCGTGAGCTGCACGAGCTGGCGGACCGCATGTTGCGGGAGGCGGGCGGGTACGACCAGTACTGGACGTACGGCATCGGACACTTCATAGGTATGGAAGTACACGACGAGGGCGATTACGAACAGCCTCTCCAGCCCGGCATGGCGCTTTCGATCGAGCAAGGTGTAGCGCCGCCAAACGGCCCCCGCATTGCGTTCGAGGACGACGTCATCGTCACGGAGGACGGACACGACTGGATCAGTCGATCCATACCGATAGAGATCCATGAAATCGAGGCTCTCGCCCAAGAACCGAGCAGCTTCGAGGCATTCGTCCGGAAAACCGTGCGACCATAGCCGATCTCGAAGGGGCAACAATGAGACTCAGGCTACGTCGTCGGTGGAGGAGTTGCCGGATGCGGCACGTTGTTTACTTGCCGGCGTGGAAATCCCTGTCGGTAATGAGGAGGAAGATGAACAGGAGCGCGAATGACAGCAGGCCGACAAGCCACTAGTACTCACCACGCACCCTCCGGGCCGGCGAGAGCAGACGCATAGTCAGCGGCGGGGCTGCCCGTGTCAGGTAGGCAGAAGGGGCAGGAGCGGCAGGAGCGGCAGAGGAGGAGGAGCCCTCACCTCCAGTTGCCGCTCCCCGTTCCCCGCTCCCTCCCTTCCTCCCTCCTCCCTACTCCCTACTCCCCTCTATGACCTCCCAACCGGTCTGGTACCGGTCGAGTAAGTCACGACTGCGGTCGTCCAGCACGTGCTGACGCTCCGGGACGGTGACGTGTTTCTCTTCCTGACAGAGGGCCGTGCTGAAGTAGCGCTGGCCGGTATCATTGGCCATCACCACGATCGGTGACAACCCGGGATGCACCTGGGCGAGCTTAACGGCCGCCGCGACGTTGCATCCCGACGAAATCCCGCAAAAGACTCCCTCTTCCCTGGCAAGCCGCTGCGCCATGCTGACACTCTCGTCGGTCGTCACCGTGATCACCCCGGTCAGGAGACTGACGTCGAGGTTGTCCGGTACAAAGCCGTCGCCGATTCCCTCGATCCCGTGCGGGCCCCAGGTTCGATGTGCTAGCATCGCGCACTCCGCGGGTTCCACCGCGTACAAGGCGACGTCCGGGGCGCGTTCCCGCAGATAGCGACCGACGCCTGTCAAAGTGCCGCCGGAGCCCTGTGAGGCCACGAAGGCGCCGATTCTTCCTGCGCACTGCTCCCAGATCTCCGGCCCTGTCGTCTCGTAATGCGCAGCCACGTTGTCGCGATTCGAAAACTGTCCAGGGACCCAGTAGCGCCCGGGGGTCTCCCTCCTGATTTCCTCCAGCTTTTGGAGCGATAGGTCCACATCGCTCTCACCTCCGGGCGTGAACACGAGATCGGCGCCGTACGACCGCATCAATTTCTTCCGTTCGTCGCTCATACCTTCCGGCATCACGATCGTGCACGAATACCGCTTGACCGCCGACACGAAGGCGCAGGCGGTGCCCGCATTCCCGGTGGAGCACTCGAGAACCACCATACCCTGGGTGAGATCGCCCCGGTGCTCGGCCTCCTCAAACATGTGCAGATAAATCCGATCCTTGAGGCTGCCGCTTGGACCGTACCACTCGAGTTTGACGTACAGCTCCGACTCGAGGGCCCCGGTCACTCGGTGCAGCCGAACCAGAGGAGTTCGTCCGATGGCATCCAGCACGCTGTCGAGCGCGTGCCGATGCAGAGACCAGGCGACCTCAGACATCCTTCTTCCCTCCGCTACGGGTGACACACTCCTCACATAACGCCCGCGCCCGGACACGTGCAAGTCACGGAGGAAGGTGGGAGTGAGTACGCAGTTGCAAGGGTGACGCAAAGGTGGGGCCGACGGCTAATGCTCGGTCGGCATGGCCGCCGCCGGATGCCAGACCGAAGCCGACTTGGCAGAGGTGGCGACGCGCCGGTTCGACGGCGCCCCGACATTACGGTGAAGTGTGACCTGTGCCGGACGATCCGCAGTTCGGTTTAGATCTCAGCCTCAAAGGAGACCTCGAGCTGGCGGTGGGTCGGCTCCTGAACAACACCGGTCACGTCTATATCGAGACGCGGTTTGCCGTTGTCCTCCTCCACCACGACGGAAACCAAGAGCATGTGCCCGTCCTCCAACGTCAGGCGCAACTGACGGCAATCGGAACGGATGACCGCATCATTCACGATTTGGCCGCGCACTTGTTCGAGAGCTTCCGTGATCCGCAAGAGGTCTTTGTTCGATGCGACGACCATGCTTGAAAGGGATCCCATTGGAAGTGTAGCCCAAGACGGCTGGGAAGTAGTAGTCATAAGATAATCACGAGATAATCACGTCGTCGACTCAACATAGGATGCAGCGTCATTCGCAAACTCGCAAGAGTTGCATTACTGCAACGCCGATCCGATGTTGGCCCGCAACAAACGAGTATCATCACCCTGTTGACTCGCTGTGGACATCGTGTTGATACTCTGTTGAGTGAATCAGGCACACCATCTTCGTTCGGCAACACACGTGTGGTATCCACGGCACCTTCGTGTTGAAAACCTTCGACCGTATAGCAACGCTCCGTTTGTTCATGTACTCCACCCGTCGGTGATACATGAGAGCACAACAAGAATCGTGCTCGACGCACGGGCAAAAATTGTGACGAGGATCACAAATTGCAGGAAGGGGCTGCGACGGGGGTGGTGATGCCTCGACGACGCGTAGTGCTAGCCGTTGACGAACACTGCCAGGCTCATGATTCCTACGGTCGTCAGCGTGTAGCCTGCTGCCAACTCCACAAATGAGACCACAAGCCAGATGAGAATCGCTTCGCGCCACATCGATGAGAACACGAGCTTGTAAATGATGATCGGGATAACGGCATAAACGGCGGCAAACGCAACCACGGGCTCCGCACCCCAGAACAGGATCGCGACCATGACGCCGGCAACGGTGGTGATGTTCTTGAGCGCGGTGGCCAGGAACGCCTTCGCGTAGGTCGCCCCGGAAATGTTGTTGATCCGCTTGGCAACGAAGCCCGTTGCGACCACACTGACCACAAACATGATGAGGAGCCCGCTCAGCACGCCTTCGATGATCGTGCTTGGCACCAGCTCTGTTCTCGATTGCTGTTGCCAGTAGAGCCGGATGGCGTTCATGCAGCCCTTGCCTTTCCCTACCGCCCTTGCGTTTCGGGCTTGGAGAATTTATATCACAGTGTAGTATTTATCAGGGGCCGTCCATGGGCAAATCGCTCGGTGAATTCGAGCAGTTGATCTTGCTGGCGCTGGTTCGCCTTGGCAAGGACGCATACGGTGTCAAAATGCGGAAGGAAATCGAGGCCAGAACCGGTCGCGAGATCTCGGCAGGTGCCATCTACACCGCACTCGAGCGGCTGGAGGGGCGCGGCTTCATCTCCTCCCGCCTCGGCGAGCCGACCCCCGAGCGGGGTGGCCGCCGGAAAAAGTACTACCAACTCGAGACGGACGGCGCCACCGCGCTGAGACGCTCCTACAACGCGTTCTCCCAGATGGCAAAAGGACTTGGGACCCGCCTCTCCGCTCTCCCCGCCGACGCGGAACCCAAGCCCTGACCGCGGACGACAGATGAACGCGCCCCCGCCCGCGCCCCCGAAGGTTGCCAGGCTCCTGTTGACGCTCGTTCTCCGCGGGGAGCAGCGGGAGGTCATTCTCGGCGACATCGACGAGGAATACGCGACCGACATCCTCCCGCGCCACGGTCGACGTGTCGCCGGGCGTTGGTACTGGAGGCAGGCCCTCGCATCGATTGGGCACCGGTGCAGGCAAAGGACGTCGAAACTGTGGCAGTGGAGGAGCCGTGGATTAGACCGCGGCTGGCCGGTCCCTCCCCTCGACCCAACGACACCAGTGGGACCGACGCGAGAGTCGGTCACCACCGCCTTCGGGCAGGACCTACGGTTTGCCGCACGGACTCTGAGGAGGAATCCGGGTTTTGCCGCCGTGGCCATCCTCACAGTCGCGCTCGGGATAGGTGCCAATACGGCGATCTTTACCGTCGTCAATGCCGTCTTGCTCGAGCCATTGCCGTATCGGGCTCCCGAGCAGCTCGTCCTGCTCTGGAACCGCACGGTCAATTCGGCGCTGGAACGAACACCCATTGCGGCACCCGATGTCGCCGAATATCGACGACAGGCCGAGTTGTTTGACGCATTCGCGTTCTCGAATCGGGGCTCTGAGGTCGCGCTGACCGGTGACGGTCGCCCGGAGCAGATCACGATGGCGAGTGTCACATCCAACTTCTTCACGGTGCTCGGCGTGAAGGCCGCATTGGGACGGACATTCGCCCCGGACGAAGGGCTGATCGCGCCTTACGTGCTCCAGGACTCGACCGCCACGATTGTCCCGCCACGCTTGGTCCTGAGCCACGGTGTGTGGCAGAGACGTTTCGGCGGCGACGCCACCGTGATCGGGCGAACCGTGAGAATCAACGGGAGCCCCGGATTCGTCGTCGGTGTGCTTCCGGAACGCTTCGAATTCCTCGTGCCCCCCGACGCCGGCGTGGCCCGAGACGTTGATGCCTGGACGCCCATTCGCATTGAGTTGAGCCGTTTCCGCCGTGCCGGCCGGCTGAGGGATCAGGATACTGACAACACCGGAGTCGTGGTTGGCCGCTTGAGCCGCGGGGTCACCCTGGAGCAAGCCCGGGCCGAGATGGATCTCATCGCCGCCCGTCAGCGCGAGCGGGACGGGTTCCACCGCAACGCCGGTACGCACATCGACGTCTATCCAATGCGCGAAGACGTGGTCCGGCACGCCAGACCGACCCTGCTCGCGCTTCTGGGTGCCGTGGGGTTCGTGCTCCTCGTGGCCTGCCTCAACGTCGCCAACCTGTTATTGGTGCGCGGCATGCACCGGGAAAGCGAAATGGCGGTTCGTTCGGCTCTTGGCGCCGGTCGAAAGCGACTCACGGGTCAGTTGACAACCGAGAGTGGGCTCCTCGCGGTCCTGGGCGGCGGGGCCGGTTTCTTAGTGGCGCAGGGAGGCGTCGCCCTGCTGCTCGGGCTCAAACCGGTAACGCTCACCCGCATGAACGACGTTGGCGCCGATTGGCGGGTGCTGGCATTTACGCTCGGAACCGCTGTCGTCGCGACGATCCTGTTCGGCTCGCTTCCCGCCGTGGTAGGGTCGAGGCATGACGCCGGCGCCTTCCTGAAGCAACGCGGCGCGGGAGCGGTACGGAGAGCGGGATTGCTGGGCGCGCTGGTCGTGGCCGAGGTCGCGCTTTCCCTTGTCCTCTTGGTCGGCGCCGGGCTCATGTTGAGGGGCTTCTTCGAGCTCCAACGGGTCGAGCCGGGTTTCGACAAGGAAGGGGTAGTGGCGTTCGACCTCAGTCTCCGATACCCAGGGCGCTATCGGGGCCCGGCAGCGAGGAGCCGCTTCGTGCGCCAACTCGAGGAGCGCATCGATGCCCTCCCAGGCGTGACGGGTGTCGGGGCGGTCGGTGCTCTGCCCCTCAGCGGCCGGATGTGGACGCAACCGTACGGACTGGAGGGCGAAGCGGAAGATGCGTGGAGGCGGAATGAAGCCGATTTTCGGACAATCACATCCGAATATTTCGCGGCGATGGGAACGCGCGTCCTGGCCGGGCGTTCCTTCACACGAGAGGAAGACCTCTTCGAGAATAACCGTGTGGTCATCATCGACGAAGCGATGGCCGATCGGATCGGGGGCAACCCGATCGGGGCGCTCGTGGGCTTCCCGCTGGACGGTACCCCGGTCTGGGCGGAGGTGGTGGGCGTCGTGGAAAACGTGCGGCATGAGACGTTGTGGGCTGAAGGACGCGAGACCATTTACGTTCCCTACCGGCAAGAGGCCTCCAGAGAGATCGCCGTGGTCATACGAGTCACCGGCGATCCCTCGACGCTCGTAGGTCCTCTGCGGCGGGCCCTCGGGAACCTGGACGCAGAGTTGCCGATGTCCGGAGTTCGCACGATGCAGGCGTACATAGCCGATGCGACGGCTGCCCCGCGCTTCGCCGCGGCTTTGGTCACCGCGTTTGCCGCCCTGGCACTCATCCTGGCGTCGGTGGGCCTCTACGGAGTCGTATCATATTCCGTTGCCCAACGTACCCGAGAAATTGGCATCAAGATGGCATTGGGAGCATCGGGGGATCGACTGGCCGCTGGGATCGTCCGCAAGGGACTAACGCTCACCACTGTTGGGCTCGCCATCGGCTTGGCCGTCTCCTTCGCCGCCGCGAAGATTCTCGCGGGGATCCTCTACGGCGTTCACCCCGCGGATCTCTCCATCCGCGCTGGGGTATCGGTAGTCCTCATGGCGGTGGCGCTCCTGGCTTGTTACCTCCCCGCGAGACGAGCCAGCCGGGTGGACCCGGTGGACGCCTTGCGGTACCAGTGAACCGGTCGGGAACGCCCGGGGAATCTTCGCGCCGCCTGTCTCATACACCATGGGCAGGATACATTGACCAAATGAGCATTCCGGCCGCCTGGGCCACGGACTCCCCTCTCCTCCGGGTTGGTACCGTACGGCCGGTGTGCGCTCTAGCGTTGATCGCTAGTTTCGCTGTCGCGTGCGGCGGGAACGATCTTCTCGACCCCGACAATCCATTCATGCCCCGAATATATGCCGGGCGGGATTTCTCGTGCGCGCTCAGCCGCGACGCCCGCGTGCGCTGCTGGGGTCGCAACAACCGTGGTCAACTCGGTGATGGGACCACCACCGGCCGCTTGGCCCCACAACTCATCTCGGGCGATCTCGCTTTTCAGTCCATCGATGTCGACGGGTTCAGCCGTCACGTGTGTGGCGTGACAACCGATGGCGAAGCCCACTGCTGGGGAGAGAACAACTTCGGGCAACTGGGCAATGGGAACCTCGAGTTTAGCTCCGTCCCGGTACCGGTCCAGGGCCGTCAAACCTTCAAGTCGGTGAGCGCCGGCTGGCGCATGAGTTGCGGTGTCACGAGCACGGGAACCGCCTACTGCTGGGGTCGGGGCGTTTGGGGGCAACTTGGCGACGGACTGGCGACTCAGAGCTTGGCGCCCGTCAAAGTGGCTGGCAACCACGTGTTCGAGGTCGTGGAGGTGGGCAGCAACAACCTCGTATGCGGCGTGACGACGGCGGGTCAGATCCTGTGCTGGGGGTTGAACTGGACAGGCGCACTCGGGACAGATTCCGATGAAACCTGCGGTAGCGGCGAACTCGTGCTGCCATGCGCCACGACGCCCATACCGATCCTCTCAGATGAATCCTTCAAGGCGGTCGGCGTCGGCCAGTCCTACGCGTGCGGCGTCACAACGAGTGGCGCACTGTGGTGCTGGGGCGGAAACACACAGAGACAGCTCGGTACCACCACAAATGAGATCTGCAGGAGTCCGAGGTCGGGAAATCCCACGGCCTGTAGTCGAACGCCGCTTCGCATCTCCGAAGTCCCGGCGCTCTCGACGGTAAGCGCGGGCGTAGGCCACACTTGTGGTGTGAGCGAGGACGGGGAAGGCTTCTGTTGGGGCATCAACATCTTCGGCCAACTCGGCCACGGCGGTGTTGCGCTCGATCCCCAACCATCTTCTTCCGTGTTAGGAGTCGCGAACTTCGAATCCATCAGCGCCGGGACGGATCATACGTGCGGCGTCAGTGCCGACGGTGACCTCTACTGTTGGGGAGCCAACCACGTGGGGCAGCTGGGCACAGGTACGTTGGACATCGGCCTGATACCTTTGCTTGTCAGTCACCGGCCTGAGGCCCTCGACGGGAGTTGAGCATCTACCACGTGTCGGCGGATTTCCTCTCCGCAGCTCCACCGGCGTTTTCACCGCGGAACCGGTACCGGACCGGCCGCGTGTACCACGGTAAGCGACAGACAGCGCCATAGATCGCGGGTAAGAACACAACGCGAAGCTGCAATGGGGACCATCTCCTCCACTGGATAAAGGGACCGTACAGCGGAGTGAAGAGCGAACCTCACGACGAGGGCGTGCCCGGACCCCTTTTTGATCGTTTGTTTGAGAAACCCACAGCCGTTTACCGGAGGTCAACATGAGGATTGCCAGCCTGCTTCTCGCCGTTACCGTGTTCGCGCTGCCGCTGGCCGCGCAAGAAGGAGAACAACCCACCGGTTGGGAGATACGACTCGACCGCGCAAATGCCGATCCCGCGGAGATCAAGTTCGTGACCATGGAACCGGGATGGCACATCACCACCGGACCGGCCGCCATATTTTACGATCCCTCACGGGCGGCTTCCGGCGAGTATCGCGTCGAGACGGAGATTTTTCTTTTCGATCCGGGTCGGCGACAACGGGAAGCGTTTGGCTTGTTCATTGGTGGCAATGACCTCGCCGGCGAAGACCAGGCCTATCTCTACTTCTTGATCCGCAACGATGGGAGCTATCTCATCAAGCGCCGCGATGGGAACGAAACACCCACCATCACCCCGTGGACGCCACATCCCGCGATCGTCAGGCATGATGGTAGCGCCGAGACAGCAAAGAATACTCTGGCTATCGACGTGGGCGCCGAACAGTTGGACTTCTATCTCAACGGGGAAAAAGTGACGAGCATTCCCCGCTCGGAACTGGGGATGGATGGTACTGTCGGTCTTCGTGTCAACCACAGCCTCAACGTCCACGTGTCCAAGTTGACGGTAGAGCCGCACACAGGCGGGGGGCACTAGACCCATCCCGGATGGAGTTGAACACAGCAGAGGGGGGGGACCTCGGCGGATCCCCTCCCTCTTCGGTGTATATCGTTCAAGGTTCGAGCCGTTCACGCCCCGTCCCGATTGCGCCCTATGGCGCCGGAGGGTAGCTTCTCAGGAAATTGTCGCCAGCCTGCCTCGGCGGGGGATGTCACGGCTCGAGACCAAGGCACCGTTGACAGATGACGAGGCTCTACAAGCAGGAAGAGGACGAAGCGGGCCTGATGCGGCTGGCTGAGGCCAAGCCCGAGGACGTTGTCGCCTGGATCGACGAGCACGATGTATGGAAGACAGTGCTGCAGGCGTTGAAGGATCGGGACTCTCGCACCACGTAACTTCTCACGCATCTTTTCCCGCTCCCGCTCAACGGCATTGGCGAGTTCGTCATGGTGCGCACCGTACACGTACGTGCCTGTCGAGTGCTCGCCACCACTCCTCGAGCCATGACCGAGATGGTGAAGCTCATTCCAGACCTCACAACATCTGCCCCGTCTAATCATCCTCACCGGGAGCAACCTAGATGAGAATCCTGCCGTGGAGCCTGATCATTCTCGTCTCGTGTCCGTCGCTCGCATCCGCCCAACGGCTCGCCGACGCGGCCGGGAAGCCGAAAGTGGCACTCGTCAAAATGCCGTACTCCGGCGCCCGCAACGTCACCGAAATCTCAATCGTCCCCGACTATCTCGAGCGGGGGGGGATTCAGGATACGCTCACGCGCATGGGCGCAGTGCTCAAACCGCTCCAGACCGTTCGGCTGACGCCCGAAGAGCAAGGCGACTATGGCGAATGGCATCGTCTCGGCCTTGCGAACGGTCATCTGGCCAACCTCGTGGCAAACAACGCGAAAGAGGATTACCTGTCCATCGGCCTGTTGGCCAATTGCAGCTCGCTCATGGGAGTGCTCGGCGGCCTCCAGCATTCCGGACCCACACGTCGGCCCCTTCGGGTGGGCCTCGTGTTCATCGACGCCCACGGAGATTTCAATACGCCCGAAACCACCCTGAGCGGCATGCTCGGCGGCATGCCTGTGGCCGTCTCAGCGGGGATGGCCCTCACCAATCTCCGCCTCAAGTCCGGATTGGATCCGGCATTGCCCACGCGGTACATCGTGATGGGCGCACTGCGGGACACCGACCCTCTCGAGCAGGAGCTGATCGATCGCTCGCAGATCGAGATGTTGACCGTCGAAGACCTTCGCACCCAATCGGAGAACATTCACGCACAGATGCAGCGGCTCTCCAGGCTGACCGATGTCATCTACGTCCACATCGACATGGACGTGTTGGACCCGAGCGAAGTCGCCGGCCACCCGTTGACGGTCCCGGACGGGCCAACCAGTGTTGAGCTGGCGGCAGCCCTGACCGAGATGTTCGCCTACGAGAAGGTCGCCGCGTTGGGGATTGCTTCGACGCCGTCGGGCGACAACGATCCTGAGGGTAGGTCACTCGAGGCCGCGTACAACTTGATCAGTGGAGCTCTCAAGGGCGTGCAAAAGCGACGAACATATTAGGCGTTGCGCGCTAGGGAGCTAGGCCGAGACGTTTGGCCAGGCCGAGGCGTTGGAGTTTGCCGGTCGGTCCCTTGGGAATCTTGTCTACGATCACGACCGTGCGCGGAACTTTGTAATCCACAAGATGGGCAGCGGCGAACTCACGGATCTCACGTTCCGTCGCGGTCGCCCCATCTGCCAGGACGACGGCGGCAGCCACGTCCTCGCCCAATTTGTCGTGCGGCAGCGCAAATGCAACCGCCTGTGCGACGGCAGGGTGCCTGAGCAAGACGCCGTCGATCTCCAACGGACCGATCTTCTCTCCCCCGCGGTTGATGATCTCCTTCAGGCGGCCTGTCAGGAAGAGGTAGCCTTCTTCGTCAAGGTACCCTTCGTCACCTGTGCGGAACCAACCGGCGGTAAACGCTTTGGCATTGGCCTCCGGATTGTTTTCGTATGCCTTGACCACGGTTTCGCCACGGATCACGATCTCTCCACGCTCTCCTCGGGTGAGATGGCGGCCTTCCTCATCCATGATGGAGATCTCGATCCCTGTCGCCCGACCCACCGATCCAGACTTGGCCACGGCAGGTGGGAGGGGATTGCTGGCCATTTGGTGAGACGCCTCTGTCATCCCGTACGCCTCGATCACGGGCACGCCGAACACACGCTTCGTGTCTTCCAGCACGACAGGCGGCAGAGACGCCGAAGAGGAGCGCACGAAGCGCAGCCCGACGCGTCCAATGACGTCGCTATGCCGGTGCGCGCGGGAGAAGATAACCTGGTGCATCGTGGGTACCGCCGTGTACCAGGTGGGCGCCAGCTCGTCCAACCACCCGAAAAACCTGAATGCATCGAAGCCAGGTGTGCATGCGATGGAGCCCCCGGCGGCGAGCGGCGCGAGGAGGCCGGCGACGAGTCCATGAATGTGAAACAACGGCATCACCGAAAGACAACGATCCGCGTCGGTGAGCGACAGCGAAGCGACGATGTTGCTCGCCGAGGCGCCGAGATTGTGTTGGGTCAGCGGGACCATCTTGGGACGTGAGGTCGTACCGGAGGTGTGCAGCACGAGCGCCAGGTCCTCGGACCGGGCGAATTCGAAATCGGTCGCGCCGACCGGTTCGCCCTGATGGCGCAACGCCAAGTCAACACCCTCCCCCTCCACGGTCAGCTGCAACACGGCTTCCGGGGCGGCAGAGTGGGCTCCGGTATTGTGGCCTTTCTGGAAGATCAGGGCCTTGGCGCCGAGATCGCTCATGTAGAACTGGAATTCGTCCGTCCGATACTTGGGGTTTAGCGGCGCGGCGGTCGCGCAGCTCGCCACGGCGAGGAAGGTGATCGCCATGTCCGGCCCGTTCGGCAACACGATCACCACCCGGTCTTCCCGGTCAACGCCGAGCGCTCGGAGTTGGCCGGCCAGACGATGAATCGTCGCCCGCAGTTCACCGAACGTCATCGGATCGCGCCCCGGTGCTACCAGCGCAATCGCCCTCGACTCCCCAATCGCGAGCAATTCCCCGATCGTCTCGATCACTACCTCACCTCCGTCCCGAGGCCCAGTCGCAAAAAAATCGAGGGAATATTAGCGCTTTCCCCAGTCGTCGGCCACAGCAGTCCATCAGCCGCCGCACGTCGACCAGGGGCACGTGGCCGCACGACGACCATGCGCTCAGCACCCGCCACCGCTTGCACACCGCGCTAGGTTGGACATAATCTTGATCGACCGCCGCGCGGGTCGGCCTTTGTCCCGGTGTGATGTCCGTACGGTGCGGTACGGCAATCGACTGGGATTTCAGAGTGACAGGGGGAGTCATGCGATTTTGCGTCGTCGGGGCTGGTGCCATCGGCGGATTCATGGGAGCCAAATTGGCGCTTGCCGGTGAGGAGGTGACGCTCATTGCTCGAGGTGAGCACCTCGCGGCGATACAGCAGCGTGGCCTCAAACTGGTCATGAGCGACGGGAGTGAACACCTTGCCGACAACTGCAGGGCCACTGCCGACCTCCGACAAGCGGGCAAGCAGGATATCGTCATTCTCGCCCTCAAGGCCCATCAGCTCGAGACGGTGGCGGCCGACATGCGCACCACGTTCGACCCGGACACTGTGGTGGTTACCGTCCAGAACGGGATTCCGTGGTGGTACTTTCACAAGCACGGCGGCGAATGGGATGGGACGAGGCTCGAGTCCCTCGATCCCAACGGCACGCTCGAAGCCAACATCGAGACCGAACGGATCATCGGGTGTATCTCCTACCCCGCCGCCGAGAAGCCGGAACCGGGCGTCATTCGACATGTAGAGGGCACCCGCTTTCCCGTGGGCGAACTGGACGGCTCGGAGAGCGATCGCGTGAAGGCGATCTCCGAGCGATTCACCGCAGCAGGGTTCAAGTCACGCGTCCTCACGGATATCCGCTCACAGATCTGGCTCAAAGCATGGGGGAACCTGTCGTTCAATCCCATCAGCGCGCTCACGCGGGCGACGCTCGTTGAAATCTGCCAGTTTCCGGAGACGAGACGGCTCTCCACGGAAATGATGAAGGAAGCCCAAGACATCGCCCACAAGCTCGGCATCACCTTCCGGCACACGATCGAGCAACGGCTAGCGGGGGCAGAGAAGGTTGGCGCTCACAAGACGTCCATGCTCCAGGACGTCGAGGCCGGGCGTTCGATCGAAGTCGAGGCGCTGGTCGGCGCCATCATCGAGCTGGGGAGGCTCACCGGCACACCGACGCCCGCTATTGACGCCGTCTACGCGTGCGTCAAACTGTTGGCTGAGAGGTTGGGTGCCTGATTCGCCGGCGGCCCGCTCAGGCGCCGAAGAGCTCGATGTTGAACACCCGCGCCACAATCAGAATGGCGCTCAGACCCGTGAAGACCACCAGGCTTCCCCAGGTGAACCATCGGACAAAGGTCGACGGGTAGAACAGCTTGTCGTGCTTCGGGATTACCGTCAGGCAATAGTAGAAGTTCAGGTAGAAGATGACGGGAGCGATGAAGAATGCGAGTGCCGAGGCAACGAGCACGAGGAATACCGGACGGTCCAGCCCCGCGATGATGGCAACCGCAGCGACCAGCGAGAAGAGCATGGTCGCTCTGTAGATATTGTATTCCGAGTACCACCGCCGCCGATGCTCGGGAGTGAGATCCTCTCTTGCGATCCCCGAGAGATCCGCCGTCCGCTTGAAGATGTTCCGACAGCACGCCCCTACGATCCGCGGCCAACCGTCGAAGTAGTTGAAGGCCGTTGAGAATGTCGCGGCAAACGCGCCGATCAAAAACACGACCATCATCCAGGGACCCACGCTCAACGTGAAGATCCTGGCGATCTCTCCCATCACGGCACGCCCCTCGACAGGACTCGGATAGAGCCACACGGCAGCTAGCAGCAAGAAGATGCATGCCATGACGAAGGAGACGATGTGACCGAGGCGGAAATCCCACAGGCCGATCTTGAACCATCGCCGCGCATACTCCTGGGCATGCGGCGGCAGTTGGGACGTGTCCACCGTCAGGTCGCGCGTGGTCGATCGGAACGGATCGAATCGACCGGCGAGTCCGAGCGCTTCGAGACGGTCTCGAATCCTGCTCATACCGACCTTCTTGGCCTTGCCCCACTCGGATGCCTGCAGCGACACGTCGATCCCGGTGGGGAGTAAGCCCAGGAACGCGGCGATGATCAGCCAGGAACCTGGAGGCGTCTCGAGAATGAAGAAATGCCGCAATTCGCCCAAGGGCGCAGGCCTGACAACGAACACGGCCACCGTGGATACGACGAGCAACCCCGCCGCCACCTTCGCCGCCTGCTCCACAGCTCGGTAACTGCCTCCCAACAGAACCGCCACCGAAACCGTCCCCAGAACGAACCCGTATCCCGCGATGGGGATGTTGAGTCCAATGGTTTCGGAGAAGAAGAAGAACACCAACGCCGACACAGCCACGAGTCTTCCGGCCTGACCGATCGCACACTGCACCACGGTGGTGACCAGAACATACCACAGCGGCCACTTTCGCCAGGCCGTGCCATAGGCTTCGATAATGCTCTTGCCCGTCGCATTGGTGAACCGGAATGCCATCTCGAAGCCGTAGTACTTGAACACATACGCGATCGGGATGCACCACAGAAGAGCGTAGGCAAAACGTCCACCGGCCGTGGGGGCGGTCACGAGATGGCTCGTCCCGATCCCCGTCATCATGAGTATGATCCCGGGACCGAAATACACGAGAAGGCTCCCGAGAATCATGCTTGGAAGCTCGAGCCCCTCCAACTCGGCCTTTGCTCGAGCGACGCTATCCCTCTCGTCGCCTGCCACGCTTGGTGCTTTCCCTACCGGCGCCGTACCCATTACCTCGGGGCTCCTGTGATTCAGAACGACTCGCCATCGACGCGCGAGAGGATTCCCGCGGTCGATACGCGGTAAGGCGGTAGGACGGTAGGCGGCCCCCCGACACGAAGGGCCATAGCTCCTTAGCGTTCGCGTTTACCGTATCACCCTATCGCCTTACCGCCTTACCGCCCTACCGCCCTACCGCCGTAGAGCAAATTGCTCACGGCCGCCGGTAGATCTCCCCACCCTTCATCACGAATTCGACGTTCCTCAGCGCCGACACATCTTCAGTCGGGTCACCTCGCACGGCTATGAGATCGGCCAAGAGTCCCTCTCGTACGACACCAAGGTCATCCTCCAGACCGAGATACCTTGCGTTGTCCGAGGTGGCGGCCTGCACTGCCATGAAGGCCGTCATGCCGTACTCCACCATGAGCTCGAGTTCTCTCACATTGTCGCCGTGGGGATACACGCCGACATCACCGCCAAAACAGATGGGTACACCAGCCTCGAGTGCCATCCGAAAGGTCGCCCGCTGCTGCCGAATCCGCTCCGGCTCCCGGTCGACCCCTTTCCGCCAACCGCCGTACTGGGCGATCGCGTCGCCTGCGGCCAACGTTGGGCAGAGCACCACGCCACGCGCCGCCATCAGCTCGTACACGTCGCGATCGCCTCCGTTGCCGTGCTCGATGGTCTTGACACCCGCCATGACCGCTCGCCGCATGCCGGTGGCCGTCGACGCATGAGCCACGACAGGCCGGCCGGAACTGGCAGCGACCTCCACAACGAGCGCCAGCTCGGCCTCGGTGAACGTGGGCTGGGCGCTGCCGGCGGGCCCCCAGCGATAGTCCGCATAGATCTTGATCCAATCGGCGCCGCGGCCAATCTGATCCCGTGTCACCCGAATGAGATCGTCGTGCCCGTCCGCCGGCTGGGCGCCATTGGGCAGCGTGAACTCGGGAGCCCCCTTCGGGTTGTAGCTGCCCGTCGCAACGATGGCGCGTGTCGTGATGATCATTCTCGGTCCAGGAATCACCCCCAGGTCGATGGCCTTCTTCAGACCGACGTCGGCATAGCCCGCGCCCTCGGTGCCCAGATCTCGTATCGTAGTCACCCCGGCCATGAGCGTCGCCCGGGCGTGCACGGTAGCCCGTGCCACCCGCTCTGCCAGCGATTCATTCAAGACTTGATCGGTCCACGGGGTTTCGTTGTACGGGTGGAGGAGCAAATGGGAGTGCCCTTCGATGAGCCCGGGAAGTAACGTCATGCCCGGCAGCGCCACGACGCGCGCGCCGGCGGCCTGTCCCACGTGGTCGGCCGGACCAACGGATTCGATCCGATCCCCCCGAACCAGCACCACCCATCCTTCGTGAATCGGCTGAACACCGTCGAAGAGCCGGGCCGGCCGCAAGAGAATCCGCTCCTGGGCCCCGGCCGCCGGCAGCCAGCCAAGTGCCAACAAGAAACTGAATGCCCAAGACGCCGCAAGTCGTCGCATCATCGTGAATCCACTATGTCGAGTTGAGTGTTCAGGAGGCGCGCGTTCCCCACCTCTCTATCTCGGCTATCCCATCGCGCGGTCCAGCCGGACTCCCATCGCCGCAATGCATTTCGGAACGTCGCATCGCCGAGCCCTTTTAGCCGGGTGTCAGCCGTCCAGCTCCCGGTGGCGTCCCTGACTCAAGATCCGCTCGGTGAACTCGACACGGCCGGATATCTCGCGTAAATCGCCCGCGTGTGTCGTCAACTCGCCACGGAGACCCTCCAGCGAGCTGAGTATCATCTCCTGGGACTCCCGGACCGATTCGAGCGAGGCGGTGAGTTGTTGGACGTCTCCCGCGGACAGGGCGTTTCTGCTCCGTGACCACGTTCGCAAGATTAACCCCAGACCGGTCACGGCGGCCACCGCAATGATGGCAACCGGAAGGACCTCGGTCATGAAGATGAAGCCGGCCGGCGGCGTGGGAATCTGCGGGAGCGGGGGAATAGGCACTTGCATTGGGTTCTCCCGGATGGGCATGACCGTGCCGTAACATAATGTAGGCGTATCCTTCGGAAAGCCACCCGGTTAGCGAGCCCCGCAGCCGCCCGCCGGGGTGCGACCCCACCGAGCCGAGGAGTATGAGAGACTCGACGTACGGGGGGCGATGCATCATCTTACGGTCAGCCCGCGTCCATTGGACGCGACCCCGGACTTTCACACTCAACGACAGGCCACCCGTGAACTCTCAGCGACGCATCTTCTCACACGGTATTCTTCTCGGCTGCTGCCTCCTCACATTGGGGTGGAGCGGAGCGCGCCCCGATCCCAGTCGGGGAATCGCAATAGCGACCCCTGCAGACTCCAATCCCATTGTCGTTCTGGAAACCAGCATGGGGGATATCCACATCGAACTGCGACCAGATCGGGCTCCTAAGACGGTCGAGAACTTCCTCCAGCTGGTTCAGTCTGGTTTCTACGACGAGATGGTCTTTCACCGGGTAGTCCGTGACTACGTCGTTCAGACGGGGCAACTCAACCTGAGTGGCGAGTTCCGTGGAGAGGACGTCGTCCCCATCGAGAACGAGGCAGGACGCATGCTTAGGAACTTCCGGGGCGCGGTGGCGATGGCCAGGGCGGGTGAGGCGCACAGCGCGACCACGGAGTTCTTCATAAACGTACGGGACAATCCCAACCTCGACTACACGGCACCTACAAAACGGGAGTGGGGATACGCGGTTTTCGGGAAGGTGGTGTCCGGATTGGATGTGGTGGAAGAGATCTCCAAGGTCGAGACTCACGAGGTGGGGCCCTATCAGGACTTCCCCAAGGAGCCTGTTGCGATCTACGCTGCTTACGTATTGCCGTAGGAGCACGGGATGATGTCGCCCGACGGCGTGACCGACTCCGCCATGCCGTTGCGCGTCGGCGTGCTTGGCGCCGGCGCCTGGGCCCGCCACGCACACCTTCCGGGATACGCGCGGGACCCCCACTGTGAGGTCGTCGCTATCGCCGATCCGCAGCTCCACTTGGCCAAGGAAGTGGCCAAGGAGTTCGACATTCCCCACGTGTATTCGAGCCACCGCGACATCATCGGGCGAGAGGACATCGACCTCGTCGACGTGTGCACGCCGAGCCATACGCATCGTGAGCTGGCGTGGGCGGCCCTGGAAGCCGACAAGCATGTGCTCTGTGAGAAGCCGGTGGCCTTCGACTTTCGAGAGACGCTGCGGGCCGCCGAGCTCGCCCGCACAAAGCAACTCAAAACGAAACTGGGTTTCACCTTCCGATACAGCCCTGCGATGCAGTACATGAAGGAGCTCATCGATCAGGGATTCGTGGGAACGCCGTTCATCTTCAACGGATACGAACAAAACTCGCAGTGGCTGGATCCCCAAACACCCCTGCGCCAGGTGGACATAGAGGCGGATCAATCGGTAATCCAGGTGTCATCGCTGGAGGGGTATGGCGCGCCAATCATCGATTTGGCGCACTGGTTCGTCGGCAGCCGGTTCACGCAGGTCGTCGGAACCATGCGCAATTTCATCCCCGACCGCGTTGTCCGCCAGACGGGCCGCATGATGCGCATAAACATCGACGACGGCGATATCTTCATCGGCGAGTTCGCCAACGGCGCCTTCGCGTCGATTCAGACCAGCTACGTAACTGTCGGCAACTACCCCGGTCTCGAAGCTCGCGTGTATGGCAGCGAGGGCGCATTGATCTGCCGTCTCGTCGAGGAGTTCGGAGTGTGTGAGACGCTCAAGGCGGCGCGACCCGACGACGTCGAATTTCGTGACGTCGAGATTCCCAAGCGATTCTATCCTCCGGGTGGGAGCGCCCGCGAGAGCTGGCGCACGCTGTTCTATGCAAATTTGATCTCGTGCTTTGTCACGGAGCTCATCGCCGACGACGCTCGGAACGAAGGCGATTTTGGCGACGGTGCGCGAGTCCAAGAAGTGATCAATGCAGTGGAAATCTCGTTTCGCGAGCGGCGCTGGGTGAGCCTTCCCCTTCCCACCACGACAACCTGACGGGATCACCAGCGGCCTCGCGGAAGTTCAGGTGACGGACCGAACGTTGACCAACCCACTGGATCGCTTCTTCGACAGCTACTTCAGGCTCCAACCGGTGAACGCCACCTTCACCGGCGCCCACGAACATGACGCACAGCTTCCCGATTGGTCGTTGGAGGGCCTCGAGCGCGCCGCGGCGGAGATGAGCGCCCTGCAACGTGACCTGGTTGCGCCTCACGGCGGGCCAGGCTCACAACTGAACATGGGAGAATCCGACGCGGTCGATCGCGATCTGGCCTACGCGTATCTCGAGATCCAGATAGCCGAATTGGAGGGCAATCACTTCCAACGAAGCAACCCAGCGTTGTACACGGGGGAGGCGGCTTTCGCGATTCTCTCGCTGATGCTCCGGGATTTCGCGCCGGCCACGCACCGTGTCGACGCACTGGAGGCCCGCCTGCAGGCCATCCCAACGTTCTTGGAGAAAGCGAAGCGTACCCTCGAGGCCGGCGGTTCGCCACCATCGTGGACCAAGCGCGCGCTCAATGAGTGCTCCGGTGCGGTCCATCTCCTCTCGGAGGGACTCCCAACGTGGTGCGATATGAAAGGGGTCGGGACGGCCCGCGAGGATAGGGTGACCGCTGCCTCGGGACCGGCCCTGGCGGCCTTCGAGGAATTCGCCAGCTGGCTACAGACTCGGTTCGACACCCCCCCGCGGCACTTGGGGTGTGGTCCCGAGTTCTTCGACCTGCTGCTCCGGCGTGGCCACTGGAGCCAACGGTCCCGCCGGGACCTGCGGGTCGAACTCGGCGAGCGCTTCGACCAAGCCAAGGCGCAATTGAGTCAGATGGCAAGGAAGGCAACGCCTGGCGGTTGGACGGAGGTCCAGTCCCGGCTTGCCGACCGGCATCCAAGCGCAGCGGGATATCTAGATGCTTATCAGCGCATCTGGGAAGCGTGTCGGCAGCGCACGCTGGAGTGCGACCTGCTCACATGGCCGGACTTTCCGATCCGGTACGTTCCGATCCCCCGCTGGGCCCGCACGGCGGCACCGTTCTTGTACTTCCTTCATTATCGATCCCCTGCCCCTTGGGGCCGCCGGGCCGTCGTCGACTACCTGGTGCCGCCAATCGACGGGACGCTGGAGGCTACGGAACTCGATCGATTGCTCCAGGCCACCAACGACAGCGTGATCAAGTTGAACCACGTGGTGCATCATGGCGCCATCGGCCATCACGTGCAGAACTTCAACGCGTATCGGGCGTTCTCCCGAATAGGCTGCGTCGCGGCTGTCGATTGCGCAAGCCGGATCGCCATGTTCTGCGGCGGTACGGTGGCTGAGGGCTGGGCCTGCTACGCGACGGATCTGATGGACGAAGTCGGTTTCCTCACGGACCTCGAGTCGGTGGCGGAGCAGCACACGCGCCTTCGGCTGCTGGCACGTGCCATTGTCGACATCGAGCTCCATCAGCACACCATGACGGAAGATGAGGCCATCCAGCTCTACCGGGACGACGTTGCAATGAGTCCTGAAGGCGCAAGCAAAGAGGTCACCCGCAATGCCATGTTCCCGGGTACGGCGTTGATGTACTGGCTCGGGACCCAGGGTATCCACGATTTGCGGGCTCAACGCCGGACCGCCGACGGGCCGGCATTCTCGTTGAGGGCGTTTCACGATAGGTTTTTGAGTTACGGCTCCATCCCGGTTCCCATGATTGCCGAGCTGATGTCACGGAGCGATACCGAATGAACGTTCGAGCAACCGCCTCGCGGTGGATCGTGGGTTCGCCGCTGGTGGGCCGGTGGACCCGCACGGCCATCCATCGTCCCGCCCGATTCACACTGATGATGGCAGCCGTGACATGCGTGTTGGTCGCCTGTAGTGGATCGAACTCGCCCGCGATCCCGCCGTCAAACGATCTTCTGATCATCGGCTACGACCGCGAGCCGGACGCTCTCAATCGCTTCAGCACACACATTTTGGAGGATATTCATTCGTGCGTCGTCGAGGGCCTCACGACGACAGACGAACAGATGAACGTGATCCCGGTGCTGGCGGCCGAGGTTCCGACGTTGGAGAACGGCGGGGTAAGGTTGCGCGACGATGGCGGCATGGACGTGATCTGGAAGCTTCGACCAAACATCAGCTGGCATGACGGTACACCTTTCACCTCCGCGGACGTCAAGTTCACGGTGGAGGCCATCAACGACCCGTCGTACAACCCGGAGAGCACCGACGGTTTTGACCGTATCGACTCGGTGGAAACACCCGATTCCCTCACCGCGGTCGTTCATTATAGGGAAGTGTACGCGCCATACGCGCTCCAGTTCTTTCGGGGCGCCTTCCCCAAGCACGTGCTGGAGGGCCGGGATATCGACCGCGCGACGGATTACAACCGGAATCCGCTTGGCACGGGGCCATACCGTGTGGTGGAGTGGAGAACGGGGGAATACATCCTGCTCGAGCGCGTCGCCGACTACTGGCGTGGGGACAGCCTTCCCAAGATCAGACAGCTCATGTTCAAGTTCGTCACGAACACCAACACGCGGATCAATCAGCTAAAGAGCGGCGAGGTCCACGTCGTCGCGCTCGTACCGTGGGATAAGGCTCGCGAGCTGGGGCCGATCCCGAACGTCACCCTCAACCGAATGACCGGCAACAGCTACGAGCTCGTCAATCTCAATCAGCGCAACTTCCCTCCCTTCACAGACCTGAGGGTGCGGCGGGCCCTCATCCACGCCATCGATCGCGAGCTCATCGCGCGGACCATTCTGGACGGCCTCGCACCGGTGATCCACGGTCCGATCCAAACGACGTCGTGGGCGTTTACCGACAGCGTCAGACACTATGCGTACGATCCCGCCCGCGCCCGAGAACTGCTGGATGACGCCGGTTGGATCGACCGTAGTGGCGACGGCATCCGGGAACGCAACGGCGACCCCCTCGCTTTCACGCTCATCACCCAGGCCGGCTTTACCATTCGCGAGAATGTGGCGCAGACAATGCAGCAGCAGTTGCGGGACATCGGGGTGGACATGCAGATCCAGCTGATCGACGGCACGGCGATCAGCAGCTTCTGGTTCGAAGGACGTTTCGATGCCATGCTCCATTGGTGGCACATGCCGGCAGACCCGGAGATCACGCTCTTCTTTGCGGGAGATCGCACCCCGCCCGCCGGACGCAACATCAACTACTTCGCCGACGATCGACTTACTGCCCTGCTGTACGCGTCGGACCGTACGGTGGATCTGAAGAAGCGCCGAAGGCTGCTCCATGAGGCACAACGCATGATCGCAGACCTCGCTCCCGAGATCCCGCTTTACAACATCACGCGCCTCGATGTCGTGCCGTCGAACCTCGAGAACTTCAAGGGCAATCCAACAAACACCGGTATCTTCTGGAACGTCCACGAGTGGGAGATCCGGTAAGCGGTGCTTCGTTTCGTCATTCGACGCCTGTCGCAGGCCATCCCACTGCTCCTCATCATCTCGATTCTCATCTTCGCCCTCATTCACGCAGCACCCGGGGGGCCACTCGAGATGTTCCTGGCGAATCCCAACGTTCGGCCGGAGGACATCGAGCGGCTCCGTGTGGCCCTTGGCCTCGACCGCCCGCTCCCGGAGCAATACCTCTCGTGGCTGCGGGGCTTCGTCACCGGCGAGTGGGGGTATAGCTTCACGGACGGCCGCCCGGTCCTCAATCGACTGCTGGAACGGTTGCCGGCGACGCTCGAACTGCTCGGGAGCGCCATCCTAATCGCCGCCTTGGTAGCGCTCCCCCTCGGCGTGTTCGGCGCTGTGCGGCGACGGAGCTGGGTCGATCGCGCGACCACACTCGTTTCCTTTGCGGGCATCTCGCTGCCGATCTTCTGGTTCGGCCTGGTACTGCAACTCGTGTTCGCCGTGGGACTCGGCTGGCTACCCTCCTCCGGTCGCACGTCATTTGGCGCAGCCACGGCACTGGATCGCCTGCGCCACGTGATCCTTCCCGCCATCATGCTGGCGGCCGTGCACGCGGCCGTCTGGTCGCGATTCCTGCGCTCCTCGATGGCGACGGCGTTGCACGAGCGGTTTGTCATTGCGGCACGGGGGCGTGGCATCGCCGAGTGGGCAGTCGTATGGCGACACGCACTGCGCAATGCGCTCCTGCCGTTTGTTACCGTGACCGTGCTCGACAGTGCCATCATGATAGCCGGAGCGGTCGTCACCGAAAGCGTCTTTGCGTGGCCCGGCTTGGGAAGTCTCTTCACCGAGGCGCTCGCTCGGCGAGATTACACAGTATTGATGGCATTCCTCATGGTAACATCGACCGCAGTGGTACTTCTCAACCTGCTCGCGGACATTCTCTACCGCGCGCTCGATCCCCGCGTGGCAATTTGACCGTGCGCGCCCTCAAACAACACCCCGCACGCATCGCCCTCGTCATGCTGCTCCTGCTTGCGATCCTCGCCGTCACAGCACCACTCGTCACACCGTTCGGGCCGGAGAGTATCGACCTCGTGAATCGCCGGGCCGCTCCGTCGCTCACGCATTGGTTCGGCACCGACGAGCTTGGGCGCGACGTATTGACACGCACGCTGTTCGGTGCACGGATCTCACTCGCGATCGGCCTCCTCTCGGCCACCATCACTGCCCTGGTGGGCGTGACCGTCGGGGCCGTCAGCGGCTACGCTGGCAAATGGCTGGACAGCATCCTCATGCGCATCACCGACGCGATGCTCTCCGTTCCACGGTTGCCCTTGCTCATGATCGCGGCGGCCATTTTGGAACCATCGATACCAATCCTGATTCTCTTGGTCGGCCTCACCGGTTGGATGGAAACCGCCCGCGTGGTGCGAGCAGAATTCCTCTCCTTGACCCAACGGCCCTTCACGGAAGCGGCACGCGCCGCCGGCGCCCGCGACAGCCATATCATTTCGCGACACCTCCTCCCCAATGCCGCTGCCCCCGCCATCGTGTCGGCCACGCTCGCCGTCGGCCGGGGCATTCTCCTCGAATCGGTCATGAGCTTCTTCGGCGTGGGAGTACAACCGCCGAATGCCAGCTGGGGAAACATGCTCTACCAAGCTCAGACAACCATGAGTACGGAGCCGTGGCTCGCCCTGTTTCCGGGGATGTTCATTTTCACCACAGTATTGAGCGTCAACGTCCTAGGGGAAGAGCTGAGCATGAACAACGCTCCATGACTCGTCGGCAGGCACAAGCAGTGTGGTACCCACCCAGCCAACGCCGGTGACAAAACGGCCCGGCACGGTGACGGCGCCGTAACTCCTTATCCCTCAACAAGCTGCCGGCGCGCTCCTCGGTGGGCTATTGGGGATCTGTGACCAGGACCACAGCCAAACAGCCGCTCCACAGCACATACCTACAATGCCCCGCCTCAACGAGGCAAGCCGAAGACTGACGTCATGACTCTTCTCGTCCTGTGCTCCCTTTCCCTGCTGGCTATCGCGGTCGGCTGGTCGTTTGTGCTATTGCAGCGATTGCGCGACTGGCGTTTGGGGTTCGTGATTGCCTCCCTCATCGCGGCGCTCGGCTGGCTCGTGGCACTGACGGTGCGCCTCGTGTTGGTCGATCAGCAGGGCGCAGCGGGGTCGCTGCAACTCGTGACGGGCCCGGGACCACTTCAGCAGCTCGCCGTCAGCGGCCTGGCGATGGCCGGGGTCATCTACTGCCACGTGCTCTTCCAGCGCGATGACGTTACCGGCCTGCCCAATCGGGCACGCTTTCTCAACCGGTTGCGTCGTTCGCTCGGCAGGTTCCGGCGGGACGGCGACGCCAAGTTTGCGGTTTTGTTGCTCGATCTGGACCGCTTCACGGTCATCAATCACAGCCTTGGCCAACACTCCGGCGATCAATTGCTGCTCGCGGTTGCCGGACGCCTCCAGGCGTGCATCCGACCCGGAGATGTGATCGCCCGATTGAAGAGCGACGAGTTTGCATTGTTGCTGCACGGATCAGACGAGGTGAGCGCTCTCTGCACCGCCGAGCTCGTGAAGGAGCAACTGTCACAACCGATCAAGATTGACGATCAGGAAGTCCTGGCAACTGCCTGCATCGGCATCTCCATCGGTTCCCCGGCCCACGAGCGGGCTGAGCGCCTGCTGCGGGAGGCGGACCTGGCCACCTATCGCGCAAAGTCGCGGGGCAATGGTCAGCACGAGGTATTTCGCGCGTCGATGCACGAACATGCCGTCAAGCGGCTTGCGCTCGAGGCAGACCTCCGACGCGCTGTCGAGCGCGCCGAGCTCAGACTGCACTATCAGCCGATCGTCGCAGCGCGCGATGGACGTATCGCCGGTCTCGAGGCATTAGTCAGATGGCACCATGCAGACCATGGGATGATCTTGCCCGATGAATTCATTTCGATGGCAGAAGAAACCGGGCTCATCGTTCCTATCGGCCTCTGGGTGTTGGAGGAGGCGTGCCGGCAGATGCGGGCGTGGCAAGCACAATTCCCCGCTGCCCGGCATTGCCTGATTCACGTCAACCTGTCGGGCCGCCAATTCGCACAGGCCGATCTGGTCCAGGACGTGCGTCGCATCCTCCGGCGCACCGGCCTGCCGCCGAAATCACTCGGCCTCGAAATCACCGAAAGTGTGGTCATGGACGACGTCGAGCGGGCCATCAAGATGCTGTCACAGCTGCACGCACTCGATGTCGAGTTGCAGATCGATGACTTCGGAACCGGCTACTCGTCGTTGAGTTACCTCAACCGGCTGCCAGTCGATACGCTCAAGGTCGACCGATCGTTCGTGATCGGGATGGAGGCTGACAGCGAGAACGCCAAGATCGTTCGCTCCGTGGTTACCCTGGCTCACGACCTCAACATGGATGTGATCGCGGAGGGCGTCGAGACGGTCGACCAGCTCCGACTGCTGCGATCGATGGGCTGTGGGCTCGTCCAGGGGAACCTCATGAGCAAGGCCATCGATGAGTCGTCGCTTCAACCGATCCTCGTGAGTGGCCAGCTTCCCAACTGGCCCTTCCCGAGACGCGTCGCCCAGGCAATTTGACAGGAACTCAGACCTCGCCTCGCTAGCTCCCCCCCGTCCAAACAGCTATTCTTGCCGGCCAACGATGCGGGTCGGGGCCAGATGCTAACTGCCAAGTCGACGACCTCCCGCCCGGTTCCGACGACACGCCAACGAGTCGAGTCCACCGTCCGCGACCCGGCGTTCCCGCCGGCGCCAACGCCGCCTTCATCATCAACGACGACGACGTTCTGGTGGTGGACACGCATATGCGGCCGTCCTTCGCGCGGGACTTGCTCGCTCAGATCGGCACGCTGACGCCGCTTCCCGTCAGATGGGTTGTCAACACTCATTGGCACCCCGATCACACCCAGGGCAACCAGGCGTACACTGGAGTATTCCCCGGGGAGGTGATCTTTATAGCGCAAAGAGCCACGCGGGTGGATATCGCCACTCTTGGCCTGCGGCGACTCGCGGGTGACCGCGAACAATTGCCCCGACAGATCACCGCCCTCGAAGAGCGGCTTCCGTTCTTGAGTGGGAGCGACGCCCGGCGCATGCGACAGCAGATTGCCGAACAGCGGGATTTTCTCGAAGAACTCCGCCTCATCGAACTCATTCTCCCAAGCATCACCTTCGAAAGATCGCTACGACTCCACACGGCGTCACGCGACATCGACATCCTCTACTTTGGCAAGGGACACACTCGCGGCGACGCGGTCGTGTATCTTCCGCGCGAGAGAGTAGCCATGACCGGGGACCTCGTGACCGGCGGCCCACCCTTTGCGCGTGACGGCTATCCGTCCGAGTGGATCGAGACGCTCTCAGCCCTGCTCGAACTCGATATCGCTGTAGTCGTGCCGGGCCACGGCGCGGTACGAAAAGGCAAGCAGGTCATCGCAGACCGGATCGACTTTCTGCGGGATGCCATGACAGCAGTCACAAGGGGTCTAGTAGGCGGCAATAACGCGGAGCAAATCGCCGCCAAGATCGACCTCGATGCCTATCGCCACACGTTTGACCCGGAGCCGCCCAACCACCCGTGGCGAGACTGGATGATCATGCTCGCCGAACGGGCGATCGCCGAGCTATCTCAACGCCGAGACTGACCTGACCCCGTCTTCAACGACCGATATCTTTGGTAGGATCATGCTGAGAATGGGTCAGGTGGGTACGCTCCGTTTTGTTGTTTCTGCCGTCGTCGGTCTCTCGTTTTTCTTGCTGCCCGTGCCCTGGGGCGACCGGCTCACCGTACCCTTCGACGTCGCCGTCCAATGGGTGACCCGCACCCTGCCGGGCACGGTGGCGGTCTATTGCCTCGTCCTGATCCTGATAGGTGGAGTGGGTTCGGTGGCGGCGTCGTTCGACGGCAGAGCACGAAGCAAATGGCTGGAAGCTTACCGCGGCAGAGCACGGGGCAAATGGTTGGAGGGTTACCGCACCAGCCCCATGCTGTTGGTTCTGCGGCTGGTCGGTGTGCCGTTCGCCGTGATCTATCTGTTCCAAGTCGGACCAGACATCCTCTTGCAGGAGGGTGTCGCCGACCTCATGTGGAACACCCTCACCTTTTCGGTGGCGGTGATCATCCCGATCGGCGCCGCGCTGCTAGGCTTGCTCGTGCGTTACGGCTTTCTCGAGTTTGTCGGGACGCTCATGCGACCCGTGATGCGGCCGCTTTTCAGGCTGCCCGGACGATCGGCCTTGGACAGCCTGACATCATGGGTCGGCAGTTACTCCGTTGGCCTGTACTTGACTCGGAGTCTCACGCAGGGGGGATACTACAATCGACGGGAGGCCTACACAATCGTCACGTGTTTCTCTACCGTGAGTATCGGTTTCGTGGGAGTCGTGGCTCAGACCCTCGGACTGCTACATCTCTTTCCCGTCATCTTCATCACGTACTTCGTGGCGATCTACCTGCTGACGGCGATTCTGGTGCGGATGTGGCCGATCAAGAAGGTTTCCGAAGAGTACTTGAGCACCCCCAGACCCGAAGCGGCAACGAGAGAGGCCTCCGGACTTCTCCGCGAAGCGTGGGAACGCGCACTTCGCCAGGCTCGGGAAGCGACAAGTTTCTGGCGCACCCTGCGAGAGGGCTTTGTGGACGGGCTGATGCTGGCATCGACGATTCTCGGCAGTATCCTGGCGGTGGGTACGACCGCTCTCCTCGTGGCGCGGGAGACTCCGCTATTCACGGTTCTCGGCCAACCTCTGGTGCCCCTCCTCACCGCACTCGGGCTTCCCGACGCACAACTCATCGGGCCTGCCACCCTCGTTGGCATCACCGAGATGTACATCCCAGCACTCCTCGTCCAGGACGCCGCGATTCCGGCGCGCTTCTTCATCGCCGTGCTCTCGATCTCCCAGCTCATCTTCTTCTCGGCGGTTGGGCCGATGATCCTCGACATGTTTCGAGACGTTCCCGTGCGGGGGCGTGAGTTGGTGGCGCTCTTCCTTCTGCGAACGGCGATGCTGATTCCGTTGCTGGCGCTCGTGACGGCGCTCCTCGGTTGGGGAGGCGTGCTGGACGGCGGTGGCTGACGGCACCACACCCACCCACACCTGTCGAGCCCAATTCTAAGACCCTCCAAATCATACACTTAGCAGCCTGCCGTCGCCTCCGCACCGTCTCAACTCCGGGCCGACTGGCCGCCAATTGACTGTCAATTGATCGCCGGGCGAAACCCACAGCCCCCCTCTCGGGTTATCACACATGAAGCCGTCAGATCGCTCGGCAACACCGGGCACCAACGACGAGGAGCGTTCCAATGACCGGAAGACGATTTTTCACAACCCTCGCTCTGCTATCCGCAGTCGCGCTCGGTGCGGCCGCGAACAGCAACGAGGCGAAGGCTCAAGATACAGGCGCCACCGAGCAGAAAGCGACAGTCTACGTCGAGAACCATCACACCTCGGATATCCGCGTGTATGCCGTGTCGGGCGGACGAACCCAGCGGCTCGGCCTGGTGACCAGCTTTACGACCCGCAGGTTCAAGCTCCCGACATGGTTTGTCGGTGGAGGCCACGACTTCAGGCTCGTCGCCTATCCGATAGGCGCGAGAACCGGAATCGCGACCCAACACCTCGACGCGTTTCCCGGCGATGTCGTAGAATGGCAGGTCCGCAATGCCCTCGGCCTTTCGAGCGCCTCCGTTTACCGCGGTCCATAGGCAGGCACCGCGCCGGCCGCAGGTAACGTCCCGATGCAAAGCAAACGAC
>JBDHFY010000012.1:0-57265 GCA_039590195.1 Gemmatimonadota bacterium | reverse complement strand
CCAAGACTGCCGACGCGCCGAGGGCAAGCGCCTTGAAAACGTCCGTGCCGCGACGGATGCCGCTGTCGATAACGATGGGAACTCGGCCTGCAACTGCCTTGGTGATGGCGGGGAAAGCCTCAATCGTGCTGTAGCCGGTCGCCGCCGACCGGCCGCCGTGATTGGATACGTAGACACCATCCAGACCGTATTGCACAGACAGTTCCGCGTCCTCGGGTGTAATGATGCCCTTCAGGATGAACTTCCCCTTGACGATGTCTCTCAGCTGACGTACGAAATCCCAGGTAAGCCTCGAATCATCACCTCGGGCCTCGCCCGCTGTGGCATCAAGCACCATCCGCCTGTTCGTATTTCGGTCTCGCCCCGGCGTGTGACAGCTATTGCACGCGGGTGAGTCCTCGCGCACGCCCGTGAATCCGGGGATGAGTCTCTGCAGCCTTTTGTCGGTAACCCTGTTTCTTCCCGGGAGTTGGTCGACCGTCATGGCGATCACTGGAGCGCCAGCCGCTTCAGCCCGCTGGATGAGCTTGCGCGAGATGCTTATGCTGCCGCTGGCATAGAGCTGAAACCAGATCGGTGCGCCTCGCGCTTCGGTGACATCTTCGATCGTCGCCGTTGAGAGTGTCGAGAGACAGACGGTATTGTCGTGGGGTATGCAAGCTTTCGCCGCTGCAAGCTCGCCCTCCGGATGACAAAGTCGATTACTGCTTGTTGGAGCCAAGAAGATAGGGCTACCATACCTCTGGCCCCACAGCTCGACCGACGGATCGATATTACTGACGTCGACCAAACGCCGTGGATGCCAGACGAACTTGCTGAATCCCTCTCGATTCGCTATGAGTGTGGCGTCGTCGTCACTACCGGTAGCTATATAGGCAAAATGGCCTGGGTTCAGCACGTCACGCGCCTTCGCCTCAAAGTCGAAAACATCGAGGGCTTCATCGGCTGACTTGATGAGGTACCCCTGGGGGCCGTAGACTCCATCAGCTGAAGTGTCGTGGTCCCCCCCACCAAGGAACTCTTTCTGCCACCAAAGAGCGCGCGGCGCGGCGATGAGCGGGCTGCACGCGAGGAACTTCAGGAATTGCCTGCGGTTGCTGGCCACAGTGGTCTCGTTCATCATCGTACCTCCCTTGGCTATAGACTTCCCGCCTTGGCTATAGACTTCCCGAAGTGATTGCAGGGTGAGGTGACCTCGCCGAATTCATGAAGAGGCCAGCCACCCAATGTAGGGTTGCGGATGGGCAACGCAAGCAGCGTCCGGCGGGCTGATCTGCACGGTTTCCATATCTGCATCCCACGGGTTCATGGCGAGTGTCGAGGCACGGCATGTTGCCATAGCAACCGACGGCGGCGTAAAGGTCGTCAACGTCGATACCAACGGATCATACGTGCTGTCCCCGGATCACTATCTCCTTTTTGCAGCGGTATACGAGTAACGGCCTGGAGTGCCGGCATAACTGCATGAGCGCCAGCTGATGAGGCTGGCGCTTTGCTGTTGGTGATCCGGCCTGGCCAGCGCGCGGAACGCGTGCATATTATCGTGAGATAGTTCCACCTTGATTCCAACATCTGACGACGACGGCTCGGCTGGCGGAATCTCCCGCCGGAGCTTCTTTGGTGCCACGGCGGGCTTGGCGGGAGCAGGTGCGCTGTCACACGTGGTCGGCCCGTTGGCAGAAACGGTGAGTGGCACTCCCCGCGCCGCGACCGCAATTCCCTGGCGGCCCTTTGGGCGGACCGGCACACAAATCCCGGTGGTGGGTTTCGGAGCCGGCAGCCGCTTCTTCGGAACGATCACGGATATAGAGCGGGGCGGAGAGCTCGTGCTTGGCGCCATCGAACGCGGCATTGAGTTCGTTGAGACCAGCGCGAACTACGGCCGTGACGGCATCAGCGAGAAGATGATCGGTGTCGCCATGAAGACACACCGATCTCGGGTGTTTCTGGAGACCAAGATCGACGAACGGGACTATGACGGGGCAATGCGCGAAATGGAACGAAGCATGGAGCGCATGAACACCGACTACCTCGATCTTGTGCTCCACCACTACGTGCTCAATTCCGAGACGATCGCTCAGGTAACCTCGGACACCGGGGCCGAGCGAGCGATTCGCCAACTCGTCGATGAAGGGGTGGTGCGGTTCAGGGGCTTGTCCACCCACCTTCCAGAGCTGGCGCTGGAGGGCATGGAGCGGCTCGAACCTGATGCTATCCAGCTTCCGATCACCGCCGTACGCGTGCCGGACTTCGAACCCGAGGTCCTTCCCACCGCGTCCTCCCGCGGTGTCGCTGTCATCGCCATGAAGACGTGCGGAAACGGTTACTTCTTCCCGGCGAATGCAACGATGCCTGATCGTATCGAGCAGTACGGTCCGCCGCCGGACGCTTGGGACCGGTGGGATCTACCCACGTGGCGCGATCACATGCATTACGTGCTGTCGCTGCCGGTGGCGACAGCTACGATTGGGATCGACTCGTACTTCACGCTCGAAGGCATCGTGTCCGCAGCGTCGGAGTTCAGCCCCCTGACGCCGGCTCGAATGGCGTCAATATCCGAACGCTCGCAGGTCTTCAAGGACACGGGATACTGGATTCCCGGGACTCCTTGAACGACCCGCAGTAACAGCGGCGCTGTAATCCTGCTGTCCAGGGGGTAGGGGCGTGCATGCGACACCCCTACCCCCCCTCAAGCTGTGACCAACCTGGCAGTTCGCAACACCTTCTCCACTTGATCGCGCTCTTTGCCGGCCAGATCCTGCAACGGGGGGCGGACCTTGCCTCCGGCAAGACCCACCACGTCCATGGCGCATTTCACGCCTGCCGGTCCGAATGTCCCGACGATCTGCTTGTGGAGCGGCGTCAACCGTTCCTGTGCCCGCCCGGCCTCTGCAGGGTCCCCCTGCCCGAACGCGCGGGCGATCTCCACGCAGGTGGGCGCCGCGAAATCGGCGACGGCGAGAATCCCGCCCGCGGCTCCCAACTCCAGGGCGGAATAGAAAAGCGCCCCCGACCCGATGAACAGGGCCCAGTCCGGCGCGGCATCCCGGTATGCCGCAAAATTCTTGAGGTCACCGGACGAGTCCTTGGCCCCGACGATGTTTTGGTGATCGACGAGCGATGCCAGGAGGCTATCGCTCAACGGTACGTGGGTGTACTTGGGCATGTTGTACAGCAGTACCGGTACGGGAGATTCGTCAGCCACCTGACGGAAGTGGGCCACGAGCGCGTTGTTGGTCATGGCGTCACAGAAGTAGCCGGGCGGCCGGACCAGCACGGCGTCTGCCCCTTCCTCCTCCGCCGCTCGACATGCCGCAATCGTCGCGCGCGTCGACTCGCGACCTGCGCCGGCGACGAGCAAGCCATCCTCGGGGACCACGTCACGAAGCCACGCCACCGATTGGCGGGCCTCCTGGTCCGTCAACAGGGGTGCCTCGCCGGTTGAGCCGGCGGCTACCACACCGTCGACGCCCGCCTCCAGCAACGCCCGGGCGTTTTCACGAAGGGCGACCGCGGCTACGTCGCCGGTCGCCGGATCGAAAGGTGTCGTCAGCGGGACAAGCAGTCCTTGTGGTTGATCCTTCATCACACCTCCATGTAATGATCCCCTAATTCCGGTAGGTTGCTGGTGCCGAGTCCGGCCACGGCCGGACTCGGTTTTCACAGCAAACATCGCACACTCACCCGCCTCCGGCAATTCGACCAGATCCCACTAGACGGGGCCCATCGGGCCATGATTGGGTATCTTATCTTCCGTTCGCGTCGGCCGCGCCGTCCACCTGTGGTGGAGGTTCGGCCGTTTGGTCATCACTTGAATGCCATCGAGCCCTCGTGAATTCTCCTGAGCGCCTCTTGATGGGCCCCGGTCCCACGAACCCGCACCCAGCCGTCACCGCGGCACTCGCGGCGCCACTCGTCAGCCATCTCGACCCGTTTTTCCTCAAGGTGATGGACGAGACGATGGAAGCGTTGCGACACATCTTCGGTACGGAGAACCACCACACGATCCCGATGTCCGCCACCGGAAGCGGCGGGCTCGAAACCATCATGCTGAACCTGCTCGAGCCCGGCGACGACGCTGTGGTGGGGGTGATTGGGTACTTTGGAGAGCGGCTGGCAGAAATGGCCGCCCGGGCGGGAGCCCACGTTCGCACCGTGAGAGCGGACTGGGGCCAGGTCATTCCACCCGAGCACATCGAAGACGAGCTTCGCAAACGGCCCGCCAAGCTGGTCGCCGTTGTGCACGCGGAGACCTCAACCGGCGCTTGCCAGCCCCTGGAGGAGATCTCCACCATAGCGCACCGACACGGTGCGCTGCTTGTGGTGGATTGCGTCACCTCTCTGGCCGGGATGCCGGTGCGCATCGACGAGTGGGGGATCGATGCAGCGGGCTCCTGTTCTCAGAAGTGCATCGGGGCGCCCCCCGGACTGGGTCCAGTGACGTTTGGCCCCAGGGCGATGGAGGTGGTGCGGAACCGGCGAGCGGGCCCAACCACATGGTATTTCGATCTCAACCTCCTGTTTCAGTACTGGGGCGAGCAAAGTGGGGACTCCAAGGAGCGCGTGTTCCACCACACCGCTCCCGTGGCGAGCCTTTACGGGTTCCATCGGGCTCTTCAACTCGTTCTCGAGGAGGGCCTCGAGGATCGCTACCGCCGTCATCGGGACGCGCATGCCGCGTTGGTGGTGGGGTTGGAGCGGTTGGGGCTCTCACTGTTCACGCCAGAAGCACATCGGATACCGATGTTGAACGTGATCAATATTCCGCGCGGCGTGGATGACGCGGCTGTGCGGCGAGGACTCCTCGAACGGGGTATTGAAATAAGTGGGGCGTTTGGCCCCCTCCAGGGAAAGGCGTGGAGGGTTGGGTTGATGGGCGTGAATGCGGACACCGACCGCGTGGCTCAACTCCTCGATGCCTTAGACCAGGCTCTGGCACAGCAGGGCTGGGGCCGGTAGCGCAGCAACTCCAACTATTTCGTAGCGACTCCCCGGTACATGTAGCCCTGTGATTTGGGTGCTCTGTCGAGGTAGAATTGCTCTAGTTCGACGATGGAGAAACCCTGCTGCTGGATTATCTCGCGCATGTTGCGGTTGAGATGGCAGCCGTCGGCGTAGATCTTCTGGAGAGGCGTCAGCAGATGTTGCCAGCGTTGAACCTTGGGGTCGTCGCTCAACCCGTGCTCGATGAAGACGTACCGACCGTCCGGCTTCAAGACCCGCCGGAGCTCACGAAGTGCCCGCTCGACATTCTCGATGCTGCACAGCGTCCAGGTACTCACCACCGTGTCAAAGGATTCATCCGCCATCGGTAGCTGCTCGCCATGCAACATGTGCGAGCGGACAACGATGGGGGAAGCCTTGATCCGCCTTTGTGCCACCGAGTTCATGCCAGGATTGGGATCCACGGTGGTAAGCTCGTGAATGTGGCTGGGATAGTGTGGGAGATTCAACCCGGTTCCGAAGCCCACTTCGAGCACCTTCCCTCCCACCTGTGCCAAGAGGGCTTGCCGGATGTCCGGGAAGGGGGGTCTCGACATGAGCCAGTCCAGGCCGCGGGGAAAAAGAACGCGTGAGTAGAGGCCCATCACATGCTCCCCGGTCCACTTGTTTCGGAGGTGTGGGAGGGCGGCTGTTTTGCAGCGGCCGCGGTTCAGCAACACTATATTCTGTCTCCCGCAGGTGAAAGGTGCCAAGGGCAAATGTTGGACCGGAACCATGCCGGAGGTTCGGCATAGAAAAGGGCGGCGGAGAGCAGCCGGCCGGTTGTGCGGGTTCCGGCTGCATGACCCCACCGACCATTGCCCATCCACGGCCAAGCGAACTTCCATGGTGACCTTATCATCCCGTGCCCGCGGCAAGGAACGACTCGACGAGTCGCATCACGATCCGCGCAGAATCCATCGTACGCTCGACCACATGGCTGGCGTCAATCGCTGGCTCGGAGGCTCGCGGGTGGTGTTGGAGCACGTGAAGCCGTGTCTGAGAGCAGGCGACGTCCGAATTCTCGATGTGGGTACGGGAGCGGGAGACATTCCACGGCAGGTAACCCGATGGGCCTCGCGACGAGGTCGCCGGGTGACCTTCATTGCGGTGGACCGGCAACACCAAATTGCCCAAATCGCCCGGGATCGCTCTCGCACCGAGCCGGAGATTCGCGTCAGCGTGGGCGACGGACTCCGTCTTCCGTTTCCGCCACGCAGCTTCGACGTGGTCATCAGCTCGATGACTCTTCATCACCTCGAGGACGACGAGACGACGACGTTTGTCTCGGAACTCGGGCGCGTGGCCCGTCATATCGTTATCGTCAACGACCTCGAGCGGCATCGCATCAACTACGCCGGAGCAAAGGTGCTGGCGCATACCGTGTGGCGAAGCGATCCCTACACTCGGCACGACGGTCCCCTCTCGGTCCGGCGGTCCTTCACCAAGGGGGAGCTTCTGAGCATCGGGCGCAGGGCTGGGCTCGAGGATCCCAGAGTGCATCGACATTTCCCGTACCGCTTGGCCCTGGTTGGACGGCCGGCGGGAGCGGAGTCGTCGTGAACGCAGTGACGTCGACAGTCTCTGCTGAGGTGCTGATCGTCGGGGCCGGCCCTGCCGGGACGGCTCTTGCATGTCTCCTGGCAGATCGGGGGCTTGATGTGGTCGTGCTGGACCGGGCAACGTTCCCGCGCCCGAAGCCGTGCGGTGAGTGCGTGAACCCCGGGGCAGTCGCAGCACTTGGCCGACTCGGCCTGCTCGACACAATCCTGGAACTTTCCCCGGCGCGCCTACACGGATGGGAAATCCGCACTGACGGTGGAGCGGCCGCTCACGGTCAGTACGAGGCGCGAGCCCCCCACGGTCTCGGCATCTCGCGAAGCGCTCTCGATGCCGCACTCGTGCGTGAGGCACGGCATCGCGGCGCTCGCGTCAGCGAGGACACCCGAGTCACGGGACTCGGTGCCGATGAGGAGGTTCGCAGCGACGGGCGCCATGTGCGTCGCGTTGAAACCATCGACGGCGAGGGGTGCCGGCGAGTATTCGAGGGGTCAATAGTCGTTGGCGCCGACGGGATCCGCTCCGTCGTGGCTCGGCGATTGGGATTCGTGAAGCGAAAGCCCAGGATTTGGAAGATCTCACTGACGTGTCGGCTCCGCGGGACCGGCCCGTCGCGTCAGCAGGGTTCGCTCTTCCTGTGTCGGCAAGGTACGGTAGGCCTTGCACCGATTGGAGCCAACCCGGATCTCTGGAATGGAACGGTGGTGGTGACAGGTCGGGCCGCTGGTCGGGCCATAGCTGTCGACCCGCGACAGGGGTTCCACAGGGTGCTCACCTCAGCACCCTTTCGGTGGAATGGGGGTGGGCCGGACATCGTAGATGGTCCTTGGGCATGCGGGCCCTTTGATTGGCCCGTCCGAGCGGCGGTCGGTGACGGTGTCCTGCTCGTGGGCGACGCTGCCGGATACTTCGACCCTCTGACGGGACAGGGGATTCATCAGGCCCTCCGGTCCGCGGAGCTTGCCGCACCGGTGGTTGCACGGGCGGTTGACACCGGGTGCACGAGAGCAGCTCGTCTCGCGGAGTACCAGCGCGCCCTGAAGCGAGAATTGCGACTCACGAGGGCGGTACAACACGCGGTGGAGTTCTCGTTGTCGCGGCCGGTGCTACGAGATACCATCGTGTCACGCCTTGGAACCGTCAGCGGGCGGGGGTTCGCCGACCGGTTCATACAGGTCGTCGGTGACGCTGCTCCCGTCGGTTCGCTCGCGAGTCCTGATGTGTTGGTTCCTCTTTTGGCAGGTTGGTGACCGATGCTACGCATCGACGAGTGCATGACCCAGGCCCCTGTGGACGTTTGCTACAAGGTCGGAGCGGACGTTGAACGATGGCCACAGATTCTTCGGCACTATCGCTGGGTGAAGTTCCGACACAAAGAAGAATTTGCCAAGGGAGTCGTGGAGATGGCGGCCTGGCGTCCCTTTGGCGTGCTCAACTACCCGACGTGGTGGGTCTCGGAGATGTGGCATGATGCAGGCGTCCCTGCCGTGTTCTACCGACACATCGAAGGTATCACTCGCGGAATGAATGTGCGGTGGGATTTCGAGTCGCGCGGCGACCAGACCCTGATCCGCGTGGTGCATGAGTGGGGGGGGCCGTCATGGCCGTTTATCGGTGCCGTGGCCGCCCAGATGGTGATCGGTCCGTTTTTCATCAGTGCGATCGCAAGGCGGACGCTCGCCGGTGTAGCCGCCGAGGCGCAAGGTGCGTGGAGCGCATCGTGAGCGGCGCGCAGCGCAACGGCCGTCGCGTCGTCGTTACCGGCCTGGGGCCGATCACCCCCGTGGGGATCGGTGTTGAGCGATTGTGGGAAGGGCTTCGTCGCGAGGAGTCGGGGATCGGAAACGTCACAAGGTTTGATGCAAGTCCCTTCCGGAGCCGGGTGGCGGGAGAGATCGCTGACTTCGACGCGTCACAGTTCATGGACAAGCAGCAGGCACGGCGCCTCGACCGCTATTCGCAATTCGCCATTGCCGCTTCTCGATTGGCGTTCGAGGACGCTGGATTGAATCCGACGGAACTCGATGGTGAACGCGTTGCCGTACAGTTGGGGTCGGCTCTTGGTGGTGTTGCATACGCCGAACAACAGCACAGCAAGTTTCTGCGGGAGGGTGTCCGGGCGGTGGACCCGCGCGTGGCGCTCACCACGTTTGCTGGGTCGGCGAGCTGCTATGTGGCCATCGAATTCGGGTTCACCGGTCCAAACGCGACGAACGCGATGAGTTGTTCCTCCGGAGCCATCGGGTTGGGCGAAGCGTGGCGGCTCATTCGTGATGGCATGGCTGATGTCGCCGTTGCCGGCGGCGTCGAGGCCCCGTTAGCCCCACTCTCGTTTGGGGCTTTTGCCATCATTCGCGCCATGAGTTGCCGAAATGACGATCCTCAGCGGGCGTGCCGGCCGTTCGACCGGGATCGCGACGGCTTTGTCATGGGGGAGGGCGCGTGCGAGCTGGTGCTCGAGGAAGAAGGCCACGCCCTCGCCAGAGGAGCGCGCATCTACGGTGAGCTCAGGGGATACGGCACGACCAACGACGCCCACCACATGACGGCACCGCGCCCCGACGGCGAACAGGCTGCCCGGGCGATGCGAGAGGCGCTGCGACAGGCAGACCTCGCACCCGACCAGATCGACTACATCAACGCTCACGGTTCCTCAACGTCGCTCAACGATGCGAGCGAGACGCTGGCGATCCGAAAAGCCTTCGGAGCACGTGCGGACGGCATTCCCGTCAGTGGGACCAAGGCGTATCACGCACATGCCCTGGGGGCGTCAGGGGCCATCGAAGCGGCGATCTGCTGCCTGACGCTCACTAGGGGATGGATTCCACCGACCCTCAACCTGGAGACTCCGGGAGACGCGTGCGACCTCGATTACGTGCCGAATAGAGGCCGGCCCGAGCGCCCCTCCGCCGTACTCTCGAACTCCTTCGGGTTCGGAGGCATCAATGCGAGTTTGGTGTTTGCAGGAGTGGCGTAGGGGCGACGCATGCTGCGGCTCTACGACTTCCCCTGCTGCTTGGCGGCATACTTTCTGAGCAAGACGGCCGAATACGCTCCGATGAATGCGGGGACGAAGGCTAGGTATGTGACGTACACCGGCTGGTCGAGGCGCCGCGGGTTCAAGACCCCGAGCTGGTAACCGAGGAGATTGGCCAGCGGCACGAACATGCCGACGAGCAAGGCCCACGCCCAGGCCTTCGTGGGGTACGTCAGGCTCAACACGAACGCCAAGGCGACAATCAAGCCCGACACGATCTGCGTGGGAACGAGAAAGTCAACCATCGCAGCGACGATGCCGAACGCGACGGCCAGGATGTACGAACTTCTGGGCGGATATGCTTGTTTGTGTTCCAATGCTCGCCTCGAGAGCGGGAGCGTTACTGTGTGCAGGTAACAGGCCGGCTCTGCTCGTGTCAAGTCTCTGTAAGCCATTTTGCGTTAGGATGTTACGCCGCACCGCCGCGGTGAGCCCGGACCGTGAGTGGCTTCTCTGCCCCGGCCACCTTATGTTGCCCGGACCTATGACGAACCCTGAGGCGACCCGCAGATGCGCACTCCTCGAGAGGCTTCGCGAGGACCGACCCCTCGTGACGGCGGAGCTTCGGCCCCCGCGGACCGGCCTCTCGGCAGCTGACACAATGGATGTCTGGATCGACATGTACCACTCCATCCAGCGGCTCGCCCGTAGGGATACCTTTATTTTTCTCACCGACAATGCTGTTGGGGCATCGGAGGAAGAAAACCTCGCGCACCTGACGGCCAATCTCGCCGGCGATCTCGATCCTTGCAGCGTCATCCCGTTCCTCACGTGCAAACACACACTCGAGTACTGTCTCATGTATGCCACGCGCGCGTCCTCTAGTGGCTTCGAGGCGTTGACCGTCTTGGGCGGTGATACCTCCGTCGAACCACCTCGATGTGTGGCGCACGCGTATCAACTGCGACAGCGGATTCGGCAGCGTGTGCCCTCTCTGCTGCTGGGCGGATGGACCAATCCCCACCGGGACCCGAAGCAGCAAGTAGATTTTCTGCTGAGAGAAGAGTTCGAGGCGGAGTTCTATTTATCGCAGATCGTCTCGCACCATAACATCCGAGCGGTGGAGCGATTCTTGGAGGAAGCCAGACGGCGTGAGGTACCCCATCCGGCCGTTTTTGGGGTGTTCTTTTATCGAAGCGCCAACCCCAAGACATTCGAACGCTTGAGTGCATTCCTGCCGGTGCCCGCTCAGGAGATCACCCGAGAGTTCGAGGAGGGTCTGAGCGCCGAGGAAATCTGCGTCCGTACGATCCGCGCCCTGCGGGATGTGGGTGCCGATAAGATTTACCTCAGCAACTTGGGTTTCCGGCGTGTGGACGAGCGATATCGCCGCATCATGAAGGCACTCGGAGAGTAGGCTGGGCGCCTAGCGGGATCCCCCGCATTGACGCCCGATGCTTCCCGAGGGACGGCTGGCAATCAAACAGCTAACGGATGACAGCTATCCCGTTCCCCGTGGAGCGGCCACGGCATGATGCACCTCTAACGCCACCTCCACTCTCCCGAGTGGGGCGCTCACTTGGACGCCCTGCACCATGTGACGTACCTGTTCGAACATCTCTTGTGCAATCTTAGTGCCCTCGGCGAGCGCTGCCTCTGCGCCGCGTTCTTGGGCGCTTCGCATCCGCTCGATGATGGGCTCCGGCACATTCACGCCCGGCACCTCGTTGGCGAGAAACTCGGCGTTCCGTAGGGAGATCAGTGGCCAGATGTCACCGACGATCGGGATGCGCCATTCCTTGGCGCGGTCCAGGAAGTGCTCCAGCTGTCGGGGGTCGAAGATGGGTTGAGTGGCGGCGAACTCGGCTCCCGCATCGACCTTCCACATGAAGCGGTCGAGTTCCTTGTCGAGATCAACCGCGCCCTGGTTCACCGCAACACCGATGACGTAGCGCGTGGGCTCACCGATCGGGCTACCGCCGGGATCGAGACCGTGGTTCAACCGGCAGATGACGTTGGTGAGCCCGATGCTGTCGATGTCGAAGACGCCGGTTGAGTCCGGGTAGGGCCCCGTGGCCGGGGGGTCACCCGTGATGATGAGGATGTTCCGAAGCCCTGCGGCCGCGGCGCCCAGGAGATCGCTCTCCATGCCCAGCATGTTGCGATCGCGGCAGGCGTAGTGCATCACCGTCTCCAGACCCACTTCCCGCTCGATGATCAGCGAGGCTGGCAGGGCGCCCATCCGACTCTGGGCTCGGGGGCTGTCGAGCACGTTGACAGCGTCGATGCCGGCTTCTTTGATGGCGCGGCACTTCTCGATCATCCCGCTCGGATCCCAGCCTTTGGGTGGGAGAAGCTCGACGCTCGTCACGGGTTCCCCGGCTGCGAGCTTCGCCCCAAAACCCGATCGAGCAGCGAGTGGGGCGGGCTCTACCCCGGCAGCCGGGGGCACGTCATGCCGGCTCATGACAACGGAGCTAATCCGAGGCTGCACGCTCGCCACGTAGTCACGGATCTTCTTGATGTGCTCGGGCGTTGTGCCGCAGCATCCGCCGACAAACCTCGCTCCCGCCTGAATGAGGCGCCGCGCGTACTGTGCCATGTACTCGGGACTTGCCAAGTAGATTTGGCGGTCGCCCACGGCTCGGGGGAGGCCGGCGTTTGGCTGTGCGCAAATTGGTCTGTTGGTGATTTCGGCCATCCGCTCGATGGCGTCCAACATCGTGGCAGGCCCCACGGAGCAGTTGAGCCCCACCACGTCGGCGTCCCAATCCGTCAAGACGGTGGCGATGTGCTCAACGTCTGTGCCGTACGAGGTGTTGCCGTCCTGCCCCACGGTCATCTGTGCGATGATGGGAAGGTCGCTGAGCTCACGGGCCGCGTTGAACGCTGCATGGATCTCGTCCACGTCCGCAAACGTTTCGAGTATGAATCCGTCGACGCCACCCTCGAGCAAGCCGGCGACTTGGCGCTTGAAGAACTCGACGGCCTCTTCACGAGCCGTCGGTCCGAACGGCTCGATGCGGATTCCCAGAGGACCGATGGCGCCGACCACGAACGCCTTCCCGTCGACCGCTTTTTGTGCGATCTGTACTGCTGCCTTGTTGATGGACTCGGTCTGAGCGTTGAGTCCGTGGGCTGAGAGCTTGATCGGATTGGCCCCGAACGTGTTCGTCTCGATGATCTCGGCGCCGGCCTTGACGTAGGCTTCGTGCACCTCCTGGACGAGTCGCGGTTGTTTCAGGTTCAACTCGTCGTAACAGACGTTGACGAAGACGCCCCTGTTGTACAGCATCGTGCCCATCGCCCCGTCGACCACGTGAACGCGCTCTTCACCAATCAGATCCGCGAGGGTCCTTTTCATGGTCTCCCTCCACAAGTCGACACGGTCACCACACGGAAATCACCTGGGCGCCGTCGTGGCTGGTTCGTACGCGAGGTTGGGCGAGAGCCATCGCTCGAGCACGCTGACATCCATGCCCTTCCGCTCGGCATAATCACGGACCTGATCCTCTCCGATCTTCCCGAGCCCGAAGTAGAACGACTCAGGATGCGAGAAATACCAGCCGCTGACCGAGGCCGCCGGTTGCATGGCGCAGCTTTCGGTGAGAGTGACACCTGTGTGTGTTTCGGCCTCGAGCAGCTCGAACAACGTCTGTTTTTCAGTGTGGTCGGGGCACGCCGGGTAGCCAGGTGCGGGCCGGATGCCTACGTACCGCTCGGTGATGAGGCCGTTGTTGTCGAGGCTCTCGCCTGCGGTGTACCCCCACAGCTCCTGCCGGACCCGCTCGTGCATCCGCTCCGCCAGAGCCTCCGCCAACCGGTCGGCGAGTGCCTTCGCCATGATGCTGTTGTAGTCGTCGTGCTGCCGCTCGAAATCGGTGCACAATGCCTCGAGGCCGATGCCGGCCGTAACCACGAAGCCGCCCACATAATCCCGGAGGCCGCTCGCCTTGGGCGCAAGAAAATCGGTTAGGCAGAGATTGGACCGGCCAGGCGGCTTCTCCATCTGTTGCCGGAGCCCGTGCAGCATGGTGATCACCTCCGACGCCGCTTCGTCGCTGTAAACCTCTATGTCGTCGCCGGCACCGTTTGCGGGAAACAATCCCACTACCGCATTTGCTCGCAGGAGTTTCTCGCCGATGATCCGATCCAACAGGCTCTTGGCATCGTGATGGAGCTCCCGCGCCTGCTCGCCGACCTTCGGATCGTCGAGGATCTCGGGATACCTGCCGCTCAGCTCCCATGTCTTGAAGAATGGCGTCCAATCGATGTACGACCTCAACTCGCCGAGGGGGTAATTGGCGAAGGTCGAGATTCCCGGTCTTTTTGGCCGGGGCGGAGCGTACTGTTCCCAGTCAGTTGTGAACTTGCGCCGACGTGCCTCTTCGATGGGAAGGAGGACGCGTCGAGCTCCGCGATCCTCGTACGACTCCCGCAGCCTGGCGTACTGGCTTCGTACACCGGCCACGAACTTCCCTCGTTGAGAGTCGCTCATTAGGCTGGCAACGACGCCGACACTCCGAGAAGCATCGATAACATGGACGGTCGAGCCATGATATTGCTGCTCGATCTTCACGGCCGTGTGGACCTTGGAGGTCGTGGCGCCGCCGATGAGAAGTGGAATCTCGAAACCCTCGCGCTCCAGTTCCCGCGCCAGATGGACCATCTCGTCCAGTGACGGGGTGATCAAGCCGCTCACGCCGACGATGTGCACCTGCTCCCGCCGAGCGGCCTCCAGGATCCGTGCCGCCGAAACCATCACGCCAAGATCGATCACGTCGTAACCGTTACACCTCAGCACCACGGCGACGATGTTCTTGCCGATGTCGTGGACGTCACCTTTGACGGTGGCGAGTAGGATCCTGCCGTTCGATCTGGCCGCTGCACCCTCTGCCCCACGCTGGGCTTCGATGAAGGGCACGAGGTGAGCCACGGCCTTCTTCATCACGCGGGCGCTCTTGACTACCTGGGGCAGAAACATCTTGCCGGACCCGAACAGGTCGCCCACGATATTCATGCCGTCCATCAACGGACCTTCGATAACGCTGATGGGACGGTCGGCCTTCTGGCGCGCTTCCTCCGTATCCTCGACGATGTGGTCGACGATTCCCTCCACGAGCGCATGAGCAAGCCGATCCTCGACTGGTTTGCTGCGCCACGCAGGATCCTTCTCCGGCTTGGCGGCCTCTCCGGTGTACCGTTCGGCCAGGGCGGTGAGTCGCTCCGTGGCATCGGGGCGGCGGTTGAACAGCACGTCTTCGGCAGCGGTGAGGAGCTCGTCGGGGATGTCGTCGTAAACCGCAAGCGCCCCGGCGTTCACGATGCCCATGTCCATCCCAGCTTGGATGGCGTGGTAGAGAAACGCCGAGTGCATCGCCTCACGCACAGGGTTGCTGCCCCGGAAGGAGAACGAGAGATTGCTTACGCCGCCGCTGACCAGGCAGTGGGGGAGTGTCTGCTTGACGGAACGGCAGGCCTCCATGTACGCGATGCCGTACTCGTTGTGCTCCTCGATGCCTGTCGCAACCGCAAAGATGTTAGGATCGAGGATCACGTCCTGTGCGGCGAAACCAGCTTGCTCCGTGAGGATGCGGTAAGCCCGGGTACAGATCGCCACCTTACGCTCACAGGTGTCGGCCTGTCCCTGCTCGTCAAACGCCATGACGACCGCGGCCGCACCGTAGCGTCGAATCAACTTCGCCCTTTCCACGAAAGCGTCGGCGCCCTCCTTGAGGCTGATCGAATTGACGACACCCTTACCTTGAATGCACTTCAGTCCCGCCTCGATGACCTCCCACTTCGAGGAGTCAATCATGATCGGGACGCGGCTGATGTCCGGTTCCGAAGCAATGAGATTCAAGAACCTCACCATCGCGGCCTTCGAGTCGAGGAGCCCCTCGTCCATATTCACGTCGATTATCTGTGCGCCATTTGCGACCTGCTGGCGCGCCACCTCCAGAGCCGCCTCGAAATCGTCCTCCTTGATGAGCCGGGCGAAACGTCGGGAGCCCGTGACATTTGTGCGCTCTCCAATGTTCACGAAAAGCGAGTCGGGACCGATATCTAGAGGCTCGAGTCCACTCAGTCGGGTCCGAATCTCGATCTCAGGTATCGAACGGGGCTCGATGCCGCTGATCGCCGCCGCCACGGCCTTGATGTGGGCCGGTCTGGTTCCGCAACACCCGCCGACAATGTTGACGAATCCGCTCTCGGCAAATTCGCGGATGATCTCCGCCATCTCCTCGGGCGTCTGGTCGTACTCTCCAAACTCGTTGGGAAGGCCGGCATTCGGATGACAACTCACCGGGATGTCGGCGATCTGCGCGACCTCCTCGATATGCGGCCGGAGCTGCTTTGCGCCCAATGCGCAGTTGAGGCCGACGCTGAACAAGCCGCCGTGGGCGACGGAGTGCCAGAATGCCGTGGGCGTTTGACCTGACAGCGTGCGGCCACTGGCGTCGGTGATGGTGCCTGAGACCATGATGGGGAAGTCACCGTCAGGGTCGCGCTCGTCCAGCAGGGTCCGGATGGCAAAGAGCGCGGCCTTGCAGTTGAGCGTATCGAACACCGTCTCGACCAGCAATAGATCGACACCACCGTCAAGCAGACCCGCCGCCTGCTCGCCGTAGGCAGTGACGAGATCGTCGAAGGTGACGTTGCGGAAACTGGCGTCGTTCACGTCCGGAGAGATCGAGGTCGTCCGGTTTGTGGGACCCAGGGCGCCTGCCACAAAACGTGGCTTATCCACCTGTGATGCGGTGACCTCATCGGCCACGGCGCGCGCGAGCCGTGCGGCCGCGACGTTGATGTCGTAGACGTCCCCTTCCGTTCCGTAGTCCGCCTGTGAGATGGCCGTGCCGTTGAACGTATTCGTCTCGATGATATCGGCCCCCGCCTCGAGGTAGGCGCGGTGAACGGCTTTCACGATATCAGGTTGGGTGATCGATAATATGTCGTTGTTGCCCTTGAGCGAGACCGGGTGATCGGCATACCGCTCGCCGCGGAAGTCGTCCTCGCCCAGTTCATAGGATTGGAACATCGTTCCCATGGCGCCATCCAGCACCAGGATTCGCTGCTCAACGGAACGACGTAAATGTCTGATTCTCGCGGCTGCGGTGTCGTTCATGTGCCTCTCGCTCAACAAAAAACCCGGCCGCTAAGTCAGCGCCGAGCTGAGCTTTTTAGCGGGTTGTTTAGCGTGGCCGCAATATGCTGCAAATCACCACGTACTGAATTCTCGTCATATGAACCTATATGGGGAGCACGATTTTCGCCAGCGCCGCACCCACCTCCGTAGCGAGATCGGATCAGCCCCTATGTGCCGCAAGGAGCCGTTGCGCCAGCTCCTCGGCGTGAAGCCCCTCGACACGCACGCGCTTGCGACGAGAACCGGTGCCGGTGAGGAGATGTACCGCGCTCCGCGACACGTTGAGCCGCCGGGCGAGAAAACGAATCAACTCCTCGTTCGCGGCGCCATCGACGGGAGGTGCTTTGACACGAATCTTGATGGCGTCACCGTGACGCCCTACCACCTCGGTCCGCGTGGATCTCGGCTGGATGTGGAGAGTGACGGAGTATCGCCCGCTCAAAAGAGGCCCAGTAGCCCGCTCACCAGGAGTCGGACGATGAACCACGCCACAAACGGCGTAATGTCGATCATCCCCAGGGGTGGCATGACTCTCCGCAACGGCTTGACGATCCAGTCGGTAAGCAGGTAGATGAACCGCATGAAACGGCTGGATGCGGAGAGTCGGATCCATGACGCGATTACGCGCACCAATAGGGCGATGGAGACGAGTTGGCCGGCGTAGTAGATGGCCAGCTTGATCAGGGCGCCGGGGCCGGAGCTGCCCGCCCCCGAAACAAACCTGAGTTGGGCGATGAGCCACTGACCGATGGTGATGATCAGGATGCCGCCGATCACCGCTCCACCCAGCAGCCACCACTCAGCGTTCTGTGGATTTCCACCTCTTTGCAATAGCCACCGTTCGACCGGGTCCAGCACAGGATCGGTGACTCGGCGGATGTAGCGGGCCGACTTGCCGAACGGGCTGATGCGGCGCGTGCGGACAGCCCACGACCCAACGGCCACCGCACCGGTGGCCATGAACACGCCGAAAGCGAGAAAGCGAAGAGCGTCCAAAGCGGTCAGGGCGTCGATACCTCGGCGTAGGAGGAGTGCGAGCCAGGCCGGCTCGCGGGCCGCCACCACTCCCTAAATCTTCCCAAACCGGGCGGCGACGCCAAGTCCCGGTCGAGTCTTACTCAGCAGCACAGAGTCCGCAGCACTCCAGCAGCCTCCGTAAGATCGTACGCCGCTGAGACATCGAAGTTTCGGAACCCATACGGCAACGGGTTCACGGGGCTGCTTGGGAAGCCGCCCGGCCAACATGATCGGCGAGCCGGATGAGCCGGCGCCCGCAAGCCGCCACCAAATGACGGGAGCGTCTCGGTCGCCGCTTCGTCCCGCTCCCTGCAACACGAATGCATCATTAGCTTTAGGCCGTCCGGTGAATCCCGCTTCCCAAGACGATGGAGCCTCGAGCGAAAACCCTGGTGGCAGGCTGTGGTCCCCGGCGACCAGTGGGGCACGCTCTGTGTGCCGCGCTCATCGTGTGGTCGTGCTCGGCGGGCACCTCTCGAGACGCGACGGGCGACGGATCCAGGCCGGTGGTAGCCGTTTCGGTTCCCCCTCAGGCGTACTTCGTGGAGCGGGTGGGTGGGGACCTCGTTCAAGTGGAGGTCCTCATTCCCCCCGGAGCCAATCCCGCAACGCACGAGCCGAGCGTTCGAGAGATGCAGTTGATGTCACGGGCCGCCCTGTACCTGACGGTGGGGCACCCTGCATTCCCGTTTGAGAAGGCCTGGCTCGAGCATCTGCTGGTGGATCTGCCCGAGATGAAGGTGATCGACGGATCGCCAGGCGAGGGTGATCTCTCGAGCGATCCTCACGTTTGGCTCGCGCCGTCCATGGTGAAACCCATGGTGCGGGAGCTTACAGAGGCGATCATCGGTCTGCTGCCGCAACACGCAGCGACCCTCTCGGATAACCTCGCGGATCTTCTGGCGGACATCGACGAGCTGGATGCCGAGATCCGCGATGCGCTTCAAGGTGGGAAGTCCCGCTGGTTCGCCGTCTTTCATCCGGCATGGTCGCATTTCGCCCGAGCGTATGGATTGGAGCAGCTGGCGGTGGAAGCGGACGGGAAAGAGCCCGGCCCGGGTCAGCTCGCCCGGCTCATCGAACAGCTCCGGGCGGAGGGGATACCGGTGATCTTTACACAACCGACTGTGTCGTCGCAGAGTGCCCGAGTCATCGCGTCGGAAATCGGGGCAACGGTGCGTGTACTCGATCCGCTTGCTCGAGATTGGCCCAAGGCCATGCGTGAGGCCGCCACGGCGATCGCGAAGGCACTGGAGCGATGAATACGACAGCCGTTGAGGTTCGCGACGTTTCCCTCGCTTTCAACGAGGTGCCGGTTTTGGAGGAGGTCTCCTTGACGCTCGAGCAAGGGGACTTCCTGGGCCTCATTGGCCCCAACGGAGGGGGCAAGACGACACTGCTCCGAGTCATACTCGGATTGGTGAAGCCCGATCGAGGTGACGTCCGCGTATTCGGAAAGCCTCCGAGCCGCGCTCGCGGGGAGGTGGGGTACGTGCCTCAATATGCGAGGTTCGACGCCTCGTTCCCGATCGACGTGCTCGAGGTCGTTCTCATGGGACGACTTACACGCGGCGCGCTCTTCAGCCGGGTCACGGCCGAAGATCGGGAGGCGGCGCAGGCAGCTCTCGTGCGCGTGCAGATGGCTGACCTCGGCTCGCGGCAGATTGGCGAGTTGTCGGGCGGGCAACTGCAGCGGGTGCTCGTGGCACGCGCACTGGCCGTGGAACCCCGCATTCTGCTGCTGGATGAGCCGACAGCAAGTATCGACACCCCCATTGGCAGGAGTGTCTACGAGTTGCTGGAGGATCTGGCTCGAGAAAAGACGATCGTGCTCGTTTCGCACGACATTGGGGTGATCTCGCGGTATGTGAAAACCGTCGCCTGCTTGAACCGGCACCTTCACTACCACCACTCGAAGGAACTCACACCGGAGATGGTTGAGGCCACCTACGGCTGTCCGGTGGAGCTATTGGGACACGGGCATCCGCACCGCGTGCTCGAGGAGCATCCCCCGACCGGTGGCTTGGGCGAGTGATGTTGGACGCACTGCAATATCCCTTCTTTCAGCGCGCGCTGGCCGCGGGCCTGCTTGCGAGCTTGGCCTGCGGGGTGATCGGTGCGTTGGTGGTCGTGAGGCGCATTGCGACGATTTCTGGGGGCCTGTCGCACTCTGCGTTTGGCGGCATTGGGCTGGGCTACCTGCTCGGCTTCGACCCGATGATTGGAGCCGCCGGCTTCGGGGTCCTCTCCGCCATCGGGATCGGCGTAGCGTACCGGAGACTGCGGCACGGGTTCGATACCCTGATTGCCATCGTCTGGTCCGTAGGTATGGCGATTGGCATTCTGCTGATCGCGATGACTCCGGGGTATGCCCCCGACCTCACAACCTACCTCTTCGGCAGCATCGTTCTCGTTCCCAGCACGTACCTCTGGATCGCCGGCAGCCTGGATCTGGTCATCCTGGTGTCGGTGATCGTGCTCTTCAAGGGGCTGCGGGCCGTGGTATTCGATGAGGAGTTTGCGAGCGTGTCGGGTCTTCCGGTGGAGGCACTGTTTCTCGTGCTGTTGTCGCTCACCGGACTCGCGGTGGTTACGCTGATCAGGGTCGTCGGTGTCATTCTCGTCATCGCACTCCTCACCATTCCGGCAGCTATCGCGAGACAGTGGTCCCACAGCCTGGGCCGGATGATGGTCTATGGCTCGGTGATCGGAGCCGGCTGCACCGTATCGGGACTGTTCTTGAGTTACTGGCTGGCGGATGGTGTGGGCGTGAACGCCCCTGCGGGACCGTTGATCATCCTGATCGCGACCGCCGGCTACGGTTTGTCGATTCTCGCGAAACGCTTTGTGCGCCGAGCAGTGTAGCCGCTAGCCGTTGGCTATTAGCTGCTAGCTCGCCGCCCCCCTCACGCACGCTGCCAGCGACCAGCGGCCAGCTGCCATTCCCCCAACACCCTGCACCCTACACCCTAAGCCCCCAACGCTTCCGACACGATCCTCGCCTGTTGCTCTTTGTGGGCCGCCGGGTATCCCTCCGCCGGGCTCGAGTGTTCCGGCCGCGACACGTGACCGATCTCGATGCCCTCGGGCACTGCTTGTATGAGTTGGGGGACAGCCCACTTGCGGGCCCCCATATTGTTGGGTTCCTCCTGGACCCACACCACCTCTTTCACGTTCGGGAAGGAACGCACCAGCTCGGCGACCTCGGATTGAGGGAAGGGATACAGAAGCTCAATTCGTCCCACGGCGATGTGCCGCGCTGCTGCTCTGACCGGGCTCCCGATGAGATCGTAGAAGACTTTTCCGGAGCACAGCACGAGACGTGCGACGTCCATCCGGTTGCCGGGAAGCGTAGGGTCATCGAGCACCTGGCTGAAGCGGCCCTCTGAGAGGTCGGCGAGGGAAGAAGAGGCCTGAGGAAGACGCAGCAGGCTCTTCGGTGTCATGATCACGAGGGGGCGGAGTTCGGAGATGAGCGCCTGGCGTCTGAGCAGGTGAAAGTACTGCGCCGGCGTCGAGCAGTTGGCGACCCGTATGTTGCCTTCGGCTCCAAGCGCCAGGTAACGTTCGAGGCGGGCGCTCGAGTGTTCGGGACCCTGCCCTTCAGAGCCGTGCGGCAACAAGAGGACGAGACGTGACGTCTGGCCCCACTTCGCCAGGCCCGCGACGATGAATTGATCGATGATGACTTCCGCGTTGTTCGCGAAATCTCCGAACTGTGCTTCCCACATGACCAGCGACTCGGGCGCGCAAACACTGTAGCCGTACTCGAATCCGAGCACGCCATACTCGGAGAGCGGGCTGTTGTGCAGTTCGAATGGCGCGGTCGCGTCTCTGAGATGTTGAACGGGGGCGTACCGCTCTCCGGTCTTGGCGTCGTGCAGCACGAGATGGCGCTGGCTGAATGTGCCGCGCTCCGTGTCCTGGCCCGTGAGTCTCAACGGGACACCGTCCTGCAAGAGGGACGCGAAGGCCAGCCCTTCAGCGTGGGCCCAGTCGACGCCGGGCGCTTCGCCGAACGCCTTGAGCCGTCGCTCGAGTTGCCGCCTGAGCTTGGGGTTGACGGTGAAGCCCTCGGGGAGTGCCAAGAGTTGCTCGTTGAGGTTTATCAGGGTTTCGGCGGGCACGGTGGTGTCCGGTTCTTCGAGAACTTCCCACATGCCGGTGATTCGAACCGGTTCCTCACCTTGATCGGCTGCTGCGAGGTCTTCCAGGAGCGCTTTTTGCGTCTGAACCAGCAGATCGTGGTGAGCATTCACCTCGGCTTCAGCGGTCTCTGCCGTGAGTACTCCCGAGCCGATCAGTGTGTCGCTGTAGCGCTGACGTACGGTTGGATGATTGGCGATTCGTTGGTACATGAGCGGCTGCGTGTAGCGGGGCTCATCCCCCTCATTGTGCCCGTGCCGCCGGTAGCCTACCAGGTCGATGACACAGTCATTGCGGTACTTCTCGCGATACATCATCGCGAGCCGCACCGCTGCCAGACATGCTTCGGGATCATCGGCGTTGACGTAAATGATGGGGACGTCAAACCCCTTCGACGGGTCGCTCGAGAAATCGGTGGAACGGGCCTCACTCGGATCCGTGGTGAATCCGACCTGGTTGTTCGCAATGATGTGCAGGGTTCCACCCGTGCCGTATCCTCGCAAGCGGGCAAGATTGAACGTCTCGGTGACCACGCCCTGGGCCGCGAACGCGGCGTCTCCGTGAATCAACACCGGGAGACACCGACTTGGGTCGTGGACCCCGGAGCCGTCGAGACGCGTGGTCTGCACGGCACGGGCATATCCCTCGACGGCAGGGTTGACGGCCTCGAGGTGACTTGGATTCGGCATGAGGGTAACGCGGATGGCATCGCCCTCCAGACTTCGGTACTCGCCCCGCGCACCGTGATGGTACTTGACGTCACCGACGCCCCCCTTCGGGGCCAGGGTCTCCTCGACCTCGCGCCCGCCCTCGAATTCTGCGAGAAGCGTCTCGTACGGCACGCCGAGCACATGGGCAAGCACGTTGAGGCGGCCACGGTGGGCCATACCGAGGACCACTTCCTGCGCGTCATGGTCGGCCGCCGTCTCGATGGCGCTGTGGAGCATTGGGACCATCATATCCAGCCCTTCGATCCCGAACCGCTTATGACCCAAGTACGAGCGGTGCAGGAAGCTCTCGAGGCCTTCGACCTTGACGAGCGTGTCGTACAGGCGGCGCTTCTCAGCCTCTGTGAGGGGCTGGCGGTGCTCGCCCGACTCGATCACGCGCCGCAACCACACTCGCTCATCGTGATTTGCTATGTGCTCGATCTCATAGGCGATTGTTCCGCAATACGTGTCCTGGAGCGCTGGCAGGGCGCCGGCCAGAGTCTCGCCGGGCACATAAACCCGGAGGGCATCTGTGGGAATCGCCTGCATGATTTCCGGCGTCAGCCCAAGGGGCTTGGGGTCGAGTGAAGGGTCGCCGACCGGTTCTCTTCCTAGCGGATCGAGTTGAGCTGCGAGATGCCCGTGGGTGCGGTGCGCCTTGACCAACCCCATCGCCGCCGCTACGTGATAGAGCATTTCGTCTGAAAAGGCGGGCGCCCCCGTGGCGGTGACGGTCGGGAGCGGAGCACTTGGGATCGGCGTCCCGGCTGGCAGGGCGGCCGGTGTAATCCCGAATGCCTCCGCCACATCCGCGTAAAAACCCTCCTCACCCTGTAAGAGGCTATCGATCAGCTGCAGGAACAGCCCGGACTCGGCGCCCTGGATGATCCGGTGATCGTAGGTGCTCGTCAGCGTCACCACACGGGCATCCCCGCGCGTTCGGATGGCTCCGGTCGCAATGATCGATCCCTGGCCTTGCATGAGTCGAGGCACGGAGGCAACCGTGCCGATCGTTCCGGGGTTGGTGAGTGTGATGGTGGTGCCCTGGAACGCGTCCGGCAGGAGCGTACCAGCACGGGCGCGGGCCACCAGATGCTCGTACTCCGTGTGGAATTGCCGAAAGGTCATTCGATCGGCCGCCCTGATTACTGGTACGACGAGGTGTCGGCTTCCGTCGCGGCGCTGGGTATCAACGGCAAGTCCGAGGTTTACCGCCTGCGGGTCGAAGCGATGAGGAACCCCGCCCCGCTCGACGACGGCCCGCACCATGGCTGGGAATCTCCGGGCCGCAAGAGCGATGGCCCAACCAATGAAGTGGGTAAACGACAGCTTGAGGGAACCAGTGCCTGCTCCTCCTCCTTCCCTGTTGCTGTCCTCCTCGGAAGCGAGCTGTCGGTTCAGGGCCCTTCGTTGACTCCAGAGGAGGGACACGTCCACGTTGCGGAACGATGTGGCCGTGGGGACGGCTAGACTCGCCTCCATGTTCTCGAGAAGTCTAAGGGCAGGACCGGTGATCGATTGCATCGATGGGTCATCGGACGGGCTCGTCGCAACGTCGCCCGGTGCCGAAACTGCGTTTCCCCTCGGTGGTGGCTCGGACTCGCCGAGGGCGAGCGGTTCTTCGCCCTGCAACCCGTTCTCAAAGAGCTCCCGCCACTCTGGCGGCACAGACTCGGGATCGCGCAGGTAATCCTCGTACAGCGTCTGCGCGAAACCAGAATTGACGGTCTCAAAGATGTTGTCGAACACGATGACGCACGCCGTCTGTGAGAGGTCCCCGGGGATGTTCTTATATCAACTTATCCCGGTTGCCAACTTAAGTAACGTGTGATTTCGAGTTGAATTTGAAGCTCCGGCCTCCGCCTCGCCTGTTCCATCGTGGGCGGTGGCGGTCGGGTTCGGCGGCGCGCAGCGCTAGCGGAACACGGGGCGGGGGCGGCGATCTCTGAGCGCCCTCACGGCGCGAACAGCTGGTGAACTGCCTGCACTAACGGATCTTCCCAGAACTCCCGACCGGCCGGCCACGGGATGATCACTCGCCGGAGGCGCTCGATGGCGTTTACGTCGAGAAGTTCTGCAACGAGCACGTGTTGCCGGGTTGACGGATCGAGGTGGACGCTCACCATCACGGCGAGCGGGGCAGGTGGCAGCCTACGCCCTTCGCGACGGGCGCGCTGCAAGGCGTGCGCGCTCCGATCGGCTACACGAAATCCCTCTCGCTGCAACACGGCGAGGGTCGAATCCGCGAGGGGGCCATCGCCGAATACCGCTAGCAGCTGGTTGCCCACGCTGTCAGGCGTCGTTTGCGCCGGGGCCTGCGCCGGGAGAGCTACCAGGAGGCAAGCCAACAGGAACCCCGGTCCCCAACTTCCCATCGACGTGCCGCGGTTCACCGCAATGCCTCAGCCCAACCGGTCACGTTCATTCTCTCTCCGTGGCCTCGCCGCGACTGAGCAGCTCCGCAACGTAGATAAAATCGCCGAACTCGGATGCGTCGTCGTTGCCGGCGTTTGCCGCGATGTGGAACCAAACGGACGCACCCGGGATGTTTGCCGGCGTCCAATCCACCATCCAGCTCACGGAATCAGACGCGGAGAGAGTGGTCCCGGCCTTCGTATGTTGCGCGTACTGGATGTGTAACGACCCCTCCGCTTTCACCTCCACCCGCTCATCCACCGGCTGCAAGGAGCCTGCCTGATGTCCGGCACGCTCGTCCGTGGCGAACCGAGCCGCCAGCTGGAAGCCGCCATTGGCCATTCCAGGTCTGCTGACCGTGAGCGTGAGACGGTACGTCGTGTCGGTCGCGTAGTCGTCGGGAAGGCCTTGCAGCGTAAGCGCCCCCACCGGATCGTTGATCGCCTCAGTGAAATGGCACCGCCGGCAGGTCGGCTCATCGAATCCACCTGTGTGACCTGCCGGCGGCTGCTCCGGGTAGGCGTATGCCAGGAGTGAAACCGCGATGCAGGTGAGCGTCGCGACGCGCAGTGTCGTCGGCGCAGGCAATTGGACGTCGTCGAGTTTACGGAACCCGGGCCCGTCCAATGTAGTTGGTGTCCGTCCCGAACCACACCTCGCGAGTGGGTTCGTGGAAGTACATGTGGCGCACCGTTCCGCCACCACTCTCGATCTCCGTTGCGCCGAAGAACTCGTAGGTGTGTGGATTGAAGCCGACGAACCGATTCGGCTGCAGACCGGACTCGACAAACCAGAGGCCGTCATGGTCGTCGAGCGCCATGCCGTACGGCCGGGAGCCACTGCCGCCCGGAGTCTGCCATTCCTGCACCTCACCAGTCGTCGGATCGAACCGTCCCAGGAATCCCTCGGCATAATCAACATACCAGATCTTGTCGTCCGAGGTCACCTGGAGTCGGCGGGGCCGTGCCGTGTTCCGGGGCAGGGTGAACTCCTCGAGCGCCATGGTCTGCGGATCGACCGTCGCAATCTTGTTGGTGCCGAACTCGACGACCCACGGTCGATTGTTCGAGTCGATGACGATCCCATACGGGCGGGCTCGGTCAGTTGGCACCTTGACGAGTTCGACAGCGCCCGAACTCGTTGTGAGCTTCCCGACGAAGTTGCCCCCCTGAACCGTGAACCAGATATCGCCGTTCTGGTCGAAGACGAGCGTGTGAGGATCTCGTGCTGCGGGGTCTGGCATGGGAAACTTGGTTATCTCCCCGGTGGCAGGATCCAGCTTGCCAATGTGGCTGTTGCGGTTGCCCGCGTACCAGACATAGCCATCTGGGTCGACGATGAGGTTGTGTGGCCCGGTCCCTGGCTCTAACTCGAACCGCTTGAACTCCCCGCTCTCCGGCTCCAGGTATGCGAGATAGTTCCCAGCCTGACCACAGAACCAGACCCGGTTTTGCCCGTCCACGTAAGGGTCACGGGGTCGGGTGTTCTCCCAAGGCACGAGCCACTCGGTGATGTCGACCGTGTCGACGGCGGGCGCCGTGACGTCTCCCGGCCACATCAGAGCCAGGAGGATAGTAGCTGCCAGGTATTTCATGGGTTCCCTCCCTACCGCTGTTTCGAGAATGCCTCGCCGAACCAGGTGGACCGACGGACAGGTTTACCGTTCGAGAATCAGGGAGGTCCCAGACCAGCAGCCGAGCCAGTCCATGGCTCCACGCCACGAGCCGGCTCGGTCGTATCACCCTCCGTGACCGGGGCTCGATCAGGCTACGTGTTCACTGTGAGAGTTGCCGAGGAGCGACCGGCCTTGCACCCGGCGGGACCACGGTCGGTCCTTATCCCACCCGCCTGGTCTTTCTCCTCATGAAATCCATCAGGATGTGTTGTCCGAGCGTCACGGTACTCGTGAAGTACGCCTTCCCGCGACAGATCTCGCACACCTTCTTGATGAAGCGTACCAACGACGGCTCTCGCGCGAGCATGAACGTGTTGATCATGATTCCGCTGCGCTTGCATTGGCTCACTTCGCGGAAGGTGGCCTTCAAGATCTTGGGGTCGAGCCCCATCGAATTCACGTACACGCGGCCGTCCGAAAGGGTGAGCGCAGATGGCTTGCCGTCTGTGATCATGATGATCTGACGCATGTCCTTCTTTTGCGATAGGAGGATCTTGCGGGAAAGCTTCAATCCTTCCGCCGTGTTCGTGTGATAGGGCCCCACCTGCGCCCGCGCCAGGAGCGATATGGGGATTTCCTCGGCGCTGTCGTGAAAGAGCACGACCTTGAGCGAGTCACCCGGAAACTGTGTCTGGATGAGGTGTGTGAGGGCCAGGGCGACTTTCTTCGCGGGCGTGAAGCGGTCCTCGCCGTAGAGGACCATCGAGTGGGAACAATCCAGCATCAACACCGTCGCCGCACTCGAACGGTACTCGGCCTGGTGGACCATCAGGTCCGGGTAGTCGATGTCGATGGGAACGGCGAGGCCGTTGCGTTTGAGGGCGTTGGTGAGTGTCGAACTCACGTCGAGGTTGAAGGTGTCTCCGTACTCGTAGGGCTTGGACACGGCCTCCGCCTCGACCCCCGTGGAGAGATAAGGCGTTTCGTGACTGCCGAAGCTGGACTTGCCGATGCTGCCCAAGAGGTTCTTGAGGGCACGATAACCCAGGAAATCAATGGCCTTGTCGGTGAGGTTGAAGTTGACTTGCTGGGCGGCTGAATGTGCCTGACCGCCGGGTCCGAACATCTGCTGGTGGGCCTCCGGCATGCGCGGCGTCTCTTGGAGCCGGAGATAGCCCTCCTCCACGAGGCGCTGCACGATCTGGTCGATGAGATCCGCCAGTTGCTGCTGGATCTCTCCATCGCGATCCTCGTCACCCGTCGAGTCGCCGCGAAGCACCTGAAGCATCTCGGGAGTGAGTTTTCCCGAGTTGATCAGGGCGTCCATGATCGCCTGCCGTAAGGAATCCAGGGAGTGGTCGGAGCCCTCGGTTCCGAAATCCCCCCAAAACGGATGATAGTGAGGCCCCCCAGCGAATCCTGATTGTAGCAGAAAATCGCTGAGCTCGTCGATCAACTCCTCGAGGTTGATCGCATCGGCGAGTTCGGGGATGTACTTCGAGTAGCTCTTGTAGCGCATAGGCTCGCGGTTCGACTCCTGTTCAAACAGTCGCACTTAAGAAATGTTCCCGCAATACCCCATCACACCCCGCCCCCGCCCCCAGGCGGTGGGGCGGTAGGGCGGCAGGGCGGTAGGCGTTGAGGTTTCCCGGACGTCCTTTTGGTAGATCAGCAATTGGAGCACCAAAGTGCACCGCCCGCCCTTTCGCAATCTACCCACACCGGTAACTAGGTTGATCTCACGGTGCGACCGATTGACATGTGTCGGCCTCGACCCCACCTGCTCGCCCACCTTGTCTCGCTTCTGCCCTTTGCTCATTGTTCCCTCGCCATGTCCAGCGCTGTGCTACGATCGACACGTCCTCGCGACGGTGTGCTCAAGGCGCCACCCCCGTCCGCCTTCGGCGCGCTGAAGCATCGCAACTTCCAGCTGTTTTTTGCCGGACACCTGGTGTCTCTGATAGGGTGGTGGATGCATCACGTCGCGCAGCCGTGGCTGGTGCTGCTCCTCACCGACTCGGCGTTCTATGTCGGGCTTGTTGCGCTCCTCGGAACGCTGCCGGTCACGCTCCTTTCACTCTTTGGAGGGGCCGTTGCCGACCGCTTTCCCAAGCGACGCGTCGTACTTGCCACGCAGGTAGCGGCCATGGGTGTCGCCCTCGCTCTGGCCGCGGTCGTGCTGGCCGATGTGGTTACGCTGGCTCATGTGATGGTGGCCGCCACCCTCATCGGCGTCGTCGCGGCGTTCGATATTCCTGGCCGTCAGGCATTCATGGTCGAGATGGTTGGAAAACGGGACCTCATGAACGCGATCGCCCTCAATTCTTCGGCGTTCAATGCGTCGCGCATCGTGGGTCCGGCGGTAGCCGGGGTGTTGATCGGTACGGTGGGTGTGGGATTGTGCTTTCTGTTGAACGGGTTGTCGTATCTTGCTGTCATTGCCGCCTTGCTCGCGATTCGAATACCTACGGCACCGTCGACAGTGCCTCCCCACTCCACCTGGACGACCATTCGGGAAGGGCTCGCCTACGTGGCGGGCAACCGCCGTGTGCGCGCGCTGTTGCTCATGATCGCGAGCGCGAGTTTGTTTGCCTTTCCCTTTCAGATGCTCATGCCGGTCTTGGCACGCGACGTGTTGGGGCTGGGAGCCCAAGCTTATGGGTTGATGGTCACCTCGGCAGGTGTCGGTGCGCTCGTTGGCGCCCTTGGCCTGGCGAGCTTTGCCAGGCATATCAAGAAGGGGAGAGCCGTGACGGTGGCGGCGGGGACGTTCGGACTGTTGGTAGCTTTGCTCGGCGCCATTCGGTCGTTTCCGTTGATCCTCATGTTGCTCGTCTTGATCGGCTTTGCCATGATCGTCCATACGGCCACGACTAACACACTGCTTCAGACCGTTGCGCCGGACGCTTTGCGGGGGCGTGTCATGTCGGTTTACACGCTGGCGTTCATGGGGCTGCTCCCCTTTGGCTCACTGCTCGCCGGCGCCGTAGCGGAGCGGTTCGGTCCCGGCATGTGGCTCACCGGCGGCGGGCTTCTGTGCTCGCTCTTCACATTCACGGCGTTACGAACCGTGCCCGAGGTGTGGCGGATGGAGTGAAGCCCCCACCCCGCTCACCCCGCCCGCTGCCGGCGGTCAGCTTCCAGCTGCCGGCTTTCGGCTGCCAGGGGGTAGCCGTCGTTGCCTTCATCTTTGCTCTGTGAACTAAGAATGCAAGAGGGCTTGGTGAGTGTCGCTGTGGCGTGCTTGGCCTGTTCTGAATCCCCGATGCATCCATGGGCTCAAAGCCGGCCGCTGGCCGCTGGTAGCGGGTAGCTGTATCACCATCCCCGCCGCCGGGCGGCGGGGCGATAGTGGGTTTCGAGGTAGGCTCGACGACCGGTGTCGATCTCCGCGAGCGTCTTCTCCGCCTCTTTGCGCGACGTGTCCAGGATCTCCATGACGCGTTGGACGCGCACCTGCCGGGGGGCGACGACGTAGACGAACAGCGCATCCTCGAGCGGCCCACCTTCGCGCGGTGTCAGGTGGGCCTGGGCTCCACGACCCACCAAGACCACTTTCCCGTGTTGTGCCGCCTCATCGATCACGGCTTGGGTCATGTGCACCATCTCGACTTCGGGAATTGTCGCCTCGGTGGGGAGATTGCTCGAGGCCAGAAAGAGCTCCGGCGACGATACGGTGAGCGTCCGTGCCAAACGCTCGATCAACCCGGGGACCCGCTCTTCGCGAAGCGCCACTTCGTCGGGTGGGAGGCCGACACGGGTAGCGACTCGGTCGATGAATTCGTTGTCCACCACCGTCCAGCCGAGTTCCGAAGCTGAAAGCTCGGCGATCCGGGAGCCACCTGAAGCATACTGTCGGGAAACGGTGATGACCGCCACGTGATCACCTACGAGAAGAGATTGGGTCCGCTTCCTCCCTCACTGCCGCTGAAGCCGTGCCCAAACGGTGGTTGTTTCTCCGGTGTCAGCCGCGAGTAACCGAGTTCCTCTGAACTCGAGATGCGTTTCTTCGCCGCCAGCCCCTCCAGGACGAGCTCGCACGCGGAGACCAGCGTCGGGGGATCCTTCTTCGGCGCGAGGCCAGTGTTTTCGATGATAGTGAAGAGGCCGGGGACCACACCCAGGCCCTTGACGCAAACATCCGACCGCTCGTCCATCGCCATCTTGAGTGCACCGCCCTCGTTGAACCACTCGACGACCTCGTCGAAATCGGCGCCTCCCAAGCGGTCGTCGAACGTGCGGTCGGTGGCCTGACGTACGAGATCCTGCGCGATCGTGTCGGCACCCTGAAGCTCGCCCTCATACTCGAGCTCGATCTTTCCCGTGATCGTGGGGATGGCGGCGTACACGTCCGACACCCGAGGCACAACCCTCTTCTCCTTGTTGAGAATAGCCCGTCGCTCTGCATTGGACACGACGGCTTCCAGGACGCTGATGGGCAGCCGCTGGCTGACACCGGAGCGGCGATCGACCCGTTTGTCCTGCCTGGCCACGAAGGCCAGATGCTCCACGAGGTCGCGAATGAAATCGGGAATATCGAGGGGTCGACCGTTCCGGTTGACCCACGCCTCCTGGGCCGTGATCGATTTACCATGGGCGAGCGTCGGCGGATAGTGGGTCATGATCTCGCTTCCGATCCGGTCCTTCAACGGCGTGATGATCTTGCCACGCGCCGTGTAGTCTTCGGGGTTGGCGGAAAACACGATCAGAACATCGAGCGGAAGACGGATCGGATACCCTTTGATCTGGATGTCCCCTTCCTGCAGGATATTGAACAAGCCCACCTGGATCTTTCCCGCTAGATCAGGAAGCTCATTGATGGCAAAGATGCCGCGGTTGCTTCGGGGAAGCAGTCCGTAATGAATGGTCAGTTCATCTGACAGGAGGTGCCCCCCGCGAGCAGCCTTGATGGGATCGACGTCACCGATGATGTCGGCGATGGTCACGTCCGGCGTCGCGAGCTTCTCGACGTAGCGCTGGCCGCGCGGCACCCAGTCGATGGGTGTCCCATCGCCGTGCTCCTCGATGAGCTGCCGTCCGTACTTCGATATGGGATGGAACGGACTGTCGTTGATCTCACTGCCGGCGATGATCGGGATCGCGTCGTCCAGTAGGCTGACCAGCGCACGGAGGAGGCGGCTCTTCGCCTGTCCCCGTAGCCCGAGCAAGATGAAATCGTGCCGCGCCAGAATCGCGTTCATGATGTGCGGCAGCACGGTGTCATCGAATCCAACGATGCCCGGAAAGACGTCTTGTCCCTCTTCGAGCCTGCAGATGAGGTTCTCCCGCATCTCATCCTTGACCGACCGCTGCTGTCGCCGGGGGGTAGCCCAGCCGGCCCGTTTCAGTGCTCTGAGTGTGTTTGGACGATCCTTCATAGCGGAGATATACCTCTGTGCCACGATCTGGTTCAAGCCCTGTTCAAGAAAAGATCCATCAACCGAACGGCTGCGACGCCCATGGCGCCAATCGAGACCGCCGCCCTGACGTCCCCGGCATCCGATACCCTGGTGGCTTCGCCGAGGTCCCGCTCCAGCACATCTACCTGGCGGGCCTGGCGGAAACCCAGAAGGCCCGGTCGAATCGTGACTTCGCGAGCGAATCCCAACAGCTCTTGCAGGTACACGACGGCATCGTTCCCCGCCGCCGCGGGCGTGACGCCCAACACGGCGATTCCCACTTCGTCTGGGCGCAGCACGTTGTCGTAGGTGGGGAGCACCGCAGGGCCCCGACCCGAGACCCGCGCCGATAAGAACGGCTCCGCGCTCCAACCGAACAGCCACGGCTCATCCCGCAGTGCGTACGGTGACGCCTCGCCAAGTCGGTAGCGGGACCGGTGAGGCGGTGGGGGTGTGATGCTCAACAGGTGGCCGCGGTGGTCGACCTCGGCGTAGGGGGCATCCTGAGCCCGCAGATGGAGCGCCCAGCCATTGGGAGACTCCAGGCGCAGCCACCGCAGGTGTGCAAACGGACCGACGGGCGGCTGCTGTCGCTCTTCCCCGCCCGGCGTCTCCCATGAGATAGACCCTCCCTCCACGTCGCAGTCGAAGCCGTAGCGCAGCGGTCCCGCCCCCCTGCCTTCGATCACGTTGTCGATGTCGACCCATGGCGTGCCGTCGTACACCGTGATGGTTGTCCGGAGGGAATCGGGCGCTCCGTTGCTGGTCACCCCCGTGAGCGACCGCTCCGCGACGAGCCGGCTGCCGATCCCCGGCAGTCGCCAGCGCGTGACCCCGTACAGTCGTGAACCCTCGACCGCGTTGAGGCCCTGGCCGTGAGGTCGCACCCACTCCAGCCCATCGTCCCTGCTGTAAAGCGAGGCGATCGCTCCGCTGCCCTGGTCCAGGCGCACGGTGAAGCGTTGTCCGACGACGGCTACGTCACCGGGCTCTAGGTATGGCGGGCCTTCCCCGTAGTCGACATCCGGCAGGTACACATATCCCAACGCCGGCACGTCGGTGACCATCCGCTCCGTACCGTCGGGCATCGTCACAACATCGGTCCGCGCGACCCCTGATGGGTTAAAGACCAACGAGCCCTCGACCGCGGAGGCGAGCTGCTGGGCGAATCCCTCGACTCCAGGCGCCTGACCGCCCAGAAGGGTGTTGAGCGGCGCGAGTATTTCACTCGCTCGCTGCGCGACGGCTTCCCGACGCCCCCGGGTGGCGTCCGTCAGGTGATCTGGGGCGAGCGAGGTCGCGGGCCGGATCGTCGCGGGTTCTGGGGAGGGTGTGGTCTGTCGCGGCTCTCCCGGTCGAGCCACACGGAATCCTCCTCCGCGCTCCACGGTGCTGAAGAACTCGTCCGCGTGGCCGGTGACGATCCTCGGAAACGCGAACCTGGCATTCCACTCCTGTACAGCCCGGATCAACTGTCCCCAGTCGTTGTCGATCTCCGTGGTCAGCAAGAGGGCAGCGTGCCTGGGATAAGACGGGGAAAGCAGGAACGGTGAAGAAGTGAGTAGTCGCTCCATCTCGTGGAGCATGCGGTCCGAGTCCTCAGCAAACCCGAGCTCTCGAGGGTCGCCCCCTGGAAGCGCTGCCGCTCGAAGCATCCGCGAGCCGTCCCGCCCTTCCACTGTGCTGAACAGTGATTCCGCTGGAGTCTCCTGAAGGATTGCGTAGTGGACCCCGATCCCGGCCATGGATGAGGCGCTGGCCCGCAGGCCCAGGTGCTCCTCTGCGCCAACGGCGACGGGGCTCATCGGGATGCCGAAGCGCTCCTCGAGTTCCCTGGCAGGCTGGCCGATGCGCAGGAAAGCAACGTGGTCCAGGAGTTCCAAAGAAGTCTTGACCGCGAGGGGGTTTCCTCCGACGGACGCCTCGCGGAGGAGTGCGATCTCGATCGCCCGCTGCCAGGGAAGCAGAGAATCCAGCCGTGCGAGAAGCCGGGCCGGGTCGGCGACGGCCACCCAGTAGAGCGTCCAGCGAGGCTGAGCTCGGAGGCGGTGTTCACCTCTCCAGACGCCGCGACGGTTCGGCAATTCCAACTCGGTCACGATCCCGGCCTCGCCCTGCAGCGGCAGCCAGAGTTCTCCGTACAGGCGGTCGCCCAATCCCAGGACACCTGCTGTGCCGAGTAGACGGCGTGCTCCATCGTACACGCGGAGCCGGCCCGCTTGCACCTGCGCATCATGCACCTGGAACCGAACCAGGGTGGTCTCACCTCCCGGCTGGGAGTAGAGCACCGTGGATCTTGCTTCCACCCGAGGCGCCGGCTGCCGCCAGCGCGGGAGGGAGGCCGACGCGCCGAAGAGCGTCAGTCCGTAAAGGAAGCTTCGCCGATCAGGCACGGGTGGGAAGGCTCAAGGTCGCGAGAGATCCCGGTTGCCGCGTCACGGATTGATTTCGAAGGGGATACTCACGACTTCGGCGGGCGCGCCGGCTGCAATCAACTCTCGGTCCCGGTTGACCTCGCTGCGGATCATGGCAAGGCCGACGTGCTGCTCGACGACCGGCAGCCACGCGATGCTCGACACCCGCCCCATCGGTTTGTGCTCTTGTATGACTTCAGACTCCTCCCGGCTCGGCGTGCCGTCCCACACCAGTCCCTCCAACGCTCTGTTGGTGTGACCCCGAAAGTGCACGCGGGCAACCGTTTCTTGTCCCGTGTAGCACCCCTTGGTGTAGGAGACGCCGTTGATTTCATCATAGCGGGCCTCTTGTGGGAGTGTCTTGTCGTCGATCTCAGCCCCGAGCTTCGGCCAACCGTTCAGGATGCGCGAGAGTTCGAGCGCCTCAGAAGAGGAAGCGACGGCCCCGGCATCCTCGAGCCGGCTCGTGATCCGAGGAGCGTGTTCCTTGGTGAGTTGAATCTGCAGCCTGAAATCCGCCGGTTCGGTTGGTCGTGTGACGAAACACGCTACCTCGCCGGCCACGGCGCTCTCAGCTCTGCCCGGTTGAGGTAGCGCGATGCCGGCCAGCCGTGCTACGTCCAGGGCCCGTGGGCCGACGAGGCGTATCACGGTGAGCTCGTCGGAACGTATCGACGGTCGGGCAAGACGCGGGGGCAAATAACGCTTGAACACCTCAGACAACGAATCCGTGCCCCGCCTTGGGACTGTGAGGAACACAACAGCCCCGTCCCGGGCTGCCCACATGTCGGAGATGATCATGCCTTTCGGCGTCAGCACGGCGCCGTAGACCACGCCGCCATCGCCTGCAGTGTCAATGTCGTTGGTCAACAATCCCTGAATGCAGGTCACGGCACCGGGACCCGCGACGCTGATCACGTCGGTATCCGCGGCGGCGACCACCGCTCCGTCGAGAACGGCCGAGACCTCCTCATCCGTCAGATCGTCGGGCGAGAGAACGAAGGGTGGCGGTAAAGACTCGGGAGTAGTCATCGCAGGTGCAATCTACCACCACTGGGCCACCGTCGCCCGTCAGTTGTCGTAGAATCCTGCTTGTTGGTACGAATAGTCGAGCAACTCCACTGGGTGCACCACCGGAACGTCGTAGCCGCTGGCCAATAGCCCCGCCCCAAGCTGCATCTGGCAGCCAGGGTTCCCCGTCGCGACGACGTCGGGCGACACCGCGCGTAGTGCCGCGAGCTTGCGTGCAAGGACCTCGCGGGACAGAGCGCGTTGGGTTAGAGAGTATATCCCTGCGCTTCCACAACAGTGTTCCGATTCGGCGTGGACGATGCGTCGCAAGCCGGGGATCGTTGCCATCAGGTCCACCGGGGGTTCGATGATGCGCTGGGCGTGGTGCAAGTGGCAGGGGGCGTCATAGGCCACGGTCAGGGGTAGGGAAGCACCGGCTTGCGGTCCGACTTGGGTGAGCGTTTCGCTCACGTCTTGGATACGCTTGGCAAAATCGACGGCGCGCTCGTGCCATGGGTCGCCTTGTAGCAAACGGCCGTATTCTTTGAGCATCGCGCCGCAGCCCGCGCTGTTCACCACCACTCGAACGTCAGGGTCATCCCCAAACGCGCCAATGTTCCTGCGGGCAAGGTCTTGGGCCTCCCGACGCAATCCGGCGTGGGCGTGCAAGGCACCGCAGCAGCTCTGATCGGGAACCGTTACGAGAGGGAATCCGTTGACCTCGAGCGTGCGCTCGGTGGCCCCGTTCACGTGGCCGAAGAGACCTTCCATGATGCAACCACGGAAAACGACCGCCCGGCCCCTTACCTGGTGCGGTGTTGGGTTGCGCGTCGTTGCGTTCGATAGGCGCAGACCGTTGCCGTTCTTCGCTCGTCTGCCGGTCCCTCCGACCGGCCCGCCGGTCTGCCGGTTCAGCGGTCGGGTGGCCGCCAGCATGCCTATCGCAAATCCGACTAACGAGTCGGTGGTGAGATACCGGGCGGCGGGCCGCATCCATCGAGCAACGGCTAACAGCGGCCGCCGTATCCGAGACTCCGCGAACGTGCTCAGGACGAGCCGCGCTAGAAGTGGGACGGATCTGGTGTCGGCCAGCACGGCGCGAACGTCCTCGATGGCATGGCCGTACTGCACACCCGAAGGGCATGCAGACTCGCACCCGCGGCATCCCAGGCACCGGTCGAGATGCTGCGCGAGCAGTGGGTCCGAGGCGTCGAGTTCTCCTCTGACCAACGCCTGCATGAGAACGATGCGCCCGCGGGGGCTGTCGGCTTCGTCACCGGTGGCGACGAATGTGGGGCAGCTCTGGAGGCACAGACCGCAGTGCACGCACGGGTCGAGGCCTGGGAGTTCGGCGGTGTTCATGCTCAGTCGCCCATTGGTACGACCAGCACGCCGGTTGGATCGAAAGTCTTGCGGAGCCCGCCCACCAGCCGACTCACACCTGCCCGGTAGGCGCCGAAATGCCCGAGCCCCGCGAGAACCGACCACGGTGCCCGTTCGATCGTGAGAGGCATCTCTTGCTGGACCGCCGCGTGCCGCAGGAGTTGGAATCTGTCGGTCGGGGCGTTGCCGCTCCACCGCACTGTGGCCGCTGCCACGCTGATCGACATGCGCTCTTCACCGACATGATGGGTGATCAAATCTGCCGCGTCGTCGAGGGCGGCAATCAACGATCCGATGCGCAAGCTGACGGGAGAGTCCACAGTTCCGATCAACATCCGCCTCCAAAACTCGGATGCCTCGCCGGTCGGGATCGAGGTGAAGGGTATTGCGGATGCGCCGCTGACGGCGTCGCGCTCGGCGGCCACCGACGTGTCCGAGCCCGTCAGACGCACCGCAAGCAGCCATTGGTCTTCGTCGGCCGCAGCCGGTGATACGACCTCGAGGGCGGACGGCGAAAGACCTCGTGCCAGGATGGCGCGCGCTTGTTGAATCAGCACATCCCTGTCCCCCAACGCCGTCATCGACAGGTCGACTCGTGGTACGGCCCTGAGGCGAAGATGCGCCGACGTCACGATCCCAAAGCCCCCGAAGCTTCCCGTAGCCATTTTCGTGAGGTCGAACCCGGCGACGTTCTTCACCATGCGGCCGCCGACCCTGACGACGCGTCCCTGACCCGTCACGAGCGTGAGTCCGAGAATGTGATCCCGGACCGAACCAAAGCCGGAACGGAGCGGACCGGCTGTTGCGGTTGCGATGATTGAGCCGAGCGTCCGTCTCTCGCCGGGCGGATCGATGGGCAACCAGACTCCGTGGTCGCCCAGCTGTTGGCGAAGGTCCTCGAGCACCACACCGGCCCCCACCGTGGCGACCAGGTCCGCTGGGCGCACGTCAGTTACCTCAGAGAGGGCGGCCGTTGTGAGTACCAGGTCGGCGGGCGCGTCGACCTGGCTGAAGCCGCGCCCACCTGCAATGCGCACTGTCCATCCTTGTTCGGCCGCGGTGGCCATGACCCGAGCGCACGCTTCCTCCGTCTGAGGAGCGATACAAGGAACGCTGGCCTCGGTCGTATCGATGGACGCGTCGGGTCCGAGGACCGCACGCAGGCGCCGCTCGATGGTCAGGCCCGTGTCCGACACCGGTTGCCCCGACGGCGTGGCAGGAGCGTCATGCCACGCTTTCCTCTCGCTTGGGCGTTTGCCGCAGGGCGTTACCAGCCGACCACCACTCGCGGCACGCGTGGACAGGTACGACCTTGCCAGGATTCGATAACTCCTGCGGGTCGAACACGCGACGGGCCGCGCGCATGGCGGCGAGCGCGTCGCCATCGAAGATCAAAGGCATGTATGAGATTTTGTCGGCTCCCACGCCATGCTCGCCGGTGATGGTTCCACCAGCCGCGATGCAGGCTTTCATCATGTCGGCGGATGCACGCTGCACGCGGTCCATTTCGTCGGCGTTTCGACTGTCGAAGTTCAGGTTGGGGTGGAGATTGCCGTCACCGGCGTGGAAGACATTGCTGACTGTGATGCCGTATCGGTCGGCGATGCGGGAGATTTCTTCCAACACGTCAGGGAGCGCCGACCGTGGGACAACGGCGTCTTGGACCATCATGTCGGGGCTGATCCTTCCCAGCGCGCCGAACGCTTTCTTCCTTCCTTGCCACAGACGGTTGCGTTCCGCCTCTGTCGCGGCCAAGCGGACGCCTCGGGCACCTCGCTCCCGAAGGATCTGTTGCACTTCAGCCGTCTCACCGGCAACTGCCTGCTCGAACGTGCCGTCGAGTTCAACCAGGAGCACGGCCGCGGCGTCGGTGGGATAACCGGCAGCGTAGATGGACGCCTCAACCGCCGCCACGCAGTTTTGGTCCATCATCTCCAACGCCGCCGGTACGATGCCGGACGCGATGATGGCCGAAACGGCTTCCCCCGCCGTCCGGATCGAGGGGAAGTCGGCGAGCAGCGTGCGCACCGCGTGAGGGAGCGGTACGAGATGCACGGTAACGCGCGTGGCGATGCCGAACATGCCCTCACTTCCCACGAACAAACCGACGAGGTCCGGCCCCCAGGCTTCGCCGCCGGGAGATCCGATGGTCACCAACTCGCCTGTGGGAAGCACGACTTCGAGTTCGAGGATGTGGTTCGTGGTGACGCCGTACTTGAGGCAATGTGGACCTCCGGCGTTTTCTGCAACGTTTCCGCCCAGGGTACACGCTGTCTGGCTCGACGGATCAGGAGCGTAAAGCAATCCGTGGGTTCTCGTGGCGTCGGTAACCTGGACGTTCACCACGCCGGGCTCGACGACCGCGCGCCGGTTCTCCGGATCGATCTCGAGGATTCGATTGAGGCGGGTCAACACGACCGAAACCGCGTCCGCACCGGCCAGCGCGCCTCCAGAGAGGCCTGTTCCCGCTCCCCTCGCGACAAATGGCACCCGAAAATCCGCAAACATCCTGACCAAGGCAACCACTTCGTCACGACTGCCTGGAATCACCACTGCGCCGGGTCGGGAGTGGCGGGTGGGGAGACCGTCGCTTGCGTATGTCTCCAACTCGGACCGCGCCCGCTTCACCCAGCGGGGTCCGACGATCTCCGTCATTGCCGAGAGCACCCTGTCGGAGATGGTCATTCGGCTGACGTCGTGGTGGGAGGGGGTTCGGCTCTCCCGTTGCGTTTGGCCAGCCGCTGGGTTTGAGCGCGCCGGTCGGTCTCGGCGTTCAGGGAGATCAACATTGCGCGGAGCCGTTCGAGCCTCATAGGAGTGGACGTGAGCCGGAGCAGCTCTTCCTTGACCTCCAAATCGAGGTGGAGAGCCGCGGCGACGTGAAACGACAGCGCCACTGGGTCGGTTGGGAGTTCCTCCGCCATGGCACGTCCCGTTCCTGTGCCGTCGGCGTCGACGATCTTCGAGAATGCCGCGCGGACATCCTGCGTCACCTGCTGGATCGCCGCATCCGCGATGGGGTCGTCGTGGAAGTAGTCCACGAGCCCGACGTCATAGGGACGATCTCGGTCGACGATCTCCTGGATCACGAAACGCTCCTCACCGACCGTGAGGATGTTGCAGCGGCCGTCGGGGAGGGGGTGATGCGATTTGATGACCGCGCGACACCCGACATCGCTCTCCACCGGTGTCGCCGTTTTGGATTTGTCCGGCCTGAGAACCGACAGCCCAAAGCGCGAATCCTCGTCCAGGCAGTCACGCACCATCTGGCGGTACCGGGGCTCGAAGATATGCAACAGCTGGACGGTGCCGGGAAACAGCACGACAGAGAGAGGGAAAAGCGGCAGTTCTGTTCCGATCATACTCCTCGCCTAAAGATAAACCGTCGCGCCCGGGAAGATGGTTGGTTCCCTCTTCCGGTTCGGTAGCGTCGGGGCCCCGCTTGGGTATGGGACGCAAGAAAAATCGGGGCCTGGTTCCACCAAGCCCCGATCCGTCATGCGGTCCTGCTCCGCGAGGCCTACGCCGCGCGCCAGAAACCGATGAGCGCTTTGCCGTCCGGGCATTCTCGCAGCTTCTCGAAGGCGCGCTCGCGAATCTGTCGTATGCGTTCGCGCGTCACACCCATCAAACTTCCGATCTTTTCGAGCGTCATCCCCTCCGAACCCTCTTGGAGCCCGTAATAGAGATAGAGGATCTTCCGCTCTCGCGGTGTCAAATACTGCTCGAAGATCCGGTCGATGAACTCCCGCATTAACCTGCCATCGGTCCGCTCCTCGATTTCGTTGCCTTCCTGTCCGGCGAACCGCTCGCCGAATGTGGCAGCGTCCTTGTCCGTCCGGTCGATCGGAGCGTCGAGCGACAACTCGGCGGCTGTCATGCGGCGGGCATTGCGCACATTCTGTACGGAGTCATCGAGCGCTTTCGCGATCTCGCCGTCCGTCGGTTCTCTTCCAAGTTCTTGTGAGAGGTATGTTTCTGTGCGTGCCATCCGGATCAGATGGCTGTTTTGATTTAACGGAATACGCACACTGCGGGTCTGCTCCGCCAAAGCCTTGAGCACCGCCTGCCGCACCCACCATTGATCCGGGTCGAACTTGCGAACCGCTCGCAGCAAACCCTCGTTGCCAATCGCCACCAACTCGGAAAGGTCCAACCCATGCCCCTGGTACTTCTTTACGTACGAGATCACGAATCTCAGGTTGGCAGTCACCAGTCGCTCCGCAGCGTTTTCATCACCCACTTGCGCCAGTCTCGCTAGGCGACGTTCCTCTTCGCGGTCTGTAATGAGTGGGATTTTCTGGATGTCTTGGAGATATTGATCGAAGGCTCCGGACACGCCGGTGCGAAAGAATGCCGTTGCCTTGCTTCCGCGGAGCTGCGTCATACCTGCTCCTGAGTTGAGGACCGGTGAGGTGAACGGCGACCCGCCAACGGTTTATTAGGAGAAAACCCGACGACCACAGGGTTCACCAGCTGGTGCGGGGCGAGGTACAGGAAAGCGCGACACACAATATAAAATCGTCCGGGGACCGTCAAGGAAAAGGATTTTCCACATTACTGCGAGTCACATGTGGAAAAATTGCCTGTTTCCTGGCGCAAAATGCGGTACACACGACGGGGATTACCAGATAAGCCATTGTCAAAACGTCGCTTAACCGGATGTTGATAATGTGAGCAGTTATCAACAAGCTGGTTGGTCGGCTGCAGTGGTCACGGCCAACTGTTCAAAACATCGGCAACCGTTCCCTCATCGACCGAGAATGTCCAAGCTCCATGCTCCCCTTGGGCTGCCTGACCCAACCGCCGCAAAAGCGTAAACCTCGGCGTGCCCCCGCGCTTCTTCTTGTCGCTCATCATGGCTTCGAGAAGGGCCGATCCACGGACGGCCAGAGGTGGCGCCAACGGCAACCCGTACGCTTCGAGAGCTGCCCGAAGCCTGGGCACCGCGTCCCGGTCCGTCGTTCCGACGCGGGTCCCGATCTCTCCCTCCGAAATCATCCCCACGGCAACGGCTTCGCCATGCAGGAGGCGGTAGTCTGATGCGGCTTCGATCGCATGCCCCACCGTATGACCGAAGTTCAACACGGCCCGTGGTCCCTGCTCGCGCACGTCCTTTTCGACAACCGCCGCCTTAATCTCGACGCTTCTGTGCACCACTTGCATGAGCGCCTCGGAGCGTCGGGACAGGATCGCTTGGTGTTGTGAGACGAGATGCTCGAAGTAGGCCGCGTCGGCGACGGCGCCGTGCTTGATGGCTTCGGCCATCCCGGCGAGCAGATGATTCTCCGGGAGCGTCGATAGCGTGGTGACATCGGCAATGACGGCCCGCGGTTGATGGAATGCGCCAACCAGATTCTTTCCGTGGGCGGTATCGACGCCCGTCTTGCCACCGATGGAACTGTCGATCATCGCCAGCAGCGTCGTGGGAACCTGGACGTACGGAATGCCGCGCAGATAGGTCGCCGCCACGAAACCGGCTAGGTCGCCCACCACGCCGCCTCCCACCGCAAGGATTGCCCCATCACGACCGATTCCGGCATCGAGGAGTTGATCGGTCAGGAGACTCCACGTTTGACGGCTCTTGCTCGCCTCGCCGGCCGGGAAGGACACTAAGCTTGCTCGTAACCGGTCGGCGAGAGCCTGGCCATAGAGCGGTGCCACGGTGGCGTCGGTGATGATGGCGTAGGCTGAGGCGGGACAGACGCCCCGTATGATCTTGGGGGCGCTATCGAGGAGACCCTCTCCCACGAGGATGTCATACGACTCGTCGCCGAGCCGGACGTTGAGCGTGGCCGGTGCTATAGGCGCACCCCGCCGGAGATGATGGTCACGGCCGTACCGCCCACCCTGACTTCGGTGATCTCTCCACCATTGCCCACCACGATCTCCACGTGAATGCGGCTCGCCCGGCCGATCTCGCTGCCTTGCTCAACGACGACGGCCGCCACGCCGTCGTGAGGACGGATGATCCCGTGCCACACCAGGTAGCAGCCCAGAGCACCCGCGGCGCTTCCCGTGGCCGGGTCTTCCGGCACCCCCAGTCCGGGGGCGAACATGCGGCAATGGACCGTCGCATCGGGGGCCTCGGTCTCCAGCGAATAGCACATGACGCAGTCGGTCCCAGCGTCCCTGAGAAAGCTGGCGAGACTCCCACCGGTGCCGCCGCTCGGCAACGACTGAAGGCCCGACAAACTGGCCATGGGAACCATCAACTGCGGGAGACCGGTGGAGACGATTTGGGGAAGCGGGTCCGGGGGAACGGTGGTGCCGTCGCCCCCCAGCACCTCCTCGAGTCGCTCGCGATCGGACACGATCGGTCCGAAATCCGGCAGCGGTTGGAGCATCACGACTTCGGACGGCGCACCATTGCTCGTGCGGATGTCCACGGGCAACACACCACTGCCCGTTTCTTGGGTGAAACGCTGCCACTCGCTGTCGGGGAGATCCAATTCCCCCTGTTCCGCAAGCAGCCACCACGTACCGATGGTGGGGTGGCCGGCAACCGGGACCTCGGCTGCCGGTGTGAAGAAGCGAACTCGCCTCGTCGCCACCGCGGAGGCCGTGACAAAAGCCGTTTCGGACAGGTTCATCTCGCGGGCCAGCGCCTGCATGGTTTCCGCCGTGAGCCCCTCGGCGTCTGGAAATACGGCGAGCGGGTTTCCTGTCAGCGGGATGCTCGTGAATACGTCGAGTTGGGAGAACTGATACGTTGGCATTACCAGGTCTTATCGGGAACGGTGGCGCGGTGGTTCGCTAATCGGGCCAAGGTGAACAGGAAATCAGAGAGACGGTTGAGATATGGGACGATTTCTGTCGGGATCGCGGCTCGCTCGGCGAGTGCCACGACCCCGCGTTCGGCACGGCGGCAGACAGTGCGGGCCTGGTGGAGCAGGGCAGATTTCATCGTGCCCCCGGGCAGGACAAAGGCGTCGAGTGGTGCCAACTCGGCGTCCGCTTGGTCGATGGCGGTCTCCAGCTCCGTCACGCGTGCCGAAGGCAGCTTCGCCCGTGCCAGGGCGTCGGCCACCCTCCCCGGCTCGGGGGCCGCCAGCAACCCACCGATCGAAAAGAGGTCCCGCTGGATCGAGTCCAGGAGCTCGCGGCCGAGATCCTCAGGAGCACACGCGGCGGCGGCGCCGATTGCGGAGTTCAGCTCATCGACCTCGCCGTACGCGGCCACCCGAAGTTCACTCTTGGAGACCTTGCCTCCTCCAAAGAGTGCCGTCATGCCTTTGTCGCCCGCTCTGGTGTAGATAGCCATGATGGCTGCAAGCTAGAGAACCCCGAAATGCCCGGCAAGGCAGGGCTGACCCCCGTTTCCCAGGGAGATTGCCGCTTGCGGGCTCCGGTCCAGCCAAAGCCACGGCAGGCCGCCGGGATCTGGTCGCTATCATCGCCGCCGATCTCATGACCAGGTAGAGGTGCAGTGCCGGAAGTCGTGCGGGGTGAGTAACTTACCCAGTGCCTGTATCGAGTTGTGGCACGCCCGGCCCCGCCGCTGTGGCTATCCTGGGGAGCATTTTTTGTCATAGGGGGAAAGATCAAGCCCACCCGTTTTCTCGCGGGGCTCTTCCTCGTCGCCAATATCCTCAGTGCTCAAGAATCGGAGCCGCGCCGTTTGGTGGTGCGCGGCCTCGACTTCGAGGGCAACGAAGCCATCGACGACTACACGCTGCGGATCTCGATCGCCACGTCCCAGTCCGGAGCATTTGCCCGACCGGGGATCCTGCACGTGATGACGCTTGGGTTGCTGGGCGAGAAGCGTTACTTCGACGAGACCGAGTTTCGCCGCGATGTCCTCCGCATGCTGCTCTTGTACCGCCGGAGCGGGTTCTTGGAGGCGCGCGTGGACACGGTGGTGAGGCGTACGTCCGACGCCGTCCACATTCGCTTTCAGATCACTGAGGGTGAACCGGTCCGAGTCCGCTCCATTGCGATCACGGGAGCCGAGGCGGTCATGTCAGGGCGTGAGCTCAGGCGGGATCTACCACTCCGCCTTGAAGATCCGTTCGACCGGGTCCGGTTTCTTGCATCGGCCGACTCGGTGCAGGGGTCCGTGCGCGACAAGGGGTATCCGTTTGCGGAGGTCTATCGAAGCTTTGACGTGCGGGCGCGGGAACGAGTGGCTGTTGTTGCGTACGACATTGTCCCTGGACCCGCCGCCGTCATCGAAGACGTGGAAGTGATCGGCGCGAGAGAAGTCGATGAAGACGTGGTGCGCAGGGCCCTCAGCGTTCGCACCGGGCAGCCGTTCAGCCAGAGAGCACTGTACGAGAGCCAGCGTCAGCTCTACCGCATGGGGCTCTTCGACTACGTCAACGTGACCTTGGCGGATTCGCTGCCGGACGCCCCGGATGACTCACTGGTCACGGTCCGCGTGCAGGTGTCCGAGGGTCGACTACGACGTGTTCGGGGCGGCATCGGTTTGGGCTCGCTCGACTGCATTCGCACGCTTGCGTCCTGGACGGTCGGCGATTTTCTGGGTGGCGGCCGTACCCTGGATTTGAGCGCGCGAATGTCGAAGATCGGCACAGGTAGGCCGCTCGACGCGGGTTTCGAGAACAACATGTGCTGGGAGCTGGACGATGATGAGGGCACCGAGCGCGATACGATCAACTACACGGTCACGGCCGGTGTCCGCTTCCCGTACATCTTCTCCCCTAGGAATTCCGCGTCCATCGCTTTTTCCGCAGAGCTGCGCAGCGAGTTCCAGGCGTATCTCCGCTCAGCGATCGGCGCGAATTTCGCCATCACCCGCGAGATGGGCCCGGGCCTTCCGCTGACGTTGTCGTACACGCTGTCGTACGGCTCGACCAAAGCCGAGCCTGCCATCTTTTGCTCGGTGCTCAACGTCTGTCGTGCCGAGGATACGCAGGCCTTCACCGAGCCCCGGGTGCAATCCACCTTAGGGTTGGCGGTGGTGCGGGATCGCTCCAACTCACCACTCAACCCCACCCGGGGAAACGTCCTCACGGCGCAACTGCGGCATGCGTCAGATGTCATTGGCTCGGATACCTCGATTCAATTCACCAAGGGAGTCGCGGAGTTTGCATCGTATCACCCGGTGGGGCGACAGAGTCTCCTGGCGTGGAGGGTGCGGCTCGGGACCATCTTCTCTCCGCGCGTCGGAGGGGGCGAGCAGCTGATACAGTCGATTCCCACTGAGGAGCGCTTCTATGCCGGGGGCCCCACGACGGTGAGAGGCTTTCGCCAGAATGAGCTGGGCGCCGTCGTGCGGGTGATCGTGCCCCGGGATACGGTGGAAACCGATGCCGGTGCGGTAGTGGTTACGGACACGCTGGTATCCCCAACCGGTGGAAACCAGTTGCTGGTTGCCAACGCGGAGCTGCGGTTTCCCCTGTCCGGGCGCCTCGCCGGCGCCCTCTTTGTGGATGCCGGCCAGGTCTTCGAGCGGGGAGATACCCCACTGAGCACGAGTGGCATACGGGTCACCCCAGGGGTCGGGTTCAGGTTTCTCACCCCGTTGGGACCGATCCGCCTCGATATTGCGTACAACGGATACCCGCCGCAAAAGGGTCCGCTCTTCGAGGAGCGTGAGGGCGCCCAGTTGGAATTGCTCGACCCGGATTACGCACCCGACCAACAAGATCTTGGATTCGTGAGCCGATATCTGCAGTTCAATTTCTCGATCGGACAGGCGTTTTGATGGCGAAGCGCGTGCTGATTGGCGTCGCCCTGTTGCTTTCCTTCGTGGGCGCCACCGCACTCGGCGTGGGGGGCGCCGGCTTTCGCACCGAGGCCGGACGCGAAGTGCTTGCGCGATTGGGGGTGGCCGTGCTGGGCGACGTCCTGCACGGCACGGCCGAGGCCGGCTATCTCGGCGGATCGTTCACCGAGGGGCTGGAGGCCCGTGACGTGGTGCTCCGGGGTGAGGATGGCACCCTGCTCGCTCGATTCCCCCGTGTCGTGATGCGGTACCGCTTCCAGGATCTCTTGAGCGGACGGATCGTGCTGGGCCAGGTGATTCTCGAGGAGCCTTTCGTGAATGTCGTGAAGGGCCCGAACCGGCGGTTCAACTACCAAGAGGTCCTGGGCCTGGGTGGACCGGGCGGGGGAGGCCCCGATCCGTTCGTGGCGTTCCACGATGCCGAGATTCGCAACGGCACCGTCGTGATCCACACGCCGACCGACGGTCCTCGTCCCGGCGAGTTCGAGACTGAGGAGTGGTCGGACGGGTGGATGCGTGTTCGACGGGTGGAGAACCTCAACGCTCGAGTGGCGTACGCGCGTATCGCCTCCCCACTCCCTGGCGACAGGGGACTGCGATTCGACATCGACGAACTCAGCGTCCGCATGAGTGATCCTGCCCTCGACATCCGCAACATGCGCGGGCGTATGGAGATCATTGGAGATTCGTTGGCCTTTGATCTGGAGGAGCTTGCGCTTCCCGGCTCCGTAGCCCGGGTGAAAGGGCCCTTGATGTGGCCGGACGGGCCCCTCCTCGTTGACTTGGAGATCGACGCCGAGCGCGTTGATGTCAACGATGTGGCGGGGATTGCGAGCCCCTTGCCGTGGGGGCTCGTCGGAAGCGGTCGGTTCGAAGCCCGGCACGTGGACGCCGACCACCTTTCGTTTCAAGGATCTGAGATGCGCATGCGGGGCCCAGGCGGCGGCGGAACCCTCAACGGCCGCTTGAACATTCTGCTGGGCCCGAACGGGCAATGGACACTCTCCGACACCGAACTCCATCTCGATAGCCTCGGCCTCGATTATGTGCGTCCCATGGTGGACACGATTCCCTTTGCCGGCCGGCTCACGGGACGGGTGAGCGCCGAGGGCCCCGTGGATCTGCTCTTCGTCGAGCTCGACTGGCGCTTGCACGATTCGTTGGTTGTGGGCTGGCCGCAGAGTTACATCGGTGGGGCGGGCGTGGTGGGGTTGGGAGCATCAGATGCTCCCGTGTTTTACAACTTTCAGGTCGATACTGCGGACATCGATCTGGGCACCGTGCACCAGCTCTTCCCAGTGATCGGTCTCCACGGCCGGCTGGGCGGAACGGGGCGACTCAACGGCTCATGGCAGAATGTCGAGTTCCGGGGAACGCTCCGACACCAGGATGGTTCCTCGCCGACCAGCATTGCCAGCGGGAATGTGCGCCTCGACACCCGCAGCGACACGCTCGGGCTCTGGACCGATGTGACGCTGGACTCGCTGGACTTCGCCGGCATTCACCCGTCTTACCCTCGACTTCCGGAGCGCGGAACGTTCGCCGGCCAGCTGACCCTGGCGGGGCTTGTCGATTCCCTCGCGTTCATCGGCCACCTCGATGGCCCGGGCGCTAACGTGGCCGGCGATGGGCATCTGATTCTGTTGCCGGGCTTCGTGGGAGCCCGCAATCTCGACATTCAATTTGCGCGCTTGAACGCCAACGCCGTCCATAGCCGGCTGTGGCCGACCGAACTCTACGGAGGCATGACGGGTGGAGTCGTGACCGATTCCTCGTCACTGCCCAGGGGTGAGTTTGTGCTCGCGTTAGACACTTCCTTCGTCGCCGGTTCGCCACTCGACAGTCTGCGGGGCATCGTTCGGATGGGAGATAGCATTCTGCAGCTGGACGAAGTGACCGCTTGGGCGAGAGGGCTGCTCTTCACGGCGGACGGTGGCGTCGGATTGGCTGTGGAACACAATCGGACGATGAGGCTCCAGGCCGCTGTCGATTCGCTCGGTGGGGTGGAGTCGCTTTTGCGGGAAGTGTCCCCCGTTGCGAGCGAGAGCGACGTGTTCGTCGACATCCTGGGGTCGGCGACCGCTCGAATGACCATCGAGGGCTCGCTCGACGACTACCGAGCGCAGGCGGCAGTCAGCGTTCCCCGAGCCACATCCACCGGCGCGTCGATTGAGGAACTGCAATTCCGTACTTCTTGGACCAGTGAGCGCAACGGACAGGTGCTCGTGGTCAGTACGCTGGACTCCCTGAGGCTTGGGCGATGGTCGTTCGCCGACTTGGCTTTCAACGTTTCCGGCTTCAAGAAGACGGCGGTGTGGTCGGGTCGGGCTGCCCTCGGATCGCACGGCTCCCTGATTGCCGGTGGCCGTGCGGTGCTGGACGCGGGGATGCTGACCGTACCGTTCGATTCGCTGGAGCTTCTGTTGCCGACGCACAGTTGGTCGCTCGATCGTCGAGCCGTCGTAACGATGAGCGACGACGGGTTCGATCTGCGAGACGTCACACTTACCGGCGCGGCGGGCGGCGCGAAAGTCAGTCTTGCTGGCCGGGTGCCCCGGCGGGCCGTTGGGACGCTGAGTGGATCCATGGAAGCTCTCCCGCTGGCCGACGTTTGGGCGTTGCGTCAAGCGGATCCCGAAACCGTTGAGGGGCGCGTGGGAGGGACCTTTTCCGTGGGAGGAACCGCGCGCTTCCCCGAGTTGCACGCGGCGCTGGCCCTCGACAACGGACGGTTTGGGTCGTTCAGAACACCCCACCTGGAGGGATCGGCTGACTACGTAGACGGCCGCCTCGCCGGCAGCTACGAGTTGTGGCGGGCGGCCGAACCCGTGGTCACCGTGGAGTTTGATCTTCCCCTGGATCTCGGCCTCACGGACGTGGCGGAGCGCCTGCTTCCGGGACGGCTGATGGTCCGCGCCGTGGCCGAGGGGGTGGACCCCGCGTTCGCTGAGTTGTTCACTCCGTTGGTGCAGGGGGTGGGTGGGCTCCTCGATGCGGATGTCGGGATCACGGGGACGTGGGAACGCCCGGAGCTCACCGGGAGTCTGGCGATCGCTGACGGTCGAGTCACGTTTCCCGACCTGGGGGTGACGCACGAGCGCATCAACGGACGGTTGGTGCTTTCGGACGACACCATCGGGGTTGACCACATGGCGCTCGCCAGTGGAGACGGGGAAACGCAAATCGAGGGCTTCGTGCGCCTGGAGGGATTCACCAAGCCCGTGATGAACCTGCGGTTCGATGCAGATCGGTTTCATACGATAGATGTGCCGGACCTCGTCATGCTCACGATCTCCGGTGACCTGGCGCTCCGGGGTCCCGTTTTCGGCGCGACGTTGACCGGGCGTGGCACGATCACGAACGGCGTGGTGTACTTTGCGGACCTGGTCGAGAAGGAGATCGTCAATCTGGAAGACACGCTCTTCGTCACCCTCATCGACACCTCGCTCAATGCATCGCGCGAAACAGCCGCCGCCTTCCTGCGGCGACAGGGACTCGGGGCCGATTTCGAGAACCGGGTTTTGGATAGCCTGCGGATCGACAGCCTGCAGCTCGAGATGGGCTCGGATGTCTGGCTGCGCTCGGGCGACGCCAATATCCAACTCACGGGCCAGGTCGTGGCGGGTAAGATCGCGGACCAGTATCGCTTGGACGGCTCCTTGAATACCCCACGTGGCGTTTACCGACTTCCCATCAGCCGCGGGACATTCCTCGGCGACTTTGTCGTTCGGGACTTCACTGTCACGGATGGATTGGTGCAGTACTTCGGCACTCCGGATCTCGACGCGGCCGTCGACATCAACGCGCGGCACGTGGTTCGGACCTTCCGGGGCGATAACATCACGGTGTTCGTCAACGTCGGCGGAACTCTCTACGCACCCCAGCTGACGCTGACCAGCGACATTGTGCCGGCGCTTCCTGAGTCTGAGATCATCTCCTATCTCCTGTTTGGTGCCTCGAGCGTGCAGGCGCTCGGAGCGGAGCCGGGTGGGAGCCAGAGCCGTCAGAATTACCTGGAGTTCGCCGCAGCCGAGTTCTTGGGCGGAACTCTCTTTGGCGAACTGGAGCGATCGATCATCTCCGACCTTGGAGTCCCCATAGACTACTTGCAGATTCGACCGGAGTTCGGACAGGGACTCACGGGGTTCGAAGTGGCCGTCGGGCGTCAGTTTGGGAGCCGGGCATTCGTGACGGTCAGCCCCCGCGTCTGTCCGGATTTGGCGTTTACCAGCAACGTGGGCATCAGCGCGGAGTTTCGCTTGAGCAGGCAATGGCATCTGGCGGCAAGTAGCGACCCGGTGCGCGGGTGCGGTTTGCTGAGCGGCCCACTGCGGCAGGTTCAACAGATTGGCCTGGACCTGTTTTGGGAGATGCGCTACTAGTGCACCGCGTCCTGGTCATCTGCAATCCGGCGGCCGCCCGCACCAACAGCAAGATGCTGCAAGTGGCTCTCTCAGCGCTGAAAGCGGAGGGGTGTGCCGTCGAAGCCACCGAGACGGTGCCATCCAGCGACGCCGCCGAGCTTGCCCGGGCGGGCGTGCGCGATGGCGTGGACGCGGTCGTCGTGTACGGCGGTGATGGGACGACCATGAATGCCGTTGCCGGCCTCGTCGGCCACGACGTGCCCATTGGGCTCATTCCGGGCGGTACCGGCAATCTCCTGGCGGGAAACCTGCGGATCCCGAGGAACCCGGCCACGGCGGCGCGTATCGTAGCACGAGGCCGAACTCGCACCATTGACGTGGGGCGTATCGAGAACCTTGCCGGCACTCGCTACTTCGCAGTGAACTGTGGTGCCGGATTCGACGCCGAGCTCATGGCGGGCACCTCCCTTGCCGCCAAGCGGCGGTGGGGAATGGGAGCCTATGTGGGAACGGTGCTCGGAGCAGCGCGGGCCGTCGCCCCGGCTCCCTACCGAGTTACCGTCGACGGAAACGTGATGCAGATGAATGCGGCCGTGGTGCTGGTCGCCAACTGTGCCGAGATCATTCCCCGAGTGCTCAGTCTGGGCCCCGACATTGCGCTCGACGACGGGTTGCTCGACGTGGTGGCTCTCACTGCTCGAGGGGCCCGCCAGAGCCTGCAAGTCGCATGGACTTTGCTCAGCGGTACCCGCCGCGAACCTTGGGTTCGGTACGCCAGGGGTCGTGAGGTCACCGTGGAGGCTGAGCCAGCCCGCCCCGTCCAACTCGACGGCGAGCTGGGTGGGCACACACCGTTTACGGCCGTGGTCGTGCCCCGGGCGCTGCCCGTTCTGATCCCATAACGGAGATCCGACCGGCATGCTCCGTCGCGCGGCACTCGTTCGGACGGTATGATTGGAGAGTACCTGCACGAGGAGGCGGTGTGAGCGAAGTCGATGCGATGGTCTGCAGAGCATGTGGTAATGAAGACCGGGCCTCCGAAGGCTACCCGTGTGAAGACTGCGGCACCTTCATCTGCCTGATCTGCTCGTTCCGAGGAGTCGTCCGGTGCAAGAGTTGTGCAGCGAAAGCGGGAGACTCCGCAGCTTCGCCGCCGCCTAAGGAACCGCCGGGGTGAGCCAGTAAGGGCTCGTGCACGTCGGCTGATGTCGGCGGCGCTCGCAGCGCCTTCTATGGGCCGAGTACGTCGCCTGCCCCATTCCCCACTTCCTCGATCCGAACACGGCGGGGTCTGCGCACCTCCCGCGCTGGGCCAACGCCGCAGCAAGCGTTGTGTGATGTATCTTTGACTTAGGATGGGTCCTCCACGTGGAATACCTTGGAAATGAAGAAGCTCGTGCTGTTCGACATCGACGGGACGCTGCTCTGGACAGACGGCGCGGGACGAGACGCCATTCACCAAGCCCTCCTCCGCGAGACGGGAACCGCAGGCCCCATCCAGGGATTCCGGTTCGACGGAAAAACGGATCCCCAAATCGTCCATGAGCTCCTCGCCGCCGCCGGGCACCCGTCAGCCGGTAATCCGAGCCACGTCCAAGCAGTGTGCGATCACTATGCGACGCTGTTGGATGCCGAGCTGCAGCGACCCGAGCGCAAGATTCGAGTACTTCCCGGCGTGAGGTCATTATTGATGGCACTCGACAGACGCGTCGATGCCGTACTGGGACTGCTCACAGGGAACCTGGCCGCCGGAGCAGCTCTGAAACTCCGACGAGCCGGAATCGACTCGGCGATGTTTCCGGTGGGGGCCTTCGGATCCGATGCGATGAACCGCTCCGCACTTCCAACCATCGCAGTGGCCCGTGCTGCAAAGGTCATGGGAGGAGCCCCGACGGGCCACAACGTCGTGATCATAGGGGACACCCCCGCCGATGTGACCTGCGGGAAATCGATCGGCGCCCGCGCCATCGGTGTCGGGACCGGGTTCTACTCGACGGAAGACCTGCTTGCTGCCGGGGCGTTCGCCGTGTTCGAGGATTTCGGCGAAACGGAACAGGTGATCTCAGCCATCTTTTCGTGAGCAAATCCAGACTCCTCATCCCTCTGCGCATACCCGAGCTCGGCCCGTCCCTCGGCAAGCTGACTACCGGCACTGGCCGCGCCGTGGATGGTATGACGCTCGAACCGTTTCGGCGTCAGTTGGTGACCAAGATCATCGAGCTTGCCGGGGAAGCGCGGCGCTTGGCGGCTAACGACGAACGGGCTGCCGCGCTGGCCACGCTCGGCCGCGACGGATGGCTTGCGGTGTGGAATGAGACCGTCGCGGCCGTGGCGGACGAACTCGTGGACCGCATCGAGACCCATCTGGAAGCCGAAGCGCGCGCGGTACGCATGCCGGAGCGGCGCAGACTCCAACTGATGCTCGACGCCGCCGAAAGACGAGCCCTCGCGGCCCGTCTTGGGTCCGCAGGGGCCGGCTTCATCCCCGTGCTCGACAATCTCGAGGCCACGAGCGCGGCGTTGACAGAGGCGACAGCGCAGGAGCGGGAGACGCTGGATCAGTGGCAGGCGGAACTGGCTCTGGCGGCGCGATCTCTGGAGGCGGCATGGCTCGCCATGGAAACGGGCGTTGGGGAGGAGATCCGTCGCTGGCGCGCGGTGTTCAATGATCTGGCGTCGTGGCGCAAATCCCCATGGCCTCTCGTGATCGTGGGAACGATCGCCCTGGCTGCGGCCGTTTGGATCGGACTGATGCTGGGCGGAATTCTCCGCCCGCCGGCCTGGCTGGCCGGAGTGTTGGGCATCGGCCTGCGGTGAATGCGGTCGCCGTCGGGATCGACCTCGTGGACGTTGCTCGCGTCGGGCGGATGATCGTGCGCCACGGCGATCGGGGCCTCCGCCGGGTGCTGACCTCGGCCGAGCGATCGTATTGCCTTGGCAGAGTGCGGCCCGAGCAGCACGTGGCGGTGCGACTGGCGGCGAAAGAGGCTGCCTACAAGGCCCTGCAAAATGCCGGTACCGCCCGCAAAGTTGGATGGCTCGAGATAGAGGTCGTTCAGGACGGCGACGGTCGCCCCGGCCTGCGGTTACACGGTCGGGCCGACGCTGCCTTCCGTCGCTTGGGTGCCACCCAAGCTCTTCTGTCGCTAACCCACACCAGTTCCTCGGCGGGGGCCGTCGTGGTTCTGGTTGGGTAGCAAGGGCCGCACCCTGAGACAACGATGTGGAGAAGGAGGGTGAGACGGGTGGGGAACGCCTGTCCCGCGAATCCGTTTATTGGTGAATGCGTAAACGGAAACTCGTGTATGCGACTGGGCTCAGGCGATGGAGGTGAGTTGAACGCCGGTATCCGATGCGAACGGCATCGCGCGCGCAGCGACCTCCAATCTGCCGAGTGCGGTTGGGGCCGGTGTGGGCGGCACGCGTTGTTGCGGCCGCGGTCCGCGAGACGAAGCGTGGTGCAGACCGTGGTCCCGCTCGTGTTGGTGGGCATCGTCCTTCAATTGGGCCTGACTCCCCTCGCAGCCCAGTTCTCGCCGCTCGACACGACGTCCGTTGGGCAGGTCGACTATTCAACGATGTCTACCCTGCTCGAGAAGACCATCTTCCAGGTTGACGTGCTCACACTCGATGTTCGCTTTGGGCCCGAGCCGGCTGGCCGGTTGAAGGACCTGGTGGCCGGCCGGGTCTACTCGTCCCCGCCCACATCCTACTTTTGCTTGACAACGTTATTAAATTAGTCTAACATAATTTAATAATATTGTCACCCTCAACAATCTTGTGGGACTGGGTTTGGGCTGTCCGCACCACAGGCCGGCACAACGTTCTGGACACCAACCGTTTGCGGATGGCCACCGGCCAAGGCCGGATCAGTCCCTAAACGTCCTTTAGGACGCTCTTCACCGTTCCTTAAACCTCAGACGGCCATTCTTCGTATATGAGAATGATTATCATGTCCATCGGCGAACGCCGAGGTCGGCGAGAATGCGGAGTACTACGATGACTAAGCAGCATGGCCTTCTAACCGCAGTTGCGGCGCTCGCGATGTGCGTGGCAGTGGCGGAGACGGCGCATTCGCAACTGCCCGCTCTTGGGCCCCTGGTCACCGATCGTCCCGACCAGACCGAGTCGAGCGCGGTCGTGGCCCCGGGATTTGTACAGCTCGAAGCGGGATGGACGTACACCCGACACGATGGGGGCCCCCGGCGCGTGGGGAGTCACGCCGTGCCTCAGCTCCTGGCCCGCATAGGGGTAGTGAATCGAATCGAGGCCCGCGTGGGGTTTGCCGGATGGCAGGCCGTTCGGGGCGAGGAGGCGACGGCAACGGTCGACGATCAGGGCGTGGGAGATCTCGAGCTGGGTGTGAAGTACCACCTCCACGCCGGCCGCGGTGCCATGCCGAGTTTGGCGCTGCTCGCTGGCGCAAGCGTGCCAACGGGTGAAGAAGCACTCAGCAGCGGGCGCGTCGACCCATCGTTTCGACTGAGCTTTGCTCACGAACTAACGCCCCGACTCTCCCTCGGGTACAATGTGGGGACCCAATGGGTGACGGAAACAGACCAGTCCGGCCTCAGACACACACGGGCGGAGACGATTTACACGCTCGCCTTTGGGGTGAGCCTCATTGAGCGACTCGGTGTGTTTGCGGAGTCGTTCGGGTCGCTGGCCCTGGACGACCGCGGTTCCGATACCCACTCTCTCGACGGTGGCTTGACACTGTTACTGACCAACAGCGTTCAACTGGATGTGAGCGGCGGGTTCGGCCTCAACACGGCACCGGATGACTGGTTTGTCGGCTTGGGCTTCGCCGTCAGATTGCCGCGGTGATGGTGTCGCGGCAACAGAAAGGCGCCATCCGGCGCCATTCCCAGGGAAAGAGATCCGCAGCGCTTTGCCGCTCCTACCCAGACCCTCTGTTGTCCTGAAGCAGGGCGGAGCCAGCGGGGACTTTCACTTCCTCCTTGTCTGCAAACTGGCCCATGATGACGATGCCGATGGCGACGATCGCGATGCTCGTTGCCTGAGCAACCGTGAATGCGCCGAGGAAGCGATCGTCCTTTGCCCGGATGAATTCCACCAGAAACCGCTCGGCGCCGGCGCACAGCAGGTACAGCCCAAAGAGCCAGCCTGGTGCGCGACCGTGCGTGCGAAGCCGCAGCAACAACCAGAACACCACTAGCATGGCTGCAACTTCGTAGAGCTGCGTTGGGTGAACCTGGAGGACCTCTGTCGGCAGCACGTTTTGGGGAACGGCAATGCCCCAACCGGACAGGTTGGCCGCCGTCGATGCCGGCAGTCCCTCGGGGAATCTCATGCCCCACGGGAGCGACGTGGGGATCCCATAGTCATCCTGCACCAGAAAGCAGCCGACGCGTCCGAGTGCGTAGCCGATGGCCAGGGCCGGCGCGGCCAAATCGAGCGTCAACCGCATGGGGACTTTCTTGCGCCATCCGTTGATGATGACGGCGAGGAATCCGCCGATGAAACCGCCATACCATACAAGGCCTCCTCGGGAGAACAACGCCGCCGGCTCACCTGTCAGCGCCACGTACCAGAGCTTGGCGCCCACGATGCCGCCGATCACCGAAAAGATGACGATATCCGCCGCGTACTCTTCGTTCATTCCGCGGCGTCGCAGGTCTTGCTGGATCACCCATCCGCCCATGAGAAATCCGATCATCATCATGATGCCGTAGCCGGTGATTTCCAGTGGACCGAGAAAGAACTTGAGTGGGTAGACGGTCATCGTCTCACGGGCGTGAAGGCTGGAGCTCGGGGTTTCGTTCGAGTCCCGGCCACGGAAGGCTGGGATCGGCCTCAAGATATATATCGCTCTCGCGGCCGTTGGCCAGGTGGAACCACCCGGCGCGGGCGATCATGGCCGCATTGTCTGCATTGAGGCGAGGCCGCGCGACGGCGACGCGCGCGCGACCCTTCAGGGCGGCTCCCATGTGCTTGACGAGGGAGCGGCTGCACGCCACTCCTCCTCCCAGAATGACGGTTCGGTAACCGGTGTGCCGGAGTCCGGCCTGGACTTTCTGCGTCAAGACATCCCTGAAAAGATGCGGCCATGTCGGGTCGGTTGGCCTCGGGGCTGGAGTCCTCTCGAACGGCGTACAGCACGGCGGTTTTGAGTCCGCTAAACGAGAAATCCAATCCGTTGTTCAGCATCGGTCGTGGGAAGCCGTATCGGTCGCTCCCCTGCGCGGCGAGTTGCTCGATGGGCGGTCCCCCCGGGTATCCTAAACCGAGTAGCTTGGCCACCTTGTCGAACGCTTCGCCGGCCGCGTCGTCACGGGTCTCACCCAGCAGGCGATAGTGCCCCCACGCGGGCACATCGAGGAGCACGGTGTGACCTCCGGACACGATGAGGGCGACGCACGGCGGCTCGAGCTCTGGATCGTCGAGGGCCGGAGCGAACAGATGACCT
>JBDHFY010000011.1:0-37957 GCA_039590195.1 Gemmatimonadota bacterium | reverse complement strand
CGCCGCGACCGGCTCCGCCTGGTGCTCCACGACGTGGCAGACAAATAAGTGGTCGAACGTTTCTGAGCGAAAAGGAGTGGCGAAGAGATTCGCACGATGCAAGCTGACGTTGTGAACGTTCGATTGCCGGACTAGCACCTGCGCTTTCGTCAGCGATTCAAATGAGATGTCGAAGGATGCAAACGTAGCGTCAGGGCTGTTGCGTGCCAGCGTGACGCTCTGCGCCCCTACCCCACAGCCGACCTCCAAGACCTTGCTCCCGGCTGGATAGGTGGTGTCGCGATGGAACAGGTCTCGCACCGAACCCGCCTGGTCGTGCAGCCGTTGGGTCTCGCGGTCGGAATAGCCGTGAACGTATTTGTCCATATTGACCTTTCTGAACCCCAATGAAGCGCGCACACACATGGTCCACTGTGTGCGGCGTGCTGGCCCCCCTTGAGCCGTCGAGCTCCGTTTTGCGCGAGACAGAACCCAACCGGCCCACAAATTCGGAGCGGTCATCCCAGTGATCGTCACGAGGGCCCACAGAATCTGTCGATCGTGCCGCTGGCACGCCAGGAACCCCAACCGATCCGAGTTACTCGGCCGCAGTTTAGGCGTGTTGACGAGAGCTAATCGGATGGGCAGACCTTCCATGCAAGGTGGGAAGCGAACGAAGAGTTGAGCGCGGAAAAGGCATCTGTCGTGAAGCTGACGACGCGTCGTGCAATCGCATCGCCACAATGTCCTCTGACAGACGATGCAGCACGATTCCCAGTCCGTCTTGTTTTCCTTACTTATAGGGGTCGCTACGCAGCCTGGAGGCAACCACCGCTACGCTTGCGGAGCCTCCACGTCGGCACATACGGTGTCCGTGTCGTCGTCCGTCATACCCAGTGCGGTCAGCTGATCGCGTGCTTCACGAGAGCGCTGGCTCTCAAATCTTCAGATCCACACCGTGTGCTGCACAACGCTTCAGCGGCCGCACGACTCGGCACGCGCCGAGCTGCTCTGACCTCGTCTGGTGTGTTGGCTAGTTCGCGGGCATGTGCACGATGTCGCCGGGATAGATCCAGTGCGGATTGGAGATCCCGCTCAGTTCAGCCACCTCAGGGTAGCGGAAGGGGTCGCCCAGGTATCGCGCCGCGATGTCCCACAGCGTATCTCCCTTGCGAACCACGTGGATCCTCCCGCGCTCGGCGACGGCCGGCGTTGGCGCCTGAGGGGGCCCCGGAAGTGTCCGCGCAGCGTCGCGGCGCGGCTCAACGATGGGCGGCGTCGCGGCGACGACGCGCTCAGCCGCCGGGGCGGGTGACGGAGCGGCGGGTTCCGTCCCCGAGATGGGTGGGCGCTGTGTGCGCACCACCGGCTCAGATGGGCGAGAGACTATCTGCCTGGATGCCCGTTCGGCGCGGCGAAGCGGATTGAGTTCCCACGTCATCCCGACGATCAGCATCAGCATCAGCAACAGCAACAGGGCCGCCAGGACGCCCCAGGCCCAGCTCGGGCGGCTTACGCCGGATCGGGCTCTCCCATCGTCCCTCTGATGCACCGTCGGCCCTGCCAACGGCACACGCTGAATGGGGAGAGCCGGCGGTCTGCCGGTGAGAGACTGAGCGCGCTCCTGGTCACCGCCGGGTGTGATCGGCGCCGTCGCAGCACCCGTTTCCGCAATCGGCACCCCCTGGGGTCGTGCAGCGAGGCTGGGCCAGGACGGCGCGGAAATACGATCTCGCGCCGCGGGCGCGAAGACCTGGGCGCGCGCGGACGTGCGCGTGCCGGGCCAGCGATCCGTTCGCCGAGCTGAGCGCCGTTCCGGGCCATCGGCGGAGCCACTATTCCGTGCCGCTCTCGCCCGTGTGCCGGCGAGGTCGCCGCGGTCCGGGGGAACCGTGGCTGGGCGTTCGGGTTCGGAGTCACCTCTCGCGGCCCGCTGCACCTCGGCGGCGATGTGACGGTCATCGTCATTTTCCGGGCGTTCATCGGACGGCATCGCCGCCTGACGCCCGTACCCTACCCGTCGCCGCGTGTCCTCGTGCTCCCGGGGAGCGCACGGCATGCGGAAGAGCCGTCGGACATCGGTGGTCAATATCAGTTGCCCGTCATAGAAAACCGTCCCGTCAAACACCGTCGTCATGAGCGGCCAGGGAAGGCGCACCCACTGGAGGCTGGACGGTGGCGTGACATCGAGGACGCGGTCTACCCACAGGGCGGCCCAGCTCTTCGCGATCCGGGAGAGGAGCAACTCACCGGGCCAGGAGTCGTCCCGGGACGGTAGGCCGAACTTGTACCGGAGGTCGATGGCGACCGCCGCTCCCTGGGAGTGTGCGAACAATCCCGCGACTTCGGCGGGCGCTGCCGGCAGCCGGGTCAGGCACTTGGGGAATGGCAGGATTTGTTGAACTTCCACCGCCCGCACCGCGCAGCCCACGGGGCCGACGCTGAACACGAGGAGGTGGCCGTCCGGGGCCCGTGCGAGACCCCCGTCGTCTCCTTTCGGGCACTGGATGCCGGCGCGCAGCGGCTCTCTAGAGCGAGGCCCGGCGAGGTGGGCTTCCGCCTCGAGGACTTCAATCGGGGATTCCGGCGCAATCAAGCGCGGTGCAAGTTTGGTGAGAGGCGTCACGGCCCGGGAGATTTAATCGTTAATGCCTGCGCTGGCCCGCCCGCTTCACTGTGCGCCAACCATCGCCGTGCCGCAGAGTCCCAGGTCACCGATCAGGGTATTCTGCGCTCCCAAAGGACCGACCGTCGGTACTTTTGGGGCCGGTTACGATAGTCTGGCGCATTCACGGTCTCCATCTATCGCCCTGCGTTGATCACACCTTTCATCTCAGCAGCTTCCCCAAAGCTGAGATCTGTATGGTATCGGCCTCCGAGCCCCTGGAGAGGTAGATCAAGGTGCTGGAAGTTTCCCACGCCTGGCCCCGCGGATCGAACACCACCGAATCGCGCATCGTTTCGACGGTGACCCCGTAACGCGCCGCCATGTCGAGCGGCACACCTACCGTATCGACGGCACCGGTGGCGGGGTCCTTGGAGCGGATCACGACTTCGTCCTTGGTCAGCACCAAAGCGGTGGGGCGTGCCCGCTGGACCGCGGCGATCCGCGCTCGCCCGTGCATGATAACAATCGCGTCCCGCGCGGAATCAACGCCGGACCCGCTGTATGTGTTGCCGAGTTGAGGTATCACTAGCACGCAAATTGTCCCTGCGGCCACCATAGTAAGAGCGATCTCAGTAAGGCTGAACCCTCGTTGATTCATTGGTCACCACCAGTGTCACGTTGTGGGCCCTGCGGTGCTCCGTCTGCAGCTACCACCTTCCGGTACAGTCTGTAGGCACAGGTCGTGCCACCGATCGCAGCATCAGTCAGCGGACTGTGAGTCAACGATTTACGTACAGACGCGAGGCGGAGACACCGCGCGAGTTGTCCAGACCCGAGACAGATGTCTCACCCTCAGACAGCGTGTGCGCAGGCAACAACAGCGAGTCTTTGCGCCGGGCTTCTGCGCGTACCGCCGCCGCGTGTGGGCACAGGGCTTCTGCCACTACCTGCTCGACCGGCGCGGCTGGTTCCTCGCAGGGAGAGAAATCGAGTGGACGCAGCATGGCGTGCAACGACTCGGGATCCGGAAGAAGCAACAGGTAGGCTCGGATCAGGTCCGAGTATCCCTCAACGGCAAAATCGACGGTGACCGCCAGCAAGTCGTCACTGGGCTGGGCCATCGCCATGTGTGGTGTGATGAGCCCGGAGGCGGAGAGCTCGAGGATCGGGATCGGCGAGGACGGGAGGGCGAGCTTACCTACCATGTCCCCGATCGCCACCCAGAGTTCCGTCCCCAGGACATCTCCCACTTCATTGAGGGTCGCCTGCTCCAACGGTTGCTCGCCGTCGTCTGCGGCATTCGGGATTCCCGGCAGCAGAACATCGCACAACCGGTGAGTATGCTCTTCCGATAGCGTAAGGACTGTTAGGCCCTCGACGTCGCCCAGCATCCACATTGCCACACCCCTGAGCGGGTCGTGAGCGTCAGCTAGATCTTCGAGGTCTTCCCAGTGCACCAGTCCGATGTCGGAGACATCGATATCAATCCGCCGATCGGTGCTGCACGAGAGCGTTCGTGAGGCATGTCGCGCTCCGATGATCGCCGCGCTCCAGAGTGCCTCGAGCTCCACAACGGCCGCATCTTGCACGGTGTCCATATCACCTCTCCATGAGCCGCGCTGGTGGGACAGCGGCTCTCCAGTCTCGTGTGTTGTTCAGCGCCGGCTATTCTTCAACGCGGCGCGGGTCAACATTTGACTCGTGAGAGGCTCGACTGACTCAGTGTAGCCAAACACGGGCTCCGCGCTCTGTCCGGTCATCACAATGCTGATGCTCGCCACCTCGTCTGCGTCGGCCCCCACGCTGCCGGTGTGGTCCGAGTACGTCAGGTGGAGTCCACTCGACGTCAGAGGTCCGAGAAGTTTTTCCACCGGATTCCAGTATCCAGTCGGTTTGTCGAATTGCCGCAGGGCGAGCCACCACTCCCCGTCATCGTCTTGGTCCAGCAGGAGCTCGACCAGCTCAAATCCGCGGAGTGGGGCGCCTTCGGCCACACCTGTGAGTCCGGCGCCCGTCGGCATAATGTTCGTAACCGTGAGCGTGAGACTTGGCGCGCTTCCGGGGCACGCGGTTCCCATCGAGACGCCTGCGAGATCCGTGCGAAGCCAAAGATCATCCTGGCGGGTGTCCGGATCGTTCTCCTGCAACACGAGAACCCAATCGCGCACCGGGTCGATCGGCCGCAGGCCGTGCCACGAATCCTGTGCCACGACTATCTGCCCGGTTACCGGGTCGGGTGGTTGGCAAACAAAGTACAAGTTCCGCACAGCGCGGTACGTTACGGACGACGCGGTCCGACTGACAATGTCGCCGCCGACCGGATCATTCGCATCGAGCTCGCGAATCTCAGATGACAACACCGTCAGTGCATTACTCACGTTCTCGCTGAGCTCGACGTGGGGCGTCTGCACGTGATAGCCGCGTTGTGGGGGCGTCAACAGGCCGTAGATGGATCCGGTGACCACGCTGAACAGTGCAAGGGCCACCAGAAGCCCAACTAACGACAATCCTCGACTTTTCATGGTCTCAACCGTTAGTTGTCGTTAACGGACCGACCCGTGTCTCGGGCGGATCCGGAGAGGCGAAATGGAGCAGGACTTCGCGACCCCTGCTGCGGTCGTCGCTCATCCGCCTGCGCTGTGCTCCTAATCAGGGGCTACGATTCACAGTCATGTCGTGCCCTAGTGTAGTCAGATTGAGCAAGCGCCGTGCCAAATGGAACGCTCGAGGTTAACGTGAAGTCGTTGACGGACTTCTGGCCACGGTGATTTGGAGTATGGAAGGAAGATGGTCTGAACCTTGGACGTTGTTTTCTAATCCTTGGACCCAACTGCATGTTGTGTGTCGCCCGTCACCCCCTGCCACACCGACGTAAAGGCCGTCGCGTCTGCCGGAGGGCGTGACACCGAACGTCGAGGAGTTCAACGATGGTCACCGGTTCCGGACACCGGTCACCACCTCTTCGCAAGGAAGGAACAGGCCTGGTAAGGAGGAAATAGGCCTGCGCTACGGCACACCGCTCCCGACAAACTGCTGCAAGCGTTCCAACGTTTCATCCACGGTCGCTCGGAACCGGTCGAACCCTGGCGTATCCTCATTGATCGTACCGTCCACCAGGCCGGACAGGACGTTCTGACAGCCTTGGGCCCCCCGGCGCAACCGGAACTGAAGCTGTGGTAGTCGGTGGGATCCGCCGCGGTCAGGATAGCCAACACGCTAGTGCGAACACTGTCTACTATGACCTTAAAATCCTCCAACGCCGCAGGGGACACCTCTGGTCGACTGATTTCCGACTCTACATCGTTCAGCGCCTGCCTCAGTGTAAGTAGCACATCGCTCAGTTCAATCATCGCAAACCCCCTTCCGCTGAAAGCATACGGCTACGGAGTCGGCGCCCTGCACATCCTGGCGAGCTCCCGCAGCGTCGCGTGAAACACGTCAAGCCCCGCGATGTTGCGGGAAAGCGTGTCGGCGTACAGCTCGGCCAGGATGTCTTCACACGTCTCGGTCGCTCGGCGCACGCGGATCTTGCCAAGATAATCCTGGTACTCGTCAGCGTGCTGGGCCGTGAGCAGCGTCCAGACGTTACTGCGTACGCTGTCCACCGCATGCCCGAGCGCCCGGACCGCCTCGGCCGGAGCGTCTTCCAGCGTGACGGCCGGATCCATGACGTTCAGCGCACGGCGCATTTCATCCAAAACGCTGCGCAGCTCCTCATGGCTCATCTCGACTCCTCCAGTTCCTGTTGTCGTTAGTTCACGCGTGTTGCTCGGACTGCTCGACCGCCCGCTCGGCCTGCGCGGTGCGGCCATGCCGCCTTTCCCAGCCGATGAACAGCCGAACCGGACCAAGCCAGAGCGCCGCACCGCGTTTCCACCGCCCGGCACAGCGAATCTGGAGCCCGAATTCCCACATCGACCAGTCGAAAGATCCATCGATATTGAAGTACCATCCGAGCTTATCGTTCTGATCGTTTTCCCGGCCCGACGGTACGCCCTTGTCGCCATCGTCGAGTCGCGCGCCGAGCGCCTCCAACTCCGCGAGTCGCTTATCCACTTCCTCAAGCAGTTGACGACGCGCCTCGATCGCCGTCATCGCCGCTTGCACCCGCTCCGCATCTTCCCGCACGGATGCGACCATCGGTTTCATCCCCTTGACTTCCTCGAGTTCGTGCTGCAGCGTATCTATCGCTTCGTGCATCTTACTCATCGAAGACACGGTCTCGGCTTGGGCCTCCCGCATGCACGTGATCTCCGTGTGGGCCGCGCGCGCTTGTTCCAACGCATCGCTGATTGAGTCGCCCGTGCGGTTTAGTTCTGCCAGATCCCGCGACACGGCGTCCACCTCCGACCGGACCTCCTCAATCTGTCCAGCCTGTTGCGCCACGTCCCGCACCGCCTCGTCAAGCTGTTCCACATCCTCGCGCACCGCCCGAATGCGGTCGGCCTGCTGGTTGAGGTCACGACACTCGTCAGCGATCGTGCCCAGCCGTCCCGTTAGATCCTCGGCCTTCGCCTCCACGTCGCTGATGCTTTCGCGCGACGCCTCGAGCGAGCGAAAGCGTATCTCACAATCACCCAGCGCATCGTCCAGATCGCCCATCCGCCGGTTCAGCGAATCAAACCCGTGATTGGCCACGTCGAGACGGTTGAGGCTCTGCTGCTCGCCTTCGCGGATCCTGGCTAGCTCCTCGAGTGCCGCCTGCGCCTTTGCGTCGAGTTCCTGCTGCTGCGCGGCGATCCGTTCCGAGCGTGTCAGCACGTCGGTGTGGAGCAGCTGCAGGTCCGCAACCCGCGTTTCGAGCGCGCCAAGCCCGCTGCAGTCGTCCGCGATCGTACGCAACTGCATCGCCAGAGTAGCGGCCTCCGCCTGCACTTCGGTCAGGCTTTCACGTGACTCGTCGAGCGCGCCGAGGTGAGCCTCGAGATCAGTCACCGCCCCGCGCAGCTCGTCTGCCCGCTGGCTCAGCCCATCGAACTCGCGGCAGGTGCCATCCGCCCGTTCGACGCCCTTTCGCACGGCGCCTCGGATCGCCGTGAGCTCCTCGAGCGTTGTCTGCTCTTGCGCGTCGATCTGCAGCTGATGCGACCGGATCTCGGCCGACCGCTCCAAGACCTCGGCGTGGAGTGATTGCAACGCCTCGGCGGCATCCTTGAGATCGTCGAGTGCGCTCGCGTGCTCTTGCTCCTGCTGCACTGCGACCTCGGTCTGCTGCACGATTGTGTCGAGGTTCATCGCCTTCTCGATCGCTCCATCGATCGCGTCACGCTGCTGCTGAAGGGCGTCCGCGCGCTCGGCGACTCGGGTGAGATCTTCTTTGAGCGACACCGCCGTGTCGACTGTTTGGGTGAGCCGCTCCATCTGCGACTGCACCAGCTCGGCGTCTTTCGCGGCCTTGGCCAACCGCACCTCCGAGCGCCGCTGCGTCGCTGCCAGCCCGTCGGCCTGGTCCTGCACGGAGACAATGATAGGAGCTAGCTGCTCCAGGGCCTGCAGCTGCGCCTCGAGCTTGGCTATTCTCGGGTCCATCGCGTCCGCCGCAAGGGTCGCTTGGAGTCCATCAGATAGAGGTTCTTTGGACCCGTTGCCGCCTTGATTGTCACGATGCATGGTCACGATCAGATCCCCCTCGTCTTGTTGGTGACTCCGATACAGCGCCGGCGCCGAACCAGGCGCCCGCGCAGACCGCTCGGATGGCCTGGCAGGGGATTCGTGTCATCGCCGATCATTAACGTGTGACTCATGTCCCCTCCTCGTGAAACGATTCCACATTCTCGGGGCTCAAAGTGCTCTCTATCATCGACCGCAGAAGGGGGCAGGTTCCGTCGCCTGGGTTGCCGCGATCGATTGTGAACCGGCGGGTCGCTTCCAGATATCTTGCTGAGAAACGTTCACTGAATTGCCCATCCGCACCTGGCCGACGACGCTCCCACCCTCGCGTACAACGAGCCGCGGCGCCGTGACGTTGCCCCGGATGATGGCGGTAGCGTGTAGCTCGATTCGCCCGTCCACCGTGACCGAACCTCGAACCTCACCAGCGACGAGCGCCTCCGTCGTGTGGATGTCACCTTCGACCAGCCCGCCTTTGGCAATCACCACCTTGTGTTCCGCTCGCACGTTGCCGGTGACCCGGCCGGCGATCTTCACCGAACCCGACGAGCGCAATTCTCCCTCCACTCGGAGGTGCGCCGCGAGAATCGACAGGCCCCTATTGCCGTCACAGGTTTCCGAAGGCGAAGCGGAGCGGCGACGGTCTTTAGCGTTGGACGAAAACAGTCCCATTGTACCTTTCCTCGATCGCAATCCCATGTCGTTTAGCTAGCGGGTTAGTTTTCACCCACCTTGGTCCTCACCCCGGCGTCCCGCCGTTGACGAGAGAGCTCCTGAATTTCTCCTGGCTGACCTCTCCAGGACGAGACCGGCAATCCGTGGTAGCGGTACGACTTGCCCGGCGGCGCCGCAAGCAATGGCCTCCTTGGGCATTCCGAAGATCACACTGGTGGCTTCGTCCTGGGCCATAGTAGCGGCGCCGGCTTGCTGCATCTCCAAAAGCCCAACCGCCCCGTCATCGCCCATGCCGGTAAGGATTACCCCGACGGCGTTGGGACCGGCGGCTTGCGCCACCGAGCGGAACAGCACGTCGACGCTCGGCCGATGTCGCGAGACCAACGGTCCGTCGGTGATCCGAACGATGTATTGGGCTCCGCTCCGCTCGACCACCGTATGACGGTTCCCCGGCGCGATGAGCGCTCGGCCCTCCACGATGCGGTCGCCGGTCGACGCCTCCTTCACATCCACTGCGCAGTTGCAGTCCAACCGCTCGGCGAACGCAGCGGTGAACTTTTCCGGCATGTGGACGACAATCACGATCCCGGGGCCGTCCACCGGCATCGCCTCGAGGATCGTGTGCACAGCCTCGGTCCCTCCGGTGGATGCCCCGATGGCAACCACCCGGTCCGTGGTGTGCGCCAATCCCCGCCTGCGGCGTGCCGGCAGGACGGCATCAGCCGTGAGTTTGGGTTTGGCGCGAGCGGGCGTTGCGACTCGGGCTCCGCGCTGTCGCAATCGGGCGCCGGCCGCCGCCCGAACGGTATCGGCCAGCATCACCGCTGACTCCTCGAGAAAGTTGCGAACACCTACGCTCGGCTTCGCGACGACGTCGACCGCACCCTCTTCCAGGGCACGCAGCGCTCCCTCCGTTCCCCGACCCACAACGCTCGAGCAGATCACCACCGGAATGGGGTCCTCAGCCATGGTCTTGCGGAGAAAGGTGAGGCCGTCCATGCGCGGCATCTCCAGATCCAGCACGATGACGTCAGGCCGTTGTCGTTCCATCTTCTTCATCGCGATCAGCGGATCGGCGGCGACGGTCACCTTCATCCGCCCCACTTGTGAGAGCACGACCTGCATGACTTGCCGGACCACCGCAGAGTCATCGATCACGAGCACATTCAGCTTTTTCCTTGGCTGAGTCGTGCCGTGGGGACGTGCTGAGCCCGTTCTGTTACCCATTCCTCTCCTCACATCGCCTGAGAGAACCACATGGTCATGCGGCCTGCATCGCGTTTAAGATGGCCTTCAGCGACATCAGATCCGGAAAGGTGAGCAGGTATCCTCTGAGTGGGGGCTGGTCATCGGCAAACGTGAAATCGGTCACGACGCAGAGGACGTGGTCACGACCGTTGCCAAACGCAAGAAACTCTGCGCTCAGCACTGTGCCTGAAGCGTCAACCGTAAAGGTCGGTACGGAGAGCCCGATGGACAACTCAAGGAAGGCGGCGAGGGCATTCACGTAGGAACCGCCGAGAATGTTGGCTGCCTCCCTGAAGCTCGACTGCTCTAATTCACCGAAGCCGGTGTCACCGGTCGGCGTGTCGTACAACATCAAGTCACAAAGGGCCCTTGCCTTGACCTCGGGGATCATCAACAATGTGCATCCAGTCACGTCGCCGAGTAGATGCATCGCAGCTGCGGCCATGACCTCCTGCGGATCCCCAAGCAGTTCGGCGACCTCCTCGAACCTCGCGATCTCAATCTCTGGAACGCTGATCCCAATGGATCGGTTCGTCAGCTGTGACAATGCTGTGGCAGCATGCCCCGCACCGATATTGGCGACCTCTCGCAGGGCATCGAGCTGGACGGGCCCGAAGTCGTACTTGGATTCCATACCGAGTTCTCCTGGTTAAACCTGTCGCCAATCGTGACGACTCCGCTCGCGCCCAGCAGCGGGCTGGCAATATCGTCTTTGCACAGTGAGGCGCCTGCGTGCTCCGTCGGATGCACGTGTTACGCCAGGGTTCGCTGCACCGCCTCAACGATGCCCATAGGCTGGAACGGCTTGACGAGGAACTCCTTGGCACCTGCCTGGGCCGCTTGATTCATCAGATTCTTTTGACCCATGGCACTACAAATAAGGATACGCGCCTTGGGATCGCACTTCACGATCTCTCGCACGGCCGCCATCCCGTCCATGTCGGGCATCACGAGGTCCATGATGACTACATCGGGCTTGAGTTGCTTGTATTGCTCAACCGCCTGATGGCCGTTCTCCGCCTCGCCGACGATCTGGTAATCGGCCTCCGTCAAGGCCTTACTGATGAACGTCCGCATGAACATGGCGTCATCGCAGACGAGTATCGTGTTACACATACATCCTCCTTGTGAACCCACTCCATCCTGTGCCACTAGATTCAGGGGTGAACACCGCGGAGTCGCCGCGCCTTACCACAATCAACACATCGAGGCGACTCTGTTATCGTTCTGGCTGCTCAGCGCCGTCCGCGAAACGAACACCTCCACCGCTGTGGAAGTGGGCCGTACCATCGATGCGGGCTTCGCTGATCGAGGATCATCAGGGACCCGGACGCCGCACCTTCTAGTTGTCCCTCAACTGTCACGGTCATCGACCGCTCATCTACCGGTCAGCTCCCGCAAGCGCGCCTCGAACCGACCTGTCACTTGGATGAGCCACGGCAAAAACGTCCATTCGCCCGCCGTGCGCCGGCCGTGCGACTGTCCACATGTGGTCTCGGCGCCGCAGAGTACACACCCGGGATAACACTGCCAACCCGGCCGGTGATGCCGTTTAGGGTTTCGGCGAGCCCAGTGAAGATGTATCCCGATGTGTCCAGGCGATCCACCAGACGGTCTACAACTCGTTTCTTCGTATCGAGCTCGAAATAGATCATGACGTTTCGAAAGAAGATCAGATCAAACGATCCACACACGTGGTGGTCTTCAGCATTTAGGTTCACCCGCTGAAAGGATATGAGAGCTCGAAGCTCCTCGCAGGCTCTCATCTTGCCGGTCTGCGAGCCAATTCCTCGCAACATGAACCGCTTCAGATAATCCGGCGGGATGCCCTCCGCCCGGACAAGGGCCCACACTCCTGCGGCGGCCTGATGCAGAACCCGGGTCGAGAGGTCGGTGGCGAGAATGCTCACATCCCAACCACTCGACACAGGGAAATGGCTCAACAGCATCATACCGAGCGAGTACGGTTCCTCCCCAGTGGAACAGCCGGCACTCCAGACCCTGAGCTTCTTCGACCTCGTTCCCTCAGCCGCATCGGCGACCCACTGCGGGAAGACCTGATGTTCCAAGAACTCGAAGTGGCGCGAATCGCGAAAAAATCTCGTCTCATTGGTGCAAATGCGATCGAGCATCCGAACCCGCTCTTCGGCATCTCCACCGTGCGCCACGAGGTCGTAGTACTCCCTGAACGACGTCAAGCCCAGTTCCCGCAGTCGCCGGTTCAACCGTCCAACCACCAAGGGCTTCTTGGTGGGAGCGAGATAGATCCCCGCCTCCCGCCGGATCAGCTCCTGAAACAGAGCGAACTCTCGATCCGAGATCATCGCGGGGATCATCTCACGCACGCCGGTTATGGCTTGCACCTGATTGCTTCGCCGTTCGCCGTCATGCAACCTTACGCTCCCTCTTCGTGCACAGCTTCGACCTCGGCCTCCCCATCTGCCGCTTCGACCTCGGCCTCCTCGATCTGTGCCGCAACCAGTGCCTCAAACTCCTCAGCAGACAGCACCCGGTTGACATCGAGGAGGAGGACGAATCGCTCGTCGATTTTACCGAAGCCCAAGAGGAACTCGATCGCCACCTGCGTGCCAAAGTTCGGCGGCGGCTCGATGTCGTCAGCCGTCAGGTACGTGACCTCGTTCACGGCATCCGTCACGATCCCCATCATGGCATTTTCGCCACCCAGGTCCACCTCCACGATGACAATGCAACTGCGTTTTGTGACCTCGCCGGGTGGCAGACCGAACCGGACCGCCAGATCCACCACCGGCACCACACTGCCCCGCACGTTGATGACACCGCGGATCGACGCCGGCGTCATGGGTACCGTCGTCGGTGGTGTGTACTCGATGATCTCCTTGACCCGGAGGATGTCGATGGCGAATTCCTCGCCGGCCAAGGCAAAGGTGAGATACTGCGCCGTTTCCAGCGCTTCGCTCGTCATAGTCATCGACGCATCCCCCTTAAAACCGCGTGAACTCGTGTTGCGCCTCGGGAACCTCTCCGAGATGGCGCTCCGGGCCCAACACCCGAGACTTGCCACTGTAGCTGTCTCCGTCGGTCGTCCCACCGTTCCCCTGTCGCTTCCCCGGCACAGACTCCTGCTGTCCGCGGGCTGCCAGCGCAGTCAACCCGGATCTTCCCCCCTCCCCGCTCCCGCGACCGTTCAGAGTGAAAAAGCTGATGAGTTCTGACAGGGTGTCCGCCTGCGACGCCATCTCTTCGGCGGTGCTCGACAGCTCCTCCGCCGCGGACGCATTCCGCTGCGTCACAGAATCAACCTGGGTCATTGACTGGTTGATCTGCTCCACGCCGCCGGACTGCTCGGTGGAGGCGGCGGTCACTTCCTGCACCAAGTCCGCCGTCTTCGTGATGGACGGCACCAGCTCCACGAGCAATGTGCCGGCGCGCTCCGCCACCTGGACGCTGGACGACGCCAGCCCCCCGATCTCCTTCGCTGCGGTCTGACTGCGCTCCGCCAGCTTCCGCACCTCGGTCGCCACCACGGCAAAGCCCTTGCCGTGCTCGCCGGCCCGGGCGGCCTCGATGGCGGCGTTGAGTGCCAGGAGGTTGGTTTGGTAGGCGATCTCCTCGATGATGGAGATCTTTTCGGCGATGGACCGCATCGCCTTCACCGTCTCGTCTACTGCCTCCCCGCTCTCTTGGGCTTCTTTGGCGCCCTTGAGGGCCATCGTTTCCATCTGCCGGCTGTTCTCTGTGTTCTGCGTGATGGACGAGTTCATTTGCTCGAGGGATGCGGACGTCTCCTCAACTGACGCCGCCTGCTCGGTGGTGCCCTGCGACATCGTCTGCGCGGACGCCGAAACTTGCTGCGCCGCAGACGAAACACCACCCGCGCCTTCGCGCACCTCGCCGATGACATGCCCTAGGCGCTCCACCATGGCCTTCAATGCCCGGAGCATGCGTCCGGTCTCATCCTTGGCATCCGCGCTGAACCGCACGGTCATGTCGCCCTCGGCGATCCGATTGGCGACACTCACGGCGAGATTCAACGCCCGCGTGATGCCGCGTGCAATCACCGTCGAGAAGCTCGCCATGAGCACCAAGGCCAGGGTCCCGATCCACAGGATCAACCGGTTTCCGGCGATGACGGAGGCGTCCCCTCTCTGCTGTGCCTCCCCGGCATGTGTCTCGAGGAGATTGGAGACCTCCTCCAGTTCCACCTCCAGACGGCTGAACGACATGCTGAACTCGCCGTACGCCTCGAGAGCCGCAGGGCGATTCTCAAAGGCAAGGGCGACCGTGCGTTCGGCCAACGAGATGTACTGGTCGACCGCTGGGGCGGCGGCGGCAAGGGCCCTTTCGACATCGTCGTCCAGGTCCCGAGCTTCGTTGGCCGCGAGCGACGAGCGCATGGTCCGCACGCGCTCCGCCAGCTCGTCCAACGCCTCTGCTCGCTGGCCTTGGGACGCAGTCCCACTCTCCGTCGCCACCAGCGCCCCCAAGACACTCGCCAGAAGGCCCTCGTGCATCATATCGACATCGCCGTGGCTCCGTACCGCCGACGTGATGATCACCGCGTTGTCCATCTCTCTGTCCACCGCGTTGAGGCCCCAATAGCCTGTGCCGCCCACCATGACAACCAGGAGCACGCCGATCAGGCCGAGGCCCGCCAGTTTCTTGGCAATTGTGAGGTTCATGTCTCCCATCCTTGGTGATGTACTGGTTCAAAGTCAGTTTGCTCCGTGCAAACCTGCACGCGGAGCGACCAGTTGTTGGCAGGAGGCTTGCTGTGTCCGCCTGCCGGAACGGCATCTACCACAGCGCCGCCAACTTGACGGTCCAGGCAAGATCCGCTGCGTTGGCATTCGCCCCCACACCGACAACGGCGTCGAGCTGCAAGTTGGGGCCAAGCAGAAATGCCGCTCCGCCGTTATACGTGACGACACTGCCTCCGCGATCCGCCGTCGCGAGTTGCTCAGCCGCTAGTTCCGCAAACGTCCAAAAACGCTCCGTCCACGATTTCGCCGCATATGCTCCGAGCATACCCGTAAGAAAACGGCCCGGGCCATCAACGTCGTGGACCACACCCGGCATGACCCCGACGGCAATCCCGTGTGGCAACTCCCACTCCGCCACGGCGCGGAGCGAAAGACGACCTCCGTGCCCCCTGAACACCTCAGACCCAACGGCGAGGTCCGCATGCAGCAACCACCCTACCGACGGCATCGCCGTGCCCGCCGCCCCATCGTGGCTGTGCCACTTGACTCCGACGGACAGATCGGACATTCCCTCATCGTCCAGCAGTACCGCCTCACCGTCCACTTCCTTGGCGCGAAGATAGCCATCCGTTTCGAAGCGCAATTCCCAGTTGTCTCCAACGCCATAGGAGAGTAGTAATGGCGTGGCGAAGCCGGTTGACGTCACTCCGCTCAGCGCCGTCCGATCACCGCCTACACTCATCTCCAAGAACAGAATCTCGCGCCCCACTGTCGCGCTGCTCTCAACGAAATCCTGCGCCGACCCCACATCAGGAAAGGCCAAGAAGGTCACCACCACCCATGTCGTGACGACGAGTGCGCGGATCTGGCGCCGGTCATCGTGGTTCTCGGTTTTTTTCATTATGTTGCGCACGATAAGCTCCTCATGAACGTGGTGTAGTATTCCCCCACACTGCCTACAGTCCGGCACGCACCGCCCTGGTCGTAGTCATTCCGTTCGATCCGTGGTCGCACATTTACCTGTTGCGGTGACGCCTGTAACCTTCCCAGTTGGCTTTTTCACTGAACCGATCCCCCCAATCCCACGCGTGCTCCCTTCCATTGTACCGCTGGCTGTTTTTGCGCCCTTACCGTTGCCGCCGGTTCGATCCACTTGAGCGAGCAGACTCGGCAAGTCCAAGATCAGTGCCACGCGTCCGCTACCCATGATGGCAGACCCGGCAACACCCGGCAGTCCCTGGAACATCTTCCCCAAGGGTTTGATGACCGTTTGTTGCTCACCGTACAGCACGTCCACCGCGAGTCCGGCCTGTCCGCCGCCGTGTTTCACGATGACGATGTTCTCTCGGGCGCCGCGGGCCCCGTCCAAGTCGAAGAGGTCACGCAGGCGTGCGTACGGCAGAGCCTTGCCCCTCAGATTGATCACGCCGTGACCGGTCTCCCCGCGACGCTCGTCGCCCGTTAGCTCGACGCACTCGATGACGGCTTCGAGCGGGATGATGTAGGTTTGCCCCGCGACTCCAACCGAGAGGCCGTCGATGATTGCCAGCGTGAGCGGCACCCGAATCGTTATCGTCGTACCGACACCCTCGCGGCTCTGGATCCCGATCGATCCGCGGAGGGTTTCGATGTTGCGGCGCACGACGTCCATGCCCACCCCGCGACCTGAGAGCTCGGTAACCCGCTCCACCGTGGAGAGGCCGGGCGTAAAGATCAGGCGGTAGAGGTCCTGGTCACTCACCGTTTCGATGTCGGAGACACGGCCCAACGCCCGAGCTCGGGTGATGATGGCATCTCGGTTCAGACCGGCGCCGTCGTCCGCCACCTGGATCACGACGCTTCCTCCTTCGTGGTACGCCCGTAGCGTCACGCGTCCGGCGGGCGGCTTTCCCAATGCCTTGCGCTGCCTTACCGGCTCGACGCCATGGTGGAGGGCATTGCGAACCATGTGTGTCAGCGGATCCGTGAGGTGCTCGACCATCCGCATGTCTACCTCAACGTCCGCGCCTTCAATCACCAACTCCGCCCGCCGGCCGTGTGCGGTCGCCGTGTCGCGCACGGTACGCGCGTACTGGCGGAACGTCGGACCGAGTGGGACCATGCGGGCCTTCATCACCAGCTCTTGCAGGTCCATGTACAGGCGGTCCCCCTCACGATGTGCCTCGAGCCCGTCACGCCATGACTCCGGATCCCCACCCTCCAGGAGCTGTGTCAGCCTCCCTCGGGTGATGGCGATCTCCCCGGTCAAGTTGAGGATCTGGTCGAGGGTCCCGATATCCACTCGGACCGTCCCGTGAGACCGACTTCGCAGGTCATTGCCACCGCCATTTTCTCGGGTGACCACCGACCCGGTTTCCTCTTCGGCATCGGACGTCCCTTCCTTTGCCGCGGGATTTTGCCTTCGGCTCCTGTTCCGCCTCACGGTTCCGGCCTTGCGCAACTCGTCGAGCAACACTTTGTGCTCCGGGTGCAACTCATCCGTTCCGCCGGCAGCCTCCGCGACCATTTGCCGCAACGCGTCAACGGATTGCAGCATGAGCGTGGTCAGCTTCGCAGTCACCGGAACGGCCCCGTCCCGAACGCCTTGCAGGACATCTTCCAGCATGTGGGAGAACTGGATGAGTGCCTCAAACCCAAGGATGTTGGCGCTTCCCTTGAGGGTGTGGGCGACCCGGAAGATTGTTTGCACGAGCGACTGGTCCGCCGGCTCCGCTTCCAGCGCGATCAGCGCCTCTTCCATCAGAGAAAGATTCTCCCCCGACTCCACCACGAATGCCTTGGTGAGCATTTCGTCATGGATGTCCATTCATGCCTCCCAACCGCCGGACCCAAGCTGTTCCATCGCCGGTGTCGAAGATGACTTTGCGCCCGTTGGGCCCGCCCACGTCGACGGCAATGACGGGGATTCCTTCCTCCCGCAGCATTGCCATCGCCAATTCCACATTTCTCTCTCCGACGTGAAGCACTTTGCTTCCGGGGTGCTGGGCATCGCGCAGCACGCATGAGCCCCCGAACACTTTGGCCTTGAGGTCTCGCTTGCGACTTCCCAGGGCGCCCATCCCCGCAATCAATCGCATCATGGCCGTCTCCCCGAAGCGCCCGCTGCCGGAACGTCCACCCTCTCCGTGCGGCAACAGAAAATGGTTGATTCCCCCAACCAGTCGCCTGCTGTCCCACAAACACACCGACACACACGAACCCAAGATGGTCGCGACTGTTTTCGGTTCGGCCGAGGTGAAGATCTGCCCAGCGTGGAGAAACACATCGCCCCGCAGGGGGTGACTTCCACTAGGTCTCGCGGAAACAGAGCAGGGCGCATCGGCCATCATCCGAGCCCCGGAAGCTCGTGCCGATCCGCACGGTGAAGTGCCGGCGCCGCGAGACATCCCAGCAGCTCCAACAGGTCACGGTCGATCGCCTCCACGCCGAGCTTCTGGGGTAAGAGGCGAAAAATCGCAATGGCTCCGGCCACCGCACCATCCGACTTCAATGGCACGCAGGCCGACAACTCCGGTTCCTCGTGAGGCTGGCCAGCGGACCCATCGTCGAACAGGTATACCTCGTCCATCATGACCGCCCGTCCAATGGGACCGCTGCCGAGGGGAATCGCCCGGTACCGATCCTCATTTATGCCGGAGCAAGCCAGCAAGGTCAGTGTAGAGGACTCGTCATCGATCGCGAAGAGCGCATACTCCTCTGAGCCGATCAGGTTGAGGACGATCTCCTCGATGGCTTCAATGACGTCGCCATGACTGGTTGCCGAACGCATGCGGCAACTTGCCACGTCGATGGGCACGAGTTCGGTGTTACCTGTGTTTGTTCCTTTACGTCGATGCATTAGGACTTCCATATCACGTGAGGAGGGCACCATTCCAATCGTTTGTGCTCACGTAGGAACCGATTGAGGTCCGCGCCGTCCCTTCAGAGCCCCGCACAGTTGTGAATCCCACACCTTGATCTAGATGCCGAGCCAACTCTCCACTTTCGAAAGCAACTCCTCGGCGTCCACTGGTTTCGTGATGTAGTCATTGCAACCGACCGTGTATGCCTCTTCCATGCATTCCATCTCCCCTCGAGTCGTCACCATGATCACCGGAATGGCCTGCGTTGCCTCGCTCTGCCTGAGCTCGCGCAACATTTCAAAGCCATCCATCACCGGCATCGTGACATCGAGGAGAATCAGGTTGGGTGAATCAGCGAATGCCCTCTCGAGACCTTCCACCCCGTTTCGCGCAGTCACGATATCGTACGGCCCGTCCCTCAACACCATCTGGCCTAGCATGATGCTGGTAATCGAATCGTCGACCAACAGAATCTTCTTGCGCTCGGCGAGCATCGTGTCACTCGCTCATCCATCTACCGCTGAGCCGGTCAACGACTGGGCCATGGTTTCGTTCCTGGGTCGTCGTCATTTGCTGTATCGTGTTTCTTTCTGCACGTCGGGCCGCAGTACAGCGCCCGCCATGCCGATCGAGGTTCACCCCGTGCTTGGCAACGGTTGTGCCACACGAAGACATCGCGGACGATCACCACTAAGTCGTTGTGGGAAGGAGAGTTGCTGAAAACGAGGCGCTGGAAGGAGTGCGCCAGAATGTCTGAGATCTAGACGCGGAGTCTAGACTTCACGCTCACGATTTGTCACGTCATCCGTGGTGCGAAGCCCGGAGCCGTTGCAGCTCGCATTTCGTCGTGTAGCCTCCAACGCCTTCAACAGAACTGCAAGGATGGCTGAGGGGTATTGGAAGAGCGCTGGATAGCACAACCGCGTCCATAGCGGCTGCGTCAGAAGATCAACCGTTGATGAGATCGTCAACCAGCTGCACGATTTCGCGCAGCGGCTTGGGTTTGTACAGCACAGCGTTCACGCCGCGTTCACGGGCCTCCGCCTCCAGATCGGGCGTACCATATGCCGTCAACAGAACGACTGGCGTTTCCGTGCAGTTCTTTCGGACGGAGCTTATCACTTCAAGGCCTTCGAGCCCCGCGGGGCCGGTCAACCTCAGATCGGCGATCACAAGCGAATAGGATATCTTGGCCAGAAGTGACTGCGCCTTAGCAAGCTCTCGGGCGCAGTCCACTTCATAGCCCAGAGTCGCGAAGTATTCCCGCATGCCGAACAGCACCGCCTCTTCGTCATCTACGATCAAGATTCTTGATGTCATAGTCAGGTGCCGGGGGTGCAGGATTTGTGCCGCCAGCGCGTGCTCCCTCAAGGCCACCTCCTCGCGCGCTCGCAGCCTCCGGCCCCATGCCGCCATCCCAATCTCAGACAGAGTTTAGAATCTGGAGTTGGTGATTCCATACTGTTTGATCTTTTGATATAAGGAGCTCCTGGGAACTCCAAGGCGCTCCGCTGCCGCAGCGACCCGCCCGCCCTCATGTCTGAGAACGAGCGCGATATGGCGACGTTCGACCTCGCGGAGGTTGAGACTTGCACCATCAGCAGCGGTGGTGCTTAGACTTGGGCCGTCGGCGGGCGCGCTGTTGAGATTTGCGCCATCGGGTGTGCCCAGCTCGGGGCTGGCATCGAAACGCAGATCCTTCAAGCTGATCCGACGTTCGTCGCTCAGCAGCACGGATCGCTCCAACACGTTGCGAAGCTCGCGAATGTTGCCGGGCCAGGCATATGCCGCCAGCGCGCGCTCCACCGGCTCCGTCAGCTCCAGCGGTCCCCGTCCGCGGTCCGCCATTAATCCGTCCAAGAGGTGCCGGGCAAGCACCGGAATGTCCTCGGTTCGCTCGCGGAGCGGCGGTACCGTTAGGGGAAGCGTGTTGAGTCGGTAGTAGAGATCGCAGCGAAATGCTTGTTCCCGCACCAGGCGTGCCAAGTCCTGATGCGTCGCCGCAATCAGCCGGACGTCGACCCTGCGGTCTTGCACGCTGCCCATGCGTCGAAATTGTCCCTCTTCAAGGACCTTTAACACTTTCGTCTGCACGGCCGTGTCCATGTCGCCGATCTCATCGAGGAAGGCGGTCCCACGGTGTGCCACGTCCAGCAATCCCGTCTTTTTCACCACGGCACCAGTAAAGGCTCCCTTTTCATGCCCAAACAACTCCGTTTCGAGAAAGTCCCTGACCAACCCCGCGCAGTTCACATCCACGAAAGGCTCCTCAGACCGGCGACCATGCGCGTGCAGCCATGCGGCGAGCACGCCCTTGCCGGTCCCGGTCTCACCTCGGATGAGGATCGGGCTGTCCGATGCCAACACCCGCTGGGCGTCCTCCGCCAGGCGGCGTATCACAGCGCTTGGCCCGAGGAACGGATCCACTCTTCCACGATCCTGTCGCGACCGGCTGGCCAACTGTTTCTGCCAGTTCCGGCGACTCTCAATCAAACGCTCGAGAACAGCGTGCAGCGCCGGTAGCTCGATCGGCTTTGTGAGAAAGTGCTCCGCTCCCTCCTTGACCGCGCGTACCGCGAGATCGATCGTGCCGTGGCCAGTGAGGATCACCAGCGGCACGGCAGGGTCTATGGCCTTGAGCTTCGGGAGGAGGTCCAGCGCCGTGCCATCCGGCAGCTTGTAGTCGATGACGGCGACGTCCGGCCGCACCGCGCCGAACACGGCCTCCGTGCCCTCGCAACTCTGTGCCTCCTCTACGTCATACCCTGCCGCCTCCATGAAGTCGCGGATCCCAAACCGCACGGCGTCGTCATCATCGGCAACGAGGATCTTCACCCCACTCACGCGCACTACGCTCCCTCTCTGGTGGGATCGGCAGCGGCGGCCAAGGGAAACGCCAGTCGCACGACCGCGCCGCCCTCTGGTCGGTTACCCACACTCACCTTCGCGCGGTGTTCCTCGACGATCTGTTGCACGATCGATAGTCCCAGTCCGGTCCCTCCCGTGCGACGGCTGTAGAACGGCTGGAAGACCCTCGACAAAAGCTCCCCAGGAATGCCTGGGCCATCATCCGTGATCACGCAATCAATCCACGGTTGACAACCATCCCGCCTCCGCTGTGCGGCCACGGTGACGATCGCCCCGCTCGGTGAGTGCTGTATGGCATTCAGCAGGACGTTCTGGAAGACGCGAACGAGTCGCCCCCGGTCCATCGGCACGACGCCGCAGAATCTCTGTAGCTTGTTTACCACGGCAACGTTCTTGGCCTGCGTCGCAGCATGGCACGACTGGATCGCCTCCTCAACAACGTCCACTATTGATCCCGGCCGCAGCTCCGACCTGTAGGGCCTGCCGTACTCCAGCAGATCGCGCATCAACTCGTTCAGCCGATCCATGCCCTTGCGCAGCACCTCAATGTATTGGCTCAGGCCCAAGGCTTCGTGATCGAAGCGCGCCTCCATGGCGTCGAGCGTGGCCGAAATGCTGAAAAGAGGATTACGCACTTCGTGTGCGACCCCAGCAACCAGCGACCCCATAGCAACCATCGTCTGTGCGCTCTGGAGTTCCTCCTCTGCACGAACCCGTTCGGTGACGTCCCGGCAGAAGAGGTGCACAACGATGCGGCCGTCCACGTCACCTGCGCCGCCGCTCCCCTCCACCTGTATCGGATCTCCATGTTTGGTGACGAAAGTGCTGGAAAAGCAGTCGACCAATTCCCCGCCTCGGATCCGATCCAACAAACGACGACACTCGGCGACTGAGTTTGGATGCACAACATCGACCAACCGGATGTCCGGTACCTCAGATTCCGTGTAGCCAAACACCTCCAGCCACGCCGGGTTGACCAGGATGAGCCTGCCGTCGGGACCGACGCTCTGAATCAGATCATGCGTGCTCTCGAAGAGGCCCCGGTATCGTTCCTCACTTTCCCGCAGCTCCCGCTGTGCTCGCCGGCGCTCCGCCAGTTCGTTGCTCAGCCTCTCGTTCGCATCAGCAAGCTCGGTCGCCCGCTCGGCTACCCGTATCTCCAGCTCACGTTTGGCGGACCGGAGCACCGCCCCAGTCTCCACGATTTCCGTAACGTCCTGCGCGTACCCAACCACGTAAGGTTGCCCACTGGGCGGCTCATACTGTGAATTTCTGTACGCCCAAACCTTGACCTCGCCACTCCGCGTCACGACCCGCACCATCCCGGCGGCCTTACCCGTTTTGCGTATCCTCTCCAGATAGACAGGAAACAACTGTCGCATTCGTGCTGCCAGGAAGTCGCTCAGATTGCGGTTGACCATTTCATCAGGTTCGTACCTCAACGCCTCGGCGGCAGCCGGATTCACCGAAAGGATGCTCCCGTCGGCATCGTGGGTCCAGATGTACCCGTGGCTGTGCTCGAACAAGTGCCGATAGCGGCGTTCACTCTCCCCAAGCTCACGGATCGCCTCCTGTCGGCCTGTTGCGTAGCGGATCACCCGAAGGAGAGGGGCGGTGCGGAGATTGGGTTTTGTGAGACATTCGTCCGCGCCCTCGTGGAGGAGGGAGGTAGCGAGATCTTCATCCTCCATATCGGCCAGCAGCACGATCGGGAGATACGGTGCAGCGGCGCGCACCATGGAGAACGTCGTCGCTCCGGCGCCATCGCTTCGCGACACATTCAGGAGGGCAACATCGACCGTTTCCGACGCCACACGCCCCAGCGCCGCCGACAGGCTGTCAACCCACTCTACTTCAAACGCCGTGTCAGGCACCTGGCCCAACGCTCCGCGCACCGAGTCGACATCGGCCGGATCGTCATCGACGAGCAGGATTCTCTGAGTCGTGTCAATCATTTGGACACCTCACAAGGCGCCGCAGCGCGATCTTCACATCTTCGTCTTGTCCCAACCACATGCCGCTCTGGGACGACGCTCATCCTCGAACAGGATCACGCTCTTCCAGACAAATCGCCTTGACTCGATCACGGCGCTCAACGAACACTTCCAGGATAGCCGGATCGAAATGGCGCAACTGCTCGTTGCCGGTCGATCGTGGCCAAGATAAAGCAGCCTTGGCAGGCTCGGTATCAGCATTGCGGAACGCTCTGATGCGCGGCTTCATAACCCGCGCCGTACGCCGTAAGACGACCGGCTGTCGGTCAGAGCCCTACATAGTCAAGGCTTCAGCTCGTGCTCGACGGCGTAGCGAATCAGGTCCGCCGTGCTTGAGAGGCTCAACTTCTCGAGCAACCGGCTGCGATACGTGCTGATGGTCTTTGGACTCACGTCGACGTGGGCGGCAATTTCCTTCACTGATTTCCCCACTCCGAGCAGGCACAGCACTTCGTGCTCACGGGGTGACAGGGTACCGTGATCCGGTCGCAGGACGTCGCCGGCCACCATGCGGGCCAGCTGCTCGGCGAGTGACTGGGAGACGTAGCGGCCGCCACCCTCAACGCACCGGATGGCGGTCAGCAACTCACTGGCGTCGCGTTCCTTGGTGAGATACCCCGCTGCACCTTCCCGCAGGGCGTGCACCGCATACTGCTCCTCCGCATGGGCGCTCAACACCAGGATGCACAGGTGCGGCATTGCCTCGCGGAGCATCCGGAGGATCGACACGAAGCCGGGTCCCGGCATCGAGATGTCGAGCAGGAGCACGTCAGCCGGCACACACCCGCACGTCTCGAGCACTCCGCGTCCATCTGCCGCTTCGCCGACGACATTCATGTCCCCCGCGTCGTCTATCAGGCGCCGGAGCCCTTCGCGGACCACAGCGTGATCCTCGCCAAGGATAACGCGAATCATGTCAGGATGCCGTGCTCTCACCATACAACCGTTGCATCACGGCGATTACCTCGCTTCCATCATGGGCACTCCGGCAGACTACCGTGCTCCCACCGAAGCTCGGCACACGCTCGCGGATGCCGCCAGACCGAGTCGCCCAGAATCGGTGAGGACGTCATCGGCGATGCCGCAACCGTCATCCCTCACTCCATGAGTCACCGCATGCGGATCATTCGTGAGACTGACGTTCACACAGCCCGCGCCGACATGGCGGGACACGTTCGTGCACGCCTCCTGGAAGATCCGGAACAGGGCCGTCGCCCGGTCCATTGCCGAGACTTCCGCTGTCAAATAGTAGGATGGGCGTGGGTCACTCACTATCAGGGAAACCCTGAGTTGTTGAAGGGAAAGACCTGAAATCAGGTAGGAAACGGGTTCAGTCGGCAGCACAGCCAGATTTAGGTTTCCGGCATGACCATCCCTATGCGAATGGCGTACCGTACTAAGCCGGCTACGTCATGAATGTCGAGCCTCTCCATCAACCTCACCCGGTGGGTCTCCACAGTCTTGATGCTCAACTCGAGCTTGTGCGCTATGTCCTTGGTCGAGTGCCCTTCGGCGACGAGCTGCAAGATCTCGCGCTGCCGGGGGGTCATTCGGGCTCGGTCACCTGGCCCGTCACCCGCAGGTCGGCGTATGTCGGACACCACGTGCTTTGCCACGGCGGGGCTCAAGTAAGCGTCACCGCGTGCCACTGCCCGTATCGAGAGGCCTAACTCAACGGCGCCCGCGTCCTTCAACATGTAGCCCTCGGCCCCTGCCGCCAGTGCCTCGGACACGTACGCGTGATCGGCGTGCATGGAGAGAATCAGTACTCGCACGTTACGGAACTGCTTCTTGATACGGCCAGTCGCCTCGAGCCCATTGAGCCCGGGCATCGCAATGTCCATCAACACGACATCAGGCCGATGCTGGGCGGTGAGCCGCAGCGCCTCCCGGCCGTCTGCCGCTTCCGCCACCACCTCGACACCATCGAGCCGTTCGACGAGCGCACGAATGCCAGACCGGACCAGCCTGTGGTCGTCAGCCAGCAGCACCCGTATCTGCCGCGTTGACGTTTTTCCTTTTACGGCGCCCAGCATCTAGCTCGTCACCTCGGTCACGGGTTGCCGAGAGCTGCCTGCTTCGCCGCGCTCCAATACCCGCTCCGACACCAGTGGGAACCGCGCCCGAACGACCGTTCCTTGGCCGGGCCCAGATTCCACTGCAAACTCGCCCCCGACAAAGCCAACGCGCTCCAGCATGCCCACAATGCCTATGAGAGCGTGGCCCCCGCGTGATTCCTCTATGGCATCCATGTCGAATCCAATTCCGTCATCGCGCACAAGAAGCTCGAGTTTCTCAGTGTTGCGGCGCAGCACGACATTCACCTGGCGTGCATCGGCGTGTCGCACGACGTTCGTGAGGGCTTCCTGTGCGACACGAAAACATGCTGTCTCGATTTCCCTCGACGGTCTGCCGTGCAGCATCGCCAGGGAATACGTGATTTTGAATCCTGCACGATCAGCCATCCGATTGCCGCACCACCGCAGGGCCGCAACCAATCCCAGATCGTCCAAGACCAAAGGGCGCAGATCGAGCGCCAGATTGCGCACCTCCTCAACGGCGCCGTCCACCACGGCAATGCTATCCGCGATCTTTTCCGCCACGGCGGAATCTGCGAACAACTGATCGACAGCCTGCAGGTTGAGCTTGACGGCAGTCAGGGCCTGGCCGATTTCGTCGTGCAGCTCACGGGCGATGTGACCTCGCTCGGTCTCTTGGACGTCGATCAACCGACGTGACAGTCTCTCGAGCTGTTGGTGGCTACTCCGCAGCTCCTGCTCCATCACCTCCCGCTCGGTAATATCCGTGTGAACCGCAAGCATGTGCAGTTCACCGCCCAGGTCCATCAGTTCCACCGACGCGAGAAAAGTGCGCAGTTCCCCTGACTTCATGCGAGCCTTCATTTCCACCGACGTCACGCGACCCCGTTCCAGCACTTTCCGAATTAGCCTGTCCCGATCCTCGAGCTTCACCCACATCCGCAGGTCGCTAGCCGTGCGCCCAACAATCTCATCGCGAGTGTAGCCGCTCACAGCGACGAATTTGTCATTGACATCGACAAACCGAACGCGCCCTTCGTCGAGCGTAGAGATACTCATGGCATCAGGACTCGATCGAAACACCTTAAAGAACTTCTCCTCCGAGATCCGCAGTGCTTTCTGGGCTTGCTCCCGCTCGGTGACGTCCCTGAAAATGCTAAGCACATGTAGTCCACCATGCAGGTCAAACGTCGCCGCCGAACCGAGAAAGGTGTGCACGGCGCCAGACCTCATACGCCCCTGTACCTCTGTAAGGTGCAATCGGCCTCTTTCACGAATCATCTGTCTGAACGAGTTCCGCTGCTCGGGATTTATCCACAGCCCAATATCCTCGACAGTACGGCCGATGACCTGCTCGCGACTGTGGCCGGTCACGGCGACGAAGGCGTCGTTTACGTCGACAAACTTGCCCTCAGCAAAAGTCGTGATCGCAATGACATCTGGGCTCAACCGAAAGGCATTGGAGAACTTCTCCTCCGAAACGCGGAGTGCCTCAAGGGCTCGCTTCCGTTCGGTGATATCCCGCACGACGCACACCACCTCGCTAGCGCCCGCGGAAACCAACCGGGCTTCGAAGTGGCATATCCCGTCACCGCTGGCAAGGTCGTACTCGGTGACCTGTGTCTCGCCCGTTTCCAGTGCCGTGATAATTCCCTTCATGATCTGCTCGCCGACATTGGATGGCAACACATCACATATGTTCTTGCCGAGGAACTCCCTCGGCGCCACATACGGCTTTACCTCTCTGCTCGCCTTGTACTCGAGATACGTACCCTCCCGGCTCAATCGGAAGATCATGTCTGGAATCGCTTCCAGCAGGACGCGGAGTTTCGCTTCGCTCTCTTTGAGCGCTCTCTCCGCTTTCCTCCGCTCTGTAATATCAACCATCGCCGCCACTCGTACGCTGCGCCCTCGGTACGACATGGACCGGCCACGCACCTCCACGAGGAATTTGGACCCATCTTTTCTAAGAGCGACGTGTTCATGTGTCTTATCGTACCCGGACGTGATGCGCTTCAGTACCACTTCCCGGTACTCCGGAGCGACCATCTCCATGACGGGTTTACCGATCACCTCGTCGAGACGATATCCGAACATTGTCGCCATCTGCTCGTTAGCGTCGAGCACGACACCACCTTCGCTTATGGCGATGCCCTCGTAAGTGGCAGCCGATAAGTGTTCAAGCCGTTCCTCGCTTTCGCGATGGGCTTCTTCGGCACGCTTGCGCTCCGTGATATCCCGGCCAGCGGACTGAACTTCGATAAGATGTCCTTTCGCGTCGAAGATCCCCCGGTCGGTCCAATGCTGCCAGTGGACCGTACCGTCGGGCAGAACGAGTTGATGCTCGCCGCGTGCAACCGGCTGCTCAGGTGTCAGGCGCTCGACTCTATCGAGAATTTCTTTCCGTTCTTCTTCAAGGACCAGTGGAAGGAAGTTCGCACCGATCAACTGCCTCGGTGTGCCACCGAAGAAATCACAATAGGCGTCGTTCACGAACGTACGAGTGCCGTCGGGCCGCCAACGTACAATGAAATCCGTCTGGTCTTCGATGACCGCTCGATAACGGGCCTTGCTGCGGTGTAACCCCAACACCGCAAGCATAGCGAGAGCGATCAGCGCCACCGACAGCCCGCCAACGGGGATGGCGAACACTGGACGGAGGTACAGCGGTAGCGGAATTGCAAAGCTCGCCCGCTGCCCTTCCGACCCGTACCGGCCGAAAAGGCCCTTCGCCTGCACCTCGAACGAGTGGGTGCCGGATGAGAGTTCCTCGATCGCCACTTCGCGGTCCACGCTCCACGTCGACCAAGCAGCTCCGTCAACGCGGTAGCGTGTTTCGATAGCGGAAGACGATAGCGACCCCCAATACGCGAACGCGTCCCAGCGCAGGTGGACCGTGTTTTCTTGAATGACAGGATCGCTGATGAACACCCGGGGAGTGGGATCGGTGGCCTCTTCGGGATTCAGGGCCTGAAGACCGCGCCCCCGCGTGCCAAGGAGGATCTGCTCCCGCCCAGGCAACACTGGCCAGAGATAGGGACTGAGCAGGCCGAGGTCGGTGGTAAAGCAGGACCACACCTCATCTTGACGGCTGCAAAGCCCTCCGTCGGTCGCGATCCAAAGTCGTCCTGCCTCGTCGATCTGGATGTCCCAGACCTCGTCATTGATCAGCCCGTCGCCGGTGGTCAAGTACCCTATCACGTCGTCACGATCGACGTACCCGAGTCCACGGTCTCTGTCGCCAAACCACACCCGACCCTGATCATCGACGGCAAGAGTGAAGACGTGACTCCCCCGCAGCTGCCTTCGAGTCCAGTGGGTCCAGGTACCTCGGCTCCAGCGGCTCAAGCCTCCGGCCGTGCCAAACCAGAGGGCGCTGTCGGGCCCCTGCTCAAATGCATACACCCTTCCCGATGGAAGACCCTCCGTCGTTCCCCAGTGCTCGAACCGGCCATTCTCGTACGCGAAGGCGCCTGGACCGCCCTCGATGGTGTTGGGGTCAGAGAGGCCCAGAAACCACAGACGGCCCTCGCGATCACTCTCGATCTTGTGGATATAACCAGCTGCAAGTCCAGCCTGGCGTCCGAAGTGACGCCAATCATTCCCATCCCAGCGGTAGGCGCCCTGGAAACTCGATCCGCTTGAAATCCATATATTCCCCCCGACATCTTCCGCCAAGCCGGTCACGGCTCCGAGCCGAGTGCCCGCTGCGCGACCAATCCATTGGACGCTGCCGTCCGCCCGCTGGATCTCGACACCGTCGCCGGTCCCAATCCAGATCGGGCCGTCTCGTGCGCGGGTGATCGCATTAACGTGGTTTCTGGGGTCCGGAAACGGATGCGTCCAGTTGGCCCATCGGCGAGAAGACTGGCGGTGGAGGAACAAGCCGGTCCGAGTGCCAACCCAGAGATCTCCATTCCGCCTGAACCTGAGAAAGAGAGCGTGCGGCATCTCCGGGGGCGCACGATCGAGGGGAGCCCAAACGTTGGACCTTCGCACGCTGAGAAACCCAGTCCCGTACACGGCGACCGCCTCTCCGCGAGGCCCGATATCCATCGAAACGATCTGGTTCAAGCCTTCGCTGGCCACACGCCCGGGCGACGTCCCTTCCTCCCATTCCCAGAGCCCCCGCTCTTCCTGGGGACTGGCAACAAACGCGAGCCCAGTCCCTGTCTCATCTTCAACCAGCTCAGCAACCCAACGCCCACCGCCTGAAGCGGCATGTTTCAGCACCCAACGGCCGTTCGTCCAGCGGTACAACCCGCCCGATGCGTTCAACCAGATCCGCCCAGCCGAGGTCCGCCAAATCCGAGCGCCGTGGGCGTCCCCGAGCGATGACGGTGGCTCGAGCTCCTCCAGTTCTCCTTCCCGATAAACATAGAGGGACGCTGGTGGCCCCCCGAGGAGCAGCAAAACGCTTCCCTCGTCGAATGGAACAGCATTCAGCAAGGCGCGCTGCACACCATCGACGAAAACAGGGATTTTTCGGAAGCCCGTCGTGTCCCCCCCGAAGAGCTGGCCGTTCATGATCGCCAAGATCTTGCCCTGTGTGTCTGCCGCGACCAGAGACACGACACGCCACGGCGGTGCGCCTTGCGACTCGCCGACTGCGTGCCACACGAAACCATCATACCACGCCAATCCGGCCTCGGTCCCCGCCCAAACAGTGCCGCTTTGCGTTTCTGCAATGTCGTACACGACGTCCGAGGGAAGGCCAGATTGGGTGCTGAAATGCACCCAGCGCCACGCTTCCCCGAAGGTTTCCGTCTGGGCGTAAAGCCATTGGGGTAGGAGGACCACGCCGACGACCGCGATGACTCTCCAGAGGTGGCCAGAGTGACCGCTTTGTTTGTGGGACACGGCATCGCGCCCCGCCGACCACAACCGGATTGCCAAGACGCTACGCACTGTGACCCGAGGTGCAGCACGCATCCGCCACAGGGGGGATGGCTGCACCATGTTCTGGTTGTCCTCGTATCGCTGCATGGAACGGAGCGGGATAGTCGACGCCGAGTTGTCCTTCATCACTTGCTAGAGAAACCGCGGGAGCGTCATCACCGTGAGGAACTTCGAATGCAAGCAACCTGTCGCATCCGTCGAGTCTCGGCTCACTCCCGAACCGGGTGGCGGCAGAGTGCCACATCCCAGTGACAATATCATACGTTGGCACGGCACCGATGGTCAATGGCGGATTGGAGCCTAGTGACGGTCCTCACTCTTCGAGCCTGGATGCACGTACTGCAAGACGACGTCACGCTTCGGAATCAAATCCAAGGATTAGATGAATCCGTCTCAGGCTCAGACAACCCAATCTCAATCCGTTTCCACGGGTCGGCCTCGACGGTTCCCGGTAATTCCCTGACCCACTGATCGTTAGCTGACCTCTTCTTTGTTTGGCATACCGTTTGCGCTAGAGGCGTGGCAGAGGAACACCAAACTCACGCGCCGCAGTGCAAAGACATGCAGGGTGCTGTCATAGGCGAGACGTCTGGACTGGAACTGCAAGGACTGGGTGAGATGTGCGAACGAGGTTTTAGTCTCTTGGAGATCGTTCTGGTAATGGTGATCGTTGCGATCGTTACGGCATTCGGCGTCCCCCGCCTCGGTGATGCTCTAGCAAAACAGAGCGTGCGGTCGGCGGGAGATGCGATCGCAACTATGCACTCGAGGGCGCGCGGGAGCGCCATCCAGCGCAGGCGACGCACGGTGTTGGTTCTGAAGAACGGAGGCGTCGTGATCCGGTCAGTGCATCCGATCACCGGTGCCCTCGATACCGTTGGCGCTCCACAGCTCATCGGCGAGCGGTATGGTGTCACCGTCAGCACCGCCAGGGACTCGCTGGTGTTCGACCCTCGCGGCATGGGGACGGAGGCGTCGACGACTTTCATCGAGATCTCTAAAGGCTCAAGTGCGGATACGCTGCGCGTCACGCCGGCCGGGAGGCTTCTGCAATGATGAAACAAGACGGAATGACGCTCGTCGAGGTTCTGGTCGCAGTTCTCATCTTGAGCGTAGGCGTACTTGGGCTCGTATCGGTCGCAGCGGCGGTCACGCTGCTGATCGGCCAGGGTCAACGCTATACAACAGCCTCGGCGCTGGCGAATCAGCGCATCGAGATGCTCCGAAGCCAGGACTGCGCCAACCTCGCCGAGGGGTCCGCCGTCGAGGGGAAATATCAGGTGAGCTGGACAAACACCGACCTGGGCAACGGAAGCCGGATATTGGTCACGGTCACGTCGCCACAGCGGCACACCGCCCGCAACGATTCGTTTACCACAACCATCAGTTGCGTACAATGACAAGGCGAGGCCTTTCCCTGGTCGAGCTGATGGTGGCCATCATCCTCGTTGGGATCGTTGCAGGATCCATCTATCAGCTTCTGCTCTCCACCGAGCGAGGTTACCGCACACAGGCGGAGCGAGTCCGCGTGAACGGCAACCTCCGGAATGCCATTTCCCTTCTTCCGGCGGATATCCGCGAGCTGAATGCCGCCGATTTGCTGGGCAGCGACATCATCTCCATGGACACGTCGTCTGTAAGCTACCGGGCGATGCGCAATCTGTATTTCCTCTGCCAACCGGCCAACGCGGCGACGGCGCAGATCGTCCTGGCAGAGGATGCTTGGTTCGGGCTGCGGCCGTACGATTCGGCCCGCGACTGGCTCCTCATCTTTCAGGAAAACGACCCCGCGACCCGCCAAGACAATGAGTGGCTCCGCGCCGACGTAGCAAGCATTGCCACGGGCAACAGTTGTCCGGGCAGTACACCCAGCCTTACGGTCACGTTGGCAAATCTCGTTCCGGCAAATCCTGGGTTATCGGGAGTCACTGACGGAGCACCAGTTAGGGGATTTGAGCTCGTGGAGTTCCTGCTCAACCAGGACGCCAACCAAGACTGGTGGCTTGCGACGCGACAGTTTGGCAAATCCTCCAGCACTTGGGGACCGGCCCAAGCCATTCTCGGCCCGCTCACGCCAAGAGGGCTCCAGTTGAAGTACTTCGACGGTACCGGTGCGGTGACGGCAACGCCTGCCAACGTGGCCAGTATCGGTATCACGGTGACCGGGCAGATGTCGGCAGTGGGCGGCGGCTCTCCCGGATCGTCGAACAACCTACATCTCGCGACTCGCGTCGCGCTGAGAAACAACCGGCGCTGAGCGCCGGCGGACGTCGGAGGCACACGTCATGGACATCGCACGAACCGAGAAGGGAATAGCCCTGCCAGTTGCGATCTTCGCGCTCGTGGTTATCGGGGGGTTGGTGGCAGGGGGCATGTTTTTCGGGGTGCGGGAGCAGCGTGCTGGGCTCACAACCTTGAAGGTCCAACGTGTTTTTGCCGCCGCCGAGGGAACCGTGGACCGCACGCTCACGCATTGGAACAGGGGCTCCTACTACAAACTCTCGGTGGGAGCAATCCTGAGCGACACGACCTACCGGGACGACGGTACCCTCTTCTCGACCAGCACTGTTCGCCGCCTCAACGATCTCCTCTTCCTCATAGACGGGGCCGCGTACGGCCGGGACAGCACAGTCGCCCAACGGGTGGGTGTGCTCGCCGGCTTGCGACTCCTCGAGTTCCAGCACAAGGCAGCACTCGCCATCCAGGGCCAGATGGACATCGGCGGCTCCGCCCAAATCGACGGGAATGACACCCCTCCTGCCGGTTGGCCATCCTGTTCCATCTCAGCGCCGCAGCCGGCAATCATCATGTCCGACTCGACCCTGTTGAGCGTTTCGGGCCAATGCGCTGATTTGAGTTGTCTCACAGGCGACCCCCAAATCGCCGTCGATACCACGATCAGCGACTCCTCGCTCACGAACTTCGGTGACACGGATTGGGATGACCTGCGCACCATGGCGACCGAGCTCTTGGCGTCAGGCACGTATAGTGGGATCGGTCCGGTGATCGTTGACGGAGCATGTGACGCCAACGAGCCACTCAACTGGGGCGACCCCGTCAACCCGAGTTCGGTGTGCGGGGATTACTTCCCTTTCATCTACGCGACCGGGGACCTCAAGATAACCGGTGGGATCGGTCAGGGCGTGTTGGTGGTGGAGGGTGACCTCGACGTGCAGGGGGGGTTTGAATTCTTTGGCCCCGTAATCGTCAGGGGAAGGCTTAGAACATCCGGCACGGGGGGGCATTTCAACGGAGGCGTGACGGCCGCCAACGTCGACCTCGAGCAAAACACCGTCTTGGGCAACGCGGTCATCAGGTACTCTAGCTGTGCGCTGGCGCGAGCCTTGAGGGCGACCGCCCCAGCCGTACCCCTCCGGGAGCGGGCGTGGGTAAACCTGTATTAATGGAAACCATCCACTCTTCACCAGTGGTCTATGCATTGTACTACGACAGCTGCATTGCCTTACGCTGGAGGGCATAACCATGACGTGCACATTACGAGAACGGGTAAAATTCCTGGGCGCGGAACTCGAATGTCTCCCACATAAGCGCTGTCGCGCCCACGTCGCGCTGGAGGGGCAGCTCGGCCATACAAGTGTTGGAATGGGCGAAGGAACCGGGTCAAAAACTGGGAAGCTCCGCTGCGCCGCGCAGGCCACTGTGGACGCCCTTCACGCGTTGATGAGCGATGAGGACCGCAACAGTCTGGCGCTCATTGACCTCCAGACGGTCAATGTGTTCGACACGACGGCGGTCATTGTGGCGCTCTCCGTTGATTGGCAGAATGACGTCCAGCGTCTCGTGGGTTTCTGTCTCACCGACAAGGATCCGATTCGGGCCGCCTCGCTGGCAGTGCCCTATCGGACTCAGTGCGCGCCGGCGGCCGTCGGACTGGTCCGGAATGGGCGCGTCGTGACGGTTTGTCACAACTGCCGGGCATGGCAGGCCATCCGACATAACGAGCACATCGTACAGCGACGCCACAGGTGTAATCGAGTGGTCGTCGGTTAGCGAGTTGCCGATAGAGTTTAGATTCCGTTCGGACTTGGAGAGGTATGCCGAGTGGCGAATCTTTTCCAGCTTTTGTTCGGCTGTATCAACGGGTGGCCTGACGCAAACATGTGACGATGCGTCAACTCGACAGGCTGTAAATGAGGGAGCGGCGTTGGTCGCCCTGCTGACTCACTGCCATATGGAACGGTTGCCTTTGCTGCTCGCTGGTGGGGACGGTGGGCAATACGATCTTCCAGTGAAGCACACACCCGCCGGCGTCTGATCCCACAAGAATCCGCCGGCGGAACTTAGTTTATCACTTGCCGCTCTCTAGTACGCTGTTAATGATCCTATGCAGTTCTGCAAGCGGCTGCGGCTTGGACAAGAACAAGTCAGCTCCGCGGTTGTACGCATCCTGTTCGATCTCCGTGGATCCAAACGCCGTAAGCAAAATGACCCGAGTGCGCGGGCAGTGCCTTCGTACGAAACTGACGAGCTCCAGTCCTTCCTGCCCGTGCATGCCGCTGAGACGCAAGTCTGCGATGACGATGGAGTATTGGTTCGTTGCAAGCAGCGCCTCGGCCTCTTCACGTCCCGCGGCTTCGTCGACTCTGAAGCCCACGGCGGTGAAGTAACGTTTGACTGCGAAACGTATATGCTGCTCATCGTCCACTATTAGGATGCTCAGAAGTAGTCCGTGTGTGCACGTAGATCGGGAGTAGTTCGCCATGACTCTACCTCCGGCAAGTTCGGTGCCACAGAAGTGTCTTGAATCTTGTGGCGTACCATTGTGGCAGGAGTGGCGTTTTATTAGATGGTGGCAGCACGAGCGTCGCAAGGTCAGTCTAAAATTCGGAGCAGACGTCAGATTCTGGACAACGGTATATGACATTTCTCATGGGTCTATTTTCCACCTGGCAAGTCCTGGATGCCGGGGCGACGGGAGCTCCCCGGCAAGGTGGGGCACAAGAGGAGCCTCCGTTCAGTAATCGCCGGGGTGTGGTACCGAGGCGTCCGCGATCAATGATGGGAAGGTGCAGTGCAGTGCCAGAAGCCTCACAACACTGTTGCCGCTGCTGGTGGTGTACTCGGTAATCGCAATGTTATGACTGTTCCACCTTCAGGGCAGTTCCCGGCCCATACCGTACCGCCGTGTTGTTCGACGATCCGTTGAACGACGGAGAGCCCCAGTCCGTTGCCTCCGGTGCGCTTGCTAAAGAACGGCTCGAAGATCCGTTGCAGGTCTTCCACAGCGATTCCGGGGCCCGCGTCGCTGACGGTGCATTGGACCCAGACCTCATTGCCGCGGCGGAAGTCCTTAGCTTCCAACTCGACGACGCCAGGGGACGGCGAATAGGGAATGGCGTTCATGGCCAGGTTCTGGAATACTTGTCTGAGACGGAGCGAGTCCATTCGTACTGGGACACGTTGCTCCGCCACCCGGCTTACGAGCTTGACATTGGCTTTGCGCGCAACGGGCTCACATGCTTCGATGGCCCTGTCGATGACCGCGCCAATAGAACCACTCTCGATGTCCAACTCGACGGGCCGCCCGTACTCCATGAGATCTTGCATCAACTCCGTGAGACGCCCTGCTTCCTGCCTCAGCACTTCCAGGTACTCGCTTTGGTCGCCTGACGATGTGAGGCGGATCTCAAGGGCGTCGAGCGTTGCCAGGATGCCGAACAACGGGTTCCGCACCTCATGCGCCACTTTCGCTGCGCCGGAGCGATTCCTGGAGCCGCGTCAGGTGAGTGATGTCGCGAGCTACAATGGTTACCCTTTCATCATCTACGTCAGGGCTGGCGGCTGCGAGGCTGGCCGCGATATCCCAGGTCCGGCCATCTGATTCGTCGTGAAATGGTCGGACTATCGGGGAGCGTATCTCCAAAAGCTCCCGCACGAGGTCGTCCAGAGCCTGCCAGATGCCGCTCGGTCCCACCGATGCAACGGATACTCCCACTAGTGCGCGATACGGCTTGCCGGCCAATTTCTTGGCTGCCCGATTCACTCTGCGGATTTGTCCATTGACGTCGATGAGCAGCACGGGCGATTCTACGGAATCAAACGTCGCACGCCAATCACGCGCCGCTGCCTCCAGTTGCTCCGTCGTTTGATGCAGCCTGTTAGCCGTCAACCAGTGCTGCGCTGTCGCTTGGGTAAGCGGGCGGAATATAACAAAGTAGAGCACCGGAAAAGTCAGAAGCGCAAGCAACGTCGCATCGACTACAGGCACCAAAGGTAGGGACAGGGGCTCAAGTCTGTCCAGAACCAGCATAACAATGACCTCACCCAGGAATATGGTGCCTCCGGTAAGCAGAAATGTGGTAATTGGTGACGGTAGACCATCGGGCTGCTCCGTGTCTAGTTGCACCATGCCGGCCGTATGGACCGTATGGTCGTGCTGCCCCTTCCCGTGGACGAGCGGGCGCAAGAGAAGGAAGTAAAGCGGCCCACTAATCAAAAGGGTAAGCAACGTCGCATCGAACAAGTGCACCGAAGGCAAGTGCAGATGCAGGGAGTCCAGAACGAACATGACGATCAACTCGCCCACAAATATAAGAACTGCGGTTGCCAGCAATGCGAAATGCGGCGTCCAACGTTTGGTTGTCATTGTTTATTGCCCTTAAACAGCACCATGTCGGTGGCTATCAGAATCTCATAACCAGTTTTGTAAAGTATCGACACTAGGGGGTTATCTTGGCTACCGGCTGCCCGCCTGGGGCACGCCGAAATCCATCCCTCCGACACCAGAGAACAGTGACAGTGCTATTGGCTTTGCGCTCTTTGCCATAGGCAATCCCTCCTGCCGGTTAATTTACTGCTTTGGATGTCCTTAGCAACCAGCTTTCCTTGTGCTCTAACGACTTGCGATGCAGCGACCAGACTCCGACACGCTCAAGTGAGCCGGGAGGGTCGAGATTCTGTTGACCGGCCAATGTTACCCTTCGCATGTCAATACAGGAGATACCGTTTCCGACCACAACAACGACTGGCAAGTTGCCCGTTCGGCCTGAGCACCCATCGCTGATTCGGGAACTTAGGACTGGGACAGGGTACGCAGAGCTAATTCAAACTGATAAGCTGCGTTCCCACCACTCACCATGTCAGTTAATCGTCACATGGTGCTTGGTAGCCGTTGATGCTGGCTAGGAGACCTCGATTGCGCCTACCGCTTTGTACACTTCCTCCGTTTCTTCGAGCGCCGGCCACTCCATGATCGCCACCGCATCCTCCACGTACGCCGGCGTGCGCATGCCATTGAGCACTGCCGTGACGCCGGGTGTGCTCGCGACAGCCCACATTGCCTTCTGAGAGAGGGGAGCCCGCATCCGCTCTGCGGGTAGGAACGGACCAATGACGCTGCTCACGACGGTACTCTGTGCCAACGCCGTTTCCGCCACTCCTCGCCGCATGGCCCCAAGGAGTTGCTGAAGCTCGGGAAGATACTGTTCATGCCACGACGACCAGCGATCCCGAACGGGCCCTGTGAGTTGACGATGGAGAAACAGGGCCACCT
>JBDHFY010000010.1:0-30340 GCA_039590195.1 Gemmatimonadota bacterium | reverse complement strand
CCTTTCTGATCGCCGCACTCATTGGAGCGGTAGGCGCATTTGTTTGGTCGGCAATCCTGGACAAGATCCGACAGCTGCCCAACACGGTGTTCACCACCGTGGCATATGTGCTGATTCTCTACGGTGTCACCGAGTTGTGGGGCTATAGCGGCGCCATCGCTTCGCTCTCCTTCGGAATCGCCGTCGCCAATTTGCCCAACGTCCCGGAACGCATCCTGGGCAAGGTCATAAGCTTCCGGTTGGTCGGTTTCGCTGACGTGGAACGAACCTTCTTTGCCGAGGCCGTCTTCTTGGTCAAGACGTTCTTCTTCGTTTTCCTCGGCATCTCGATCAGCTTTGCGGACTGGCGGATCGTCACGGTGGGGCTCACGGCCGCTTTAGTTGCGGTGATGGGACGCGCCCTGATGGTGCGCCTGCTGGTGCCCCGCAGCGTGACCCGACGCGACGCCCTGCTCATGACAGCCCTCATCCCAAAGGGTCTCGCGGCGGCCGTGCTTGCCGCGCTCCCTGTTCAGAGGGGGCTTCCGGACGGCGTCGCCGTGCAGGGCACTGTGTATGCCGTCATCTTCTTCAGCATCACCCTCTGCGCGGTGCTGATCTTCGCCGTCGAGAGCGGGCACCTGAACGGTTTTGCTGCCGTGATGTTTCGTCCACTCCCCATCACGCCCCCCGATGGGACCGTTACCAAGCCTCCCATGTCATCCTTCGAGCAATCTTTGGGCCTGCCAGCCCTGCGAGACGATTGGGAGGAGCCGAACCCGGTCCGTTTTTCCCATGACACCCCGGGCGATGCGCCGAATGCCGGAGACGACTCGACACCACCCGCCGCCGAATAGGGCCCGAATAGGCGACACGGCGTTCAGCAAATACATTCTGCTCCCATTTATTGAGACTTCCTTAAGGTGGGCTTCAGCTAGCCCTCACATTTCTCTCCGCATACTCCCTTCGGAGCGGACCGGCCGATGCCGGGACATGGGGCGCACGCCCTGAAACCCTGGTCGGAATAACCGTCCCTCTTCCGGACCCGTAGGACCCCCCAAGGCCCAACACGCGGCCCGGGAGGGCCGGAGGAGGCCATTGTCCGGCCCATCGCGCCTCTTGAGGCAGACTGGTCCTTCAGCGTGCGCCCGGGTGGCGGGCGCGGGGGGGGCTGGCACAGCTACGGGGACTCAACCTGCCATGTCGTGGAAGCCCGTCGTTGTCGGCGTCGATGACTCTCAGGAATCCGCCAAGGCCGCCATGCTCGGTCTTGAGATCGCGGAAGCGGCCGGGACCTCGTGCCACCTCGTCACAGCCGTGCCAGACCCGTGGGCCGCGGCCGCGGCCGCCGAGGTCCCCCTCGATATCGCCGTCCTTTGCCGAGAATTGGAGGAGTTGACCAGGCAGACCGTGCACGCGGCGCTCGAGGACACCGTGGCGGCGGACCTCACCTCCTGCCATGTGACCCGGACCGGTCGACCTCAAAAGGTGCTCGAGACCTTCGCCCATGAGGTCGGTGCCGGCCTCATTGTTCTCGGAGGCAAGCGCCACGCCACGCTCGCCAGGTGGCTTGGCGGAAGCACCGCCCACCATGTCGTGCGCAAGCTCGACGTGCCGCTTCTCGTTACCGGAGCGGGGTCCGTCAAGATCAAGCGGATCCTCGCTGCCGTCGACTTGTCCTTCGCCGCCACGCGCACCCTCGAGATCGCACAGGATTTCACCGAGCTGTTCAACGGAGAGTTGTGCACCACGCACGTGGTGGAACCGCTCCCCCTAGGAACCGAGATCCCGATCCCCTTCGATGCCGATGAGATGGCGACTCGCACCAGGAAGCGATTGGAACGTGACATCTGGCCACAGTTGCGCCTTCCAAACGTCGAGAAGGTGTTGCGCATCGGTCAGATCGTCGAAACACTCACCGGGGAAGTGGCGACGTGGGCGGCCGACCTCCTCGTGGTCGGTTCCCACGGCAAGGGTTGGGTAGATCGCTTGTTGCTCGGCAGCACGACCGAGGGGTTGCTCAACAGCCTCCCGACGTCGCTCCTGGTGGTGCCAGTCGCACCGGATACGGCCGAATCACCTCAACGTGAGTGAAATGGATGACTGAAGGCTGGGGGCCACGTCGGAGCGTCGGCGAACTCGAGGATAGACCATGAATGTCACCGAGATCATGCAGACGAGCCTTCAAACCGTGAGGCCAGGAGCCACTGTCGCGGAAGCCATCACGACGCTGGTGGATGCTCACGTGATGGGGCTTCCGGTTCTCGACCGGGATGGACGGCTCATCGGCGTCCTTTCCACCAGTGACGTCCTCCAGGCCATCGCCGAGAGTGCTGGCCAGGATGAGCGCGAAGCGGTGTTCGACACGATGGTCGAGGAACTCATGACACGGGAACCCAAGACCATTGGCCCAAACGCGACCGTGAAGGACGCGGCGCAACAGATGCTGTACCTCGAAGTGCACCGTCTCTTCGTTGTCGACCACAGCAAGCTTGTCGGTGTGGTCTCCCAGAGCGACGTCGTTCGCACCGTAGCCATGCACGGCGCCGACACCATGAGCACCGCCTCCCCGTAGCTGGATCTACGTTCCCGACACTTGTTGGATTTGCTTCAGCAACAATCTCTGCGTGTAGGGTTTGGGCACGTAGGCCGCAAACTCCGACGTCCCAAAACGGCGGCGTGCCTCTGCTTCCGGATAGCCACTGGAGAGAACGACCGGGATGTCAGGCCGGACTCGGTGCACGATCTCGAACACCTCACGGGAGTCGAGCTTGGGGATTTTCAAATCGAGAAGCACAACAGTGATGGCGTCTCCGTGCACCTGAAAGATGTCGACAGCTTCCTGCCCGTCCCTGGCGGTGAGCACGCGATAACCCGCCTGCTCCATCATCATGCGGGTGACGACGCGAACACCCTCATCATCATCCACCACGAGCACCGTCCCCGCGGCCGCTTCACGAGTGGCCACCGCTGCCGGGCAATGCAGGCCACTATCGATCTCGCCGCGAGGTCCGAGTCCGGGCAACGAAATCCGAACCGTCGTCCCGGCCACCGAGCTGTCCACTGCTATCGTCCCGCCGTGTCCACGCACGATGCCGACTACGATGGCCATGCCGAGCCCTCTACCAGCCTGCTTCGTCGTAAAGAACGGATCGAATATCTTGACCAGAGTCGCTTCGTCCATGCCCGACCCGGTGTCGCTCACCTCGAGGTAGACCGCGGACGACACGCGGGCTTCGTCTCCCCCGTCCGGCTCGAGGCGGCCCGTTCTCACCGTGATCGACCCGGGGCGGTCGGCGAGCGCATCCGCGGCGTTCGTTACGAGATTCATCGCCACCTGGCGAAGTTGACTCGCGTCGCCGCGGACCCGAGGCAGTCTTGCTTCCAGGATGAAATTGATCTCGGTGGATGCGGAGACTGAGCCTGCGAGGAGTGCTCGCATTTCCGTCAGAAGCTCGCTTACATCAAGCTCCCGAAACGCAAGGCTCGACTTCTCAGCGTAATCAACGAGTTGATTCGTCAGCTCGGCGGCGCGGAGCGCGGCGTGTTCGATCGCCAGCGACTGGCCATGTAATCCCGCATCCGTGCCAACGAGCCTGGCATGGCCGATGATGGCTACCAGGAGATTGTTGACGTCGTGAACGATACTCCCAGTCAACGCGTCCAATCCCATAACACCCGACGAATGAAGGCGGGTCGATTCTACAACGTCGCCATCCCTCCCATGACCCCCGAGCGCGTCGACGTCGACGATGATCCCAAACGAATACCCGCTCGTATGGTCCTCACCCTTCAAGATCTTGGTGTGGATCACGGTTCGCTGAGACCCATCACCACCTCGCACAGTGAGGTCTCCCTCTGGCAGGAGCCATCCGAAGTCATCCGGAACGCCAACCCCAAACTCGGCGAGTGGGCGACCACCAAGCTCGCCCACGGACGACACCCCCAGCATTTCGAGAAACGCCGGGTTCGCATCCATGACCTCACCCCAGCGGTTGGCTACATAGACGCCGACCGGAAGCTCCCCGACAATTCTCTCCGAGGCGCCCAGGAGCGCTGGTGAACCCGTACCGGGATCGTGCCGATCCCGATCGCGTGATGAGGTGTCGCCTCTTCTGAACGTTGGAACCGGAGGAGCGTGGAGTGAATCGGAGCCGTAGGGCCCTCGCTCCATGTGAACCTCTCGCGGCGCCCGCTGCTCCTCAGGCCGAACGGAGCCCTGATCGGGCCCGTCGGAGGGCTTTCGCTTCTTCTCGGGCATGACGCGCTCTCAGCTAGAGGGAATTGCTCAATCTAAGGGAACACCACCCAGGAAGAGTAGCAAGCGTTTGCGCGTGACGCATGGGCGGGGGAGATGGGGAGGCGCCTGCCCTTCGCGCCTCCAGGTGGACGACCGTGCCGAACGGGGAGATGCTTGCTGCGTTACGCCGGAACGCTCAAGAGGCTCGCCGACCGTCACCCGACGCGCTGACATTGATGAGCTCGGTATTGGAGCGCGTCTCCCTGAGATGCGCGAGCAACCACGTCATGCCTTCGATCGGCGCAGCGTCGGCCAGGCCCTGACGCAGCGACCGGGACACGTCAAGCGCGGACTCGGAGAGGAGAAGCTCTTCACGCCGGGTGGCGCTCGCCGGCAGATCAATGGCTGGATAAATACGCCGCTCAGCAAGTTCGCGGTTGAGAACCAGCTCGCTGTTTCCAGTCCCTTTGAACTCCTCGAAGATCACCTGATCCATTCGCGAACCGGTATCGACGAGAGCCGTGGCGATGATGGTGAGCGATCCCCCACCCTTGGCTTCGTCGATGTTTCGCGCACTGCCCAAGAATCGCTTCGGCTTCTCCATCGAAGTCGCATCGAGACCACCGGAGAGCGTGCGCCCGCTGCCTTGCTCGACGCTATTATAGGCTCTGGCAAGGCGGGTGATGGAATCAAGGATGATCACCACGTCTTCCCCCAACTCGACCCGTCGCCTTGCTCGCTCCAGCGTGATCTCAGCGGTGGCGACATGTCGTGACGCCGGGAAGTCGAAGCTGGACGCTACCACCTCGCCGAACCCGCACATTTCCATCTCGGTGACTTCCTCCGGGCGCTCATCGACCAACAGGATGAAGAGCGTGCACTGCGGATTGTTCTCCACAACCCCTTGCGCCACGGACTGGAGCACCATCGTCTTTCCCGCTTTGGAAGGAGCCACGATGAGCGCCCGCTGTCCCTTGCCAAACGGGCAGAGCAGGTCGATCACACGATTGGTCAAGTCCGGTTGGCCTCGCACGGTGCGGTCGCACTCGAGCACCAATTGCTCCTGGGGGTGCAGGGCGCCGAGGTCATGGAATTTGGGCCGATGACCCAAGGACTCGGGCGGCCGACCGTTCACCAGCTGGAGACGTGTGAGCGGCGGGCTCTTGCCTGCCTTGGCCGGCTTCCCCACCGACCCGGCAAGCTCGTCTCCCGTCCGAAGTCCATACTTGCGCACCAACTTCGGGCCGACGTACACGTCCCGCTTCCCGGGAGCAAAGCTCTCCTCACGACGCCGGATGAATCCGACCCCGTTGCCGACGACATCGAGTACTCCCAGACAGTCTTCGTTGCTCACCAAATTCAGGACTCCCTCGCCTGGTCTCGTCCCCCAGACCCCCGATCAGCCGCCGAGTTGTGCGGGAATACGGCCACCCGCTCCCCCGCGTCCGGTGGCTACTGTTAAGGAGAACACAAGACGAGTTTTGAGCTGCCGTGACCGGCGCCTTGCCGGCCCGTACGCGCCGCGAACCTCAGCCAGTCGGATTGCCTTACGGCCTGTATATGCTGGGCGGAGGCAGCAAGCTCGCCGCCGAGCCCGCTGCGGCAGGAAAGAACGTCCGGTAATCTAGCGCAGGAATTCCGGTCGCGCAGTCCCCTGGGTCACACTCGCCGGGCCCGTCATACGGGGCCTTCTCCTCGGCCGGATGCGACAGCATTGGCGATGCGCAGTCGCTGACCCGGTGTCACCATGTCTTGGGCAACCACCTCCCGAACGATCTTCGCGACGAACGAGTAGCCGCGGGGGTCGGCAACCAACCACCGCTCCCACTCCAACTCGTCCAGGGCCGCCGCGAGGTCTCGGCCCCCGATGCCGGCACCCACCTCCAGCTCTCGCACAGAGGCACGCTCCCCAAGCACCGCTCCGGCGATGAGCACTTGCTGGGCGTTGCCGCTCAGACGGCGAAAGCCGACTCGAATCGCGCCAACCACCGCATCCGGCAGGTCGACCGGTAAGGTATGGTCGAGGGTGCGGAACGGCGCCGGCCACGCCTCCGCCGACTCAGCCAGCTCGAACCCCAAGGCCACGGCATGCAGGAGTTCTACGGCCAGCAACGGAAGCCCGGCGGAATCCGCCAGGATGCGGCGCCCCAGGCGATCGAACTGCTCGTCGTCATATTCATCGACGGCCCAGGCAGCCAGAGCACGCACGGAGTGAGCCGACAGCGGCCCGAGGTGGACCGAGGCTCCGTTGGTATCCCGTCCAATGTGGCTCTTCAGGTCGTCGATCTCAGCGCGCTGGTGATGGGTGGCCGCATTGAGGAAAACAAACAGCCGCGAGTTCGCCAGATCACGCAGCGCGGCTTGAATGCCGAGAAGCGATTCTCGGTCGAGCCACTGAGCGTCGTCGACCATGAGGAAGACCGCCTCTTCATCCACGATTGCCTGCAGTACCAGCCGCAGCGCCTTGCCGACGTTTTCGGCCGCTGTATCCGGTCGGACGCCCCGGAAACGCTCGGCCCATTCCGGCGCGTGGGCCGCCAGCACCGCGATCGCGGCGGGATCCGCCGCAGCCGCCCCAGCCGCAGAAGCGAGGCCGCCCCGAGCCAGGCTCACCAAACCGCTCAGGGGCTCATTCTCGTCTGTCGGCACAGCCCGAATGGCCGAGCACGCCGCCCCATCCAGCCTAGCCCTCGCGAGCACTTCGTCCGCCAGCCGAGTCTTTCCCGTCCCAGGATCGCCTTCGACGATCACCACGCCGGACCGGCCACTGGCCTTGCAGTTCTCCCAAGTTTCGAGGAGGCGCGCCAACTCGGTCTCCCTCCCAACGAGGGGGGCACGGCGGGATTCGGCACCCCGCCCGCGTGCTTCCACCGCCCTAGCCGGGAGCTGCCAGCGCCGCTCCCGTTGAACGCGCTCCCTGAGATCCACCGTGTCCTGTGCCGGGGCGAGGCCGATTTCCTCCAACTGTTTCTTCAACGCGTCGTACTGTGCGAGTGCAGCGGTCCGGTCGCCGGAGAGCGCGAGACAGACCATCGCCGATTGTGTCGCTTTGTCCGATCCGGGATCGAGCACAATTGCGCGATGCGCGAGCGCTGTGGCCGCTCCCACGTCGCCCGCCGTCAGGAGCTGCTCCATCCTGCGGGCGAGAACATCCACCGACTGGTGTCGTCGCGCGAGACGCTCGGTACCAAGCCAGTCCTCGAACGCCGACGCCCCCGCGATACTGAACCCCTCGAGCAACTCACCGCCGATCAGCTCCACCGCGGCGGCCCAGTCCTCGTCAGCCATAAAACGATCCAACTCATCGGTATCCAGCGTCACAGCATCGGCGCCCAAACGCACCGTGGTCGTGTCGGTCTCCAGCCCCACATCCTCGACTGAGCGGCGCAGGGCTCGTAGGGCTTCCCGCAGGGATTGGCGGGCGGCAGACTGCGGCTTGTCGGCCCAAAACAAGCCGATGAGGTGATCTCGGGTGCGCGTCCGCTTGGGGGAACGAGCCAAGTAAATGAGGAGAGCCACATTCTTGCGGAGGCGGAGCTCTGCGGGAGCCTCACCGCCGTTCACCGTGATCTCTAGAGAACCCAACGTGCGACATTCGATCAACGCACTTCGCCCCCGTTTTGGAGACGTGCAAGACCGGGGGGTGGCGTCCGCTCAAGCCTCGCTTTGCGATGGGACATGAGTGGCCGCACGCCTATTGCACTCATGGCAACCTCCGGGGTCCACTCTCAGTGTCGCCTCGGAGACGCAAGAAAACGTCAAGTGACGAATCCGGGAGGAGTTGAACGTTAGAACCTCACAGCCGGTGGGGGGAAGACCCGACGGCGTCGTAGACGAGAGGTCTACCACCGGGGTTTGCGCGTCATGATCCGCGTGATCACGTTGCGGTGTCACGGCTCGACGGACGCGCAGTCGAGCGCCGCGAACCGCCGGCGGGCCGCATCAGCACGCACGGCGTATACCCCGTCGCCCCGAGCCCACAATCGCGCGACGGCACCGTAGGTCGCGCACGCCTCCACGCCGGTCTCGCCGATCCGGTCGAGCAACCGAGCCCTGCGCCATCTCGCGATGGTCCCAAAGGCCCAGTCCACCTCTTGGACGGCCGGCGCGTCAGTGGGAGCACCTCCATCCCAGCTCTCGTGCCAACGCAGCTCGCGCCGCGCTGCTTCGAGGTTGCCCGTGTCCTCGTACCACCGCGCCCGGAGCAGGTGAGACACCGTTCGAAAGAACGGTCCCGGAGCACTCTCCGCAGCCTCCCACTGCCGCAGGCTGTCAGCCAGGGCCAAGGCACGGTCGAACTCGCCCTGCCCCGCCAGCGAGTCGGCCTGGAGAACGATCGTCAGCGGCCGAGCTACCGAGTCGGACGCCACTCGATCCCGGAAGGCTCGGGCCGCCGGCTCGTCCCCCACCCGCGACGCCAGCAGGGCGGCGATCCATGCGGCGCGGCGCTGCTGCGCAGCCGGCCCCGTACCCCGAGCCGCATAACGCCGCAGGGCGTTCAAGACCTCTCGAGGATCTGCGTTCCCTTGCGGGGAGTCGAACAGATAGAGGCCTGCGTCGAGTTGGGCGGCAAACAGCGGAAGCCAATCCGCCTCGGGGAATTCCCGACCAATTTCCCGCGCCCGATCGCGGGCGAATCGCACTTCGCCCATGGCGAAGTGGCCAAAGAGCTGTGCCAGGAGACCCGACAGGGCGAGATCCGGTCGGCCGGGTATCTCCGTGAACAGACCCCCAAGACCGATCGCCCCATCGAACGCTTCGAAGGTGGGCATAAGGCGCGGTCCGGAGACCAGATTCCTCATGGCCATCACCCGAGCGTCTTGCAGAACGGTTTTGGCGACACCGCTCGCCACCTCTGGGGACTCGAACCGATACTGGAAGGCCAGCTGGATAAACGCCGTGTAATCCCCCGGGTGCGGCCTGCTGGTGAGGCTGTCCAAGGCTCGCTGCGCCCCCTCCGCGTCCCCCTCGGCGATGCGAACCCACGCGAGGTGTTCCCACGTGGACGCGAACTCCGGCCGCAGTCGCGCCGCTTCGAGGAAAGCCGCCGCTGACTCCCGCCGGAGCCGACCGAAGAGGGGCCCGCGATGAAACAGCTCGTCGCCCTTGAGAAACCAGGGGTAATAGAAGTCACGCCAGTTGGCGGTCGCGGCGTTCAGCGTGTCGAGTCGGGCACTCACCGGTAGCGTCCGCAAAACGATCAGAGGCCGATAGTGTTCGGGGAAGCGACCGATTTGTTCGAATGCCCTTCGCACGTGCACTTGGGCCGGCAGCGGCTTTGACAGCTGACGCTCCACCTCGGTGATTCGCCAGGAGCACAGCCAGCACGTGGAGTCGATCTCAACGGCGGCACGGTAGGCGTCGTCCGCTTCCTCCCAGCGGGCCTCATTGAATAACTGCTCTGCCGCGAGCCACGCAGTGAATCCTCGCGTCGTTCCAGGAAGCGCCGCTCTGGGAAGCCAGCGACGCAGCGGGCTGCTTTCCCCCCAAAGATCGCTCAGTGTCTCGTACGCGAGGGTGTCGGTCAGCGCCTCCCAATGTGCCAATTCCCCCTCTACCCTGGCGTGCACCGGGCGACGCAAGCCCAACAATCCTTCAGAACGGACTTCGAGGGTGAGATGCTTTCCGGCCACGATCGCGGCGCCACGGAGCAAAACGGTTGGACCGGTCGCGCCGCTTTCGTCGGGGCCCAAGACGCGGAAGTCAGGACTCCCTGAGAGGTTGCGCTTGAGGCTTGCCGTCACCGAATCGGCGAGCCGGGGCCGGTCCTCGGCGCCTCCCGACTGCTGAAACGCCGCGACACGAACGGTGAGTCCGCCGGGTGCCCCTCCTCCGGCCCCCGGCGGGCGCAACAGCGCCATCACAAGGGCACCGAAGGCCATCCCGCCAACGGTAAGTCCCACCGCTCTCAGCCAATACTCGTAGAGACGAATCCTCCAAAGTCGGTGTCGGAAGATTCTGGCGTCGGGCCATCGATCCTCGGGATCAACGGCCAGCGCACGCCGGATCACTCGGCCAATACCCGGACCAATAAGACCTCGAGGAAACCCGGACCAATCGGGTTTCATCCGACTCCACCTTCTGCCGGTGAGCGCCTCGAAGAGAACCATTCCCACGGCGTACATATCGGTGACCGGAGACGCTTCCTGACCTTCCATTTGCTCCGGAGCCATGTAACCGGGCGTCCCTATTGTTGAACCCTCATCGGTAACGGTGTCGTCCGACTCGCCGCCCGGCTTGGCAATCCCAAAGTCCGCGACGAGAGTGCGATCGCCCACAAGGAACAGGTTCCCCGGTTTGATGTCGCGATGGACGATATTCCGCTCGTGCATCGCCTCCAGAGCATCTAGCACATCCCGGCCGAGCTTGAGGACTTGTTTGCGCGGCAGTGGCCCTGTCGACAAGCGTTCCTCGAGCGTCTCACCGTCGACGTAATCCATGACGTAGTAGAACAATCCGTCCGCTTCGCCGGCTTTGTGAACGGGAACGATGTGGGAGTGACTCAGATTGGCGAGAAGGTGCGCTTCGCGGCGAAGCCGCTGAGCCGCGGTCACCGTGGCAAGTTCGGGGGGAAGGACCTTGATCGCCACCGGCCGATCCAACTCCACATCGCGGCCCAGGAAGACGACGCCCATGCCCCCCCGCGCCAGCTCCCGCTCCACGACGTAGTCCGGCTCCAACGCTTTGTGGAGCCTATCGAGGAGGGACGACATATGCCAAAGACTACCGTTCGGGAGGAGTCGATCCAGACCAAAGGGTACGGTCGCCGGGAACGGCGGTCAAGAAAAGTGGAGGATCGTTCTTCCACCGCACGGCGATCTGAGAATGATTCTCGCATTCAGGACTACGGTCAACCGTTCATGCGTACACCGATGAAGGCCTCGGCCACTTCGCCCGGACGTACGACACCCTTCTCGCTCCATCGTAGTCACTCCACCGCTTTCAGCACGTCCACGTCAAGGTCATATTGACCCATGCCTTCCAGCACCGACGTCCGCGGACAGTAGGACACCCGTGGGTGCAGTCATCCTGTATTCGAGCATTGCAGCCGCCTCGGCAGCGCTGGGGATCCTTCCGCTGATCAGTCAACGGCTGTTTGCCCTTCGGTGGGTCGGCTGGGCCAACGCCCTGGCGGCCGGGCTCATGCTGGGCGCGGCCTACACACTCACCGTCGCTGGTTTGGACCGGGCGGTCCTCGCCGGGGCGGCTGGCGCCCTCCTCGGTATCGGGTTCATTCATGTGGCCCATGCGCTGTCGGACACGGAAGACATCGAGCTGATCGATTCGGCCCAATCGAGCACTGAACACGCGTCAAAGGTCTTCCGCCGCAATGCACTCCACGCGGCGCCGGAGGGCATCGCCATCGGAGCCGCCATGGCAGTCAATTTCACGTTCGGCATCTTCATGGCGCTCGCCATGGCCGTGCACAACATTCCGGAAGGCACGGCGCTGTGCGAGGCCCTGCGCCGGCGACACCAGTTGCTGGTCGGAGCCGCTGAATCCGTCGCTGCGAACATCCCACAGGTTCTCCTCGCCGTCCTCACGTTTGCCGTCGTTCCCACAGCCCCCGGACTTCTTCCGTGGGCGTTGGGATTCGCGGCCGGTACCCTGGTGTATCTCGTCATGGTCGATCCATTGCCCGAGGCCTACCGGCAGGCGGGACAGACTAGCATCGCCCTCGTGACGAGCGTCGCCATCGGCGTTGTGGTCCTCCTGAACGGTCTGGTGGTTCCATGAGCAGATGGGTGGGGAGGGAGCGGTGACCCTGCATCCGGTGCTGATCGTCTTTTTCTTTGGACTGTTCACTGCTTTGGCCACCGGTGGCGGGGCCGTGCCGTTCACGTTCGTGCGGACGGTGTCAGCTCGGGCCGTTGCACATGCCAATGGCATCGCATCGGGCCTAATGTTGGGCGCCAGTTTCGGTCTGTTGATCGAGGGCTCGGAGCACGGGATTTACCAGGCGGTGGTCGGGGCGAATCTCGGGGTGGTGTTCATCCTACTGACGCAACGTTACCTGGCGCACCGGGATTTCCCGTTCGGGTCCGCGACGGGTCTGTGGGCGCGGCGCACGTTGCTCATGGTTCTGGTCATGACGATTCACTCGGTGGCCGAAGGGATCGCCGTGGGCGCGGCCTTCGCCGGGGAGAGGAGCCTGGCCGTCTTGATCACGGCAGCCATTGCGGTGCACAACATTCCCGAAGGCCTGGCCATCAGCGCCGTGTTGCGTCCGCGCGGCGCAAGTGTCGCGGCGTGCGCCGGGTGGAGTATTTTTTCCTCACTTCCCCAACCGCTGATGGCTGTGCCCGCGTTCCTCTTTGTCGAGGCCTTCGCCCCGACCCTCCCCTACGCGATGGGTTTCGCCGCCGGCGCGATGGTCTTCATGGTGTTCGTCGAGCTGTTGCCCGAGGCATACGATCACTCGCGCAAACCGATCGTTGGGCTACTAGTGGGCATCACCCTGGTAGGGATGATGTGGTTTCAGCGGTATCTGTAGCTTCTCGGTCCAGAAGCTGGCCACCCAAAGGCTAGGGCGCTGACACTGTCTCGAGGTACGACACAATCCTCTGTATCTCGCGTCGAGCGAGCGTATCCCCGAGTATGCTTTCCATGTGCTCCGCCATTCGTCGGACGACCCCCGCCCAGTCCTGTGGAGGATGCTGTTTTGGATCAGGCAACTCGTGGCAGCGGCCGCAGGTGCTGGTGAAGGCGTCACGTCCCGGTGCCGCTGGAAGGACGGCGCCGCTCACCTTCAACGCGTTGTCGGCCAAGTAGCGAGCCATCACAACCCGCTCGGCGGACGTGGGCATGGGAATCTCGTAGGTTGGCTCGACACGATCCATCCGCAACCACATCCGGCGGATGATCGGCGGCCAGTCTGTACTGGAGTGTGTATACGGACTCGGTAGCTCGTGACAGGCAGTGCAGTACTTCCCAAGATAAAGGGCGCCCTGAGAATTGGGGGCCGGGAGATCTTCCGGGCCCACACCGGCGGGTGGAAGGGCTATCTTTGCCGAAGCTAACAGGAGCTCGTCGGAGAACGGCGATGAGCGTTGTGCAGCTTCCCGGGTGGTTTCAGACCGCGGCGACACTTCGCCACAGCCCACCAGCCATACTGCAGCGAGCAAGAGCCCGAGCCGAACGCAACGACTTCGAGAGCTGTGGCACGTCAAGAGCTTGCTCATCATCGTACCTCGGCTGTCAAAAGAGGGCAGAACCACGACACATTGCCGAAACTATCCGGCGAGTCTTCAACGCCGGACAGCACTCGCATCTTGGTCGCTACGGTAGTTCCGACGGATCCTTTGAATCTTCGACCGCCGATGATCGTCCGGCCGGGCGGAGACCGTACTTCTCGATCCGATACCGCAGGGTATCGCGACTGAGCGCAAGTAGCTTCGCTGCCCGAGTTATGTTTCCACCCGCCCGGCCGAGCGCCTGTTGGATAAGGTCACGCTCCACGGCCAGCAGCGGAAGGCCATCGGGTGGCAACTGTACGACGTTACCGTCTGATCCCCCGCCCTGGCTCCCTGCTCGGATCTCCACAGGCAAATGCTCGGGGCGGATTTCGTTCGTATCCTCGAGAATGAGCGCCCGCTCCAGAACGTTGCGCAACTCGCGCACGTTGCCCGGCCAAGGGTACGCTTCGAGGATTCGCAGGGTGGACTTCGGCAGCGAAGCAGGATCCCGCTTGAGATCACGGGCGAGCCGCTCGACGAAATAGAGCGCGAGAGGCTCGATGTCCTCCAAGCGCTCGCGAAGCGGCGGAATGTACATGGGGACGACTTTTAGCCGGTAGTAGAGATCGCTCCTGAACGCACCCTCCTCCACCGCACTCGTGAGATCCCTGTTGGTGGCTGCGATGACGCGTACGTCTACGTTGACATCGTTGGTTCCGCCGACGCGCCTGAATTTGGAATCCTCGAGGAATCGGAGCAATTTGGCTTGTGTGCCTGCCGGGGCGTGGCCAATCTCATCCAGAAACAGCGTACCGCCGTCCGCTAGTTCGGCGAGTCCCTTCTTCCGTTCACGGGCATCCGTAAAGGCACCGCGCTCGTGCCCGAAGAGCTCCGACTCGACAAGATGCTCCGGCAAAGCAGTGCAGTTGATTTCAAGGAACGGGTGATCGCTGCGAGCGCTCCGAGCGTGGATCGCCCTCGCGACCACGTCTTTGCCGGTCCCGCTCTCCCCCTGCAGGAGAACCGTGGCGGATTCGGTGCGGCCGACCTTCTCCGCCATCTGCGCGATCTCCTGCATCGCTTGCGAGCGCCCGACCAGCTCGACGCTTGCAAACTGCCAACGGTGCTGCTCACGCAGAACGGCGACCTGCTTGCGGAGACGCCTGGCCTCGAGTCCCTTCTCGATGGTGATGAGCAGGTCGTCCAGATCGAGGGGCTTTTGAAGGAAATGATAGGCGCCCGCCTTGACCGCCTTGACGGCTGTTTCGATCTCGCCATACGCCGTCATGATCATGACCACAACCTCTCGATCGATCTCGCGAAATTGCTCGAGGAGCCCGAGACCGTCCGCATCCGGCAATCGAAGGTCGAGCAAAATCAGCGCCGGACCCTTGTCCAGCACCAGGCGCTGCGCCTCTCTGCCACTTGCGGCGGTTTCCACCGCATAGCCGGCGGCTCCCAGATGCTCGGCAAGCCACGTGCGGATGAGTGGCTCATCGTCAACGACGGCGATCAACGGTCGCGTGGTCATCCGGCGTTGGGCTCGTTGTCCGTATCCGTGAACACGAGCGTGAACTGAGATCCTCGGCCCTCCTCGCTCTCGACTTCGAGCCGGCCACCATGTCGCTCCACGATTCCTCGTGTGATGGCCAAACCCAGCCCCGTGCCCTGGTGCTTCGTCGTGAAGAAAGGCCGGAAAATCTCGTCGAGTCGGTCTTCGGGGATACCGGCTCCCGTATCCGACACCGAGATGCGGACCTCACCGTTCACGCAGTCAGTGGATATCCCCACTATCCCACCGGGCCCGAGCGCCTGAATACCGTTCAGAGCCAGGTTTACCAGCGCCTGGGTCATGAGCTCAGGGTCGATGTGGATCTGTCGGGCGTCGGCCCCCGCTCGCTTCTGGATCCGTACTCCGGCCGCTTCGGCCTGTGGACGGACCAATGCCACGACTCTGTCCACCAACTGTTGCGGAGCGGTCCAGATGAGACGGGGCTCCTTGGGTCGAGCGTAACTCAACAGATCCCGGATCGCTGATTCCATGCGCCTCAGCTGCTCCCGAATCTGGCTCAGGACCGTCGCCGCCTTCGGATCGTCACGCAGCTTCCCCTCGAGTAGATCCACACCGCTCGACACCCCCACCAACGGATTCTTGATCTCGTGGGCAATGCCGGATGCCAGCTCACCTGCAGAGGCCAGCTGTGCCGCTCGACGCATCTCCTGATCGTGCAGTTCTTGGATTTGCGCGGCTGAGATCTGAAGTTCACCGGACATCTGGTTGAACGTGCGACCCAAGTCACCCAGCTCGTCCTGCCTGTCGATCTTGACTTCAACCCCCAGGGCACCGCCTCTAATACGCTCCGCCGCAGCGACCAGACGCCTGAGTGGCGCGACGATCGACCGCGCCACGATCCACACCGCCGCCACCAACAACAGAGCGAAACCAGCCTCGAGTACTGCCGCAAGGAGGGCAAGGGTTCGCAATTGGCCGAACGCACTGGTCACCGAAACCTCGGCGATGTAGCGCCACGGTATCCCGGGGATGGCTACCGACGTACCCAGAACTTCGACACCCTCGTAGTTGAGGTACTGGGCAACGGAACCAGGCGGCCGGTCCGTAAGAGGCGAGCGGAGCCGCTCGCCGTAGTCGATAGGCTCGTGCACATGAGATACTAGGAGCGGGCGCCCCCTGCTGTCCACGATGTAAGAGTGGACATCTCCGGCAAGATGCGGGGAGATGCGCAGGAAGTCGTGCAGCCGGCCGAAGCCGACCGCGCCGACCAACACGCCGACCACCTCGTCCTCCTCGTCGACGATCGGGGTGGCCAGCCGGTAAACCGGCTCCACACGGCCCTGTTGCGTTTCCCATTCCTCGGCGAAGAACCGTGCGCCCCGGCCGACCCGGAATACGTCTTGCCTCGACCAGTCCGCACCAAGGCGATCATGGCGCGTTGCCGCGATCACCTGGCCATTGGTGTCGAGGACCAAGAGTTCCGTTAGCGGTTGGAGTTCCGCCAGTTTCTGGTCGAGGTGCTCGTGGAGCGCTGCGACGACAGGGGCCTGCTGGCGGCCCGAGCGATCGGGCGGCGCTACGGCTTTGATGCTGTGTGGCAAGAAGCTGTTTCCGGCGACCAGGGCATCGAGATAGAGTTGGTGGCGCTCCACCTCGATCGCCACATGCTGAGCCTCGACTTCAGTCAGGGCAGTCAGGTACTGACGCACCTGACCCTCAATGATCTCGCGCGTCACGAGGTAGCCGACCAAGTTGGACACAAGCAACGGCACCAACGACAGAATGAGAAACCACAGCAGAATCCGCCGGCCCAATCCACTGCGGAGGGGGGTGGCGCGCCACGCAGCTCCCAGCGCCGTTCTCGGTGACAGGAACACTTCTTAGGGAGCCTCGAGGACGTCGAGCAACGCCTGGTGGTCGGCGGTTTTCGACACCCACGTTACCCCGGGCATCCGATCCCTGACTCGATCCGCTGCGGGGGGCATCGTGGCGCTGTAGATCAGCATCTGCGGCTTCTCTGGGGTCACATCTTTCAGGCGTTCCAGCAGCGAAATGCCGTCCATACTGGGCATCCGCATGTCCGTGACCACCACGTCAGGCCGCACCTGCCCGGCCAGCTCGACGGCCTCCACAGGCGAGTCCGTCGTCCAGACACGAAACCCCTCGGCCTCCAATACGGCGGCGACTCCAACCAGTACCAGGCGGTTGTCATCCACCACCAGGATCTTCTTGCCCACGGGTATCGAGCCTCCGGATCGAAGGTCGCGGTCCTCACCTTCTGTAGCCGGGAACGGGAAGCGACCTCCGTTCGTGGCCACCGCGTCGCCCCATGCGTTGCCCGTCCCGGGCCGATCGCCCAGAAGGAGCAAGAACGGTACCTCAGCGTAACTCATTGTTCCGCCTGGAGTTGCCATTGCAGAGCCGGAAACATCCGCTGCCCAATTGGTCATTTCCCCCAAAACTACTGGGTTATTTGCCCCGACGCCAGCTCGCTCCCGCAACCGCCATTCTCCGTAACAACCTTTCCCATAAGGGTTTATGCACCATTCCTTGACATGGTACACCAATTGCATTCCCTGACGGTGCGTTCTCCCGGCGTTCGGCCTTGCGGCAGTCGCCGAGCGAGAATCGAGTCCGATAACGGCGGACTGAATGCTCATGTCACCCTTAGTCACTGGGAGGGGCGACGATGAAACGAGTTGCTCAGACCCTGCTGGCGGCCGGCCTCATCGGCACGGCAGGCTTCGCGACGGCCGCAAACCTCACGGCACAGGGGCAGGCGGCCCATCAGGGGGAATCGATAACGACCGCGCTCGTTCCGAACGGCCCGAGCCCGGACATGTTCGCCAACATGTGCGCCATGTGCCATGGCGTTGAGGGGAAGGGCGATGGTATGGCGGCGGCCGCCTTCGATCCCAAACCGACGAACTTCGCGGACACGGAGTATCAGGCGTCAAAGACGGACGACGAGCTCGTCCAGGCGATTTCAGAGGGCACGGGTTCCATGCCGGCGTTCGGCCAGCAGCTTTCGGCCGAGGAGATTCAGTCTCTGGTGGCATACATCCGGGAGCTGGGACAGTAGCACGACAGGTGACAGGCGTCGAGCAGGGGGAAGCATCCGCGGCGGCCGGCGCAAGGCCGGCCGTCGCGCTGGGGCGGTTGTGAGTTGATGATCGGCCTCGAAGTCGACTCGATGGTCACCGCCTTCGTAGGAACTTCGGGCGACCGCTGGCTGCGGCGCCCGCTATCGAAAACGCCAAATGCACGTAACTCCGAGCGCGCCTTCGCGAACCGGCTGGCGCGCATGAGCATAACCAGGTGCGTGACGCAGTGGGGATTCGGTCGGTGGAGTCGCCTCCCAAAGATGGCCCAACGATCCGGAGAGCGAAGGCAGCTCGGAGACGTGAAATAGCCAAATGCTGAGAAGCTGGTTCGCATTGCGGAGGGCGGTAGTTCGTGGGCTTGGGCGTCGGGGAGCGTTCCACTGGCGGGGGCGTCACTCGGTCCTGGTAGTACTGGTGCTGGCGGCGGTGCTCGTGCCGTTCGTGGCGCGGAGCAGGTCCGCGGTGCCGCAGCCGATCGCTTTCAATCACCTAAAACACACACAGGATCTCGGGCTCAATTGCGAGTTCTGCCACAAATACGTCCGCACCGGCGCTCATGCCGGTCTGCCGGGCGCCGAAACGTGTTCAATATGTCACCAGGTACCACAGGGAACCTCTGAGGAAGCTGCGCGCGTGACCGAGCTCCTCACGGAGGGGTCGCCGCTGCAATTCAACAAGCTCTTTCGCCTTCCCACCCACGTGTTTTACACGCACCGCCGCCACGCCGGCATCGGCGAGCTCGAGTGTCAGAACTGCCACGGCCCCATTGATGAAACCGAGCGTCCGCCAGACCGAGCATTGGTGCGGATCACGATGGATTTCTGCATGGACTGCCACCGCGAGCAGGGGCAGACGCTCGACTGCAACGCGTGCCATCGGTAGCAGGGAGGGAGCAAGGATGAAGCCAACCCGACGCGAGTTCCTGTGGACCATGGGCGCTGCCGCAACCGCGTACGGGTTCCAGGAGGCATCAGACGTCTTCTGGACAAGCGATGCGGCCGCGGACGTCGGGTGGGCTCCGGGGATTGAGAACAACGTCACCTCGGCGTGCCTTGTTTGCCCGGCGCGGTGCGGCATCAGGGGGCGGGTGGTGGACGGACATCTCGTGAGGATTACCGGGAACCCACTGCACCCAATGAGCCGGGGGGGAGTCTGTCCGCGAGGCGTTGCCGGGGTGCAAATGCTCTACCATCCGGAGCGCCTCGCTTCGCCACTGGTGCGCGTCGGACCCCGCGGCGCCGGAGAGTGGCGGCAGGTGTCATCCGACGGAGCCGTCGAGTTGATCAGTCAGCATCTGAATGACCTACGGGAGGCCGGACGGCCGGAGGCACTGGCGCTGCTTGCCGGCTACTGTGCGGGCACGATGCGTGACTTGTGGAGTCAATTCCTTCGTTCGTACGGCTCCCCCAATGACGTGGCCGACGAGTACGACGACGGGACGGACGCGATCATGGCACTCATGCATGGTTGGCGGCGTCGGCCGAGTTACGACCTCGAACGGGCCGAGTTGGTTCTCTCGTTCGGCGTCCCCTTGTTCGAGTCGTGGTGGTCCCCGCTTCAGGCTTTTGCGGCCTTCGCCGGCCCCGACGGCGAAGACGAGCGGCGACCACGATTCATTCAGGTGGACACGCGCTTCTCGCGAACGGCATCGCGCTCGCAGGAGTGGGTAGGAATTCGGCCGGGCACGCACGCCGCGCTCGCCCTTGGCGTCGCCTACGTGCTCATTCGCGACCAACTGTTCAACGCCGAGTTTGTCGCGGAGCACGTATCCGGGTTCGAGGACTTCACCGATGCGAGCGGGCAGCCCCAGGAGGGATATCGCTCACTGGTGAACCGCAATTTCCGAACCGAGGAGGTTTCGGCGATCACCGGCGTCCCTGTCGAGCGCATCACGTCCCTTGCCAGAGCTTTCGCCGAAGCCAACCCGCCGGTTGCCCTGTGCGGAACGGATGTGATGTTCGCCCCGGAAGGGCTGCTCGCCGGCATGGCCGTGCATAGCCTCAACGCATTGATGGGGAGCATCAATCGTCCGGGAGGCGTGCTGTTTGGGGAGAGCCCCCGACTCGAGCCACTGGTACCGCCGGTGACGGACCAAACGGCTCGCGCGGGCCTGGGGCTTGAGCCGCTGGGCGCGCCGGCACCGCCGTTTGGAGCGGGTGATCGCTCGATGCGCTTTGCCGAAGCCGTGGCCAGAGGCGCCAGCGAGGCGGTGGACACCTTGTTCCTCTATTACGCCAATCCCCTCGCTTCATCCGCGCGTCCCGAACTCTGGCGTGACGCGCTCGAGAAGATTCCGTTCGTGGTCAGCTTCTCGCCATTCCTCGACGAGACGACGCGTCACGCCGACTTGGTCTTGCCCGATCTGGTTTCCTACGAGCGCTGGCAAGACGCGCCGACGCCGCCCTCGTATCCCTATCCCACCTGGGGACTGGCACGGCCGATGGTGGAGCCACATGAGGGCGGGACGCACACCGGGGACGCGGTGCTCGCGATCGCGCAGCGTTTGGGGGGCAGTGTCGCTCAGAGTCTCCCGTACGACGATTTCCAAACGCTGCTCAAGGCCCGTGCGCAGGGTCTCTTCTCCTCACGACACGGTATGACGTTGGGCGACGAATTCGAGCGGCGGCATCATCGGCAGATGGAAGAGCGCGGCTGGTGGCTCCCCGAGCACAGCAACTTTGATGAGTTCTGGGAGGATCTGATCAGCCGCGGGGGGTGGGCGGATCTCTTCTTTGATGATACGGATCCCGCCGGACTGGCCCGCACCCGAAGCGGTCGGATCGAACTCCTGCCGCCGGAGCTGCAAAGCGCCATGGATGCGGCGGGGTTGCAGCGGCAGCCGTACGTCGACGTCGCAACCGAGAGCATCGAGGCGCCGAACGATTACCCGTTGCGGCTCATCCCCTATCGCATCTCGACCCTCGCCTCCGGCACCGTTGGCCTGGAACGATGGCTGGCCGAGCAGCCCGGCATTCTTCCACACGGCAACTGGATTCCTTGGGTCGAGGTGCACCCGGAGACCGCTCAGGAGCTGGGCTTCGGCAATGAGACCGCCGTGTGGGTGGTATCGCCGAGGGGGCGATATCGGGCTCGTCTCAAGGTGTTTCGAGGCACCGCACGGGAGAACGTTTGCGCGCCCTACGGACTGCGACACCCGGACGGGGAGGTGGCGTCCCCGCTCCAGGTACTCGAAGGCTCACCGGATCCATTGACCGGGCTTCCCTCCTGGTTCACCACCTTCGTACGGCTGGAACGGGCGTGAGAGGGGGGGAACGATGACCCGCTGGGGCATGGTGATCGACCTCGACCGGTGCACGGGCTGTGCGGGGTGTGAGGTCGCGTGCAAGAGCGAGAACAACATCGCGACGGTGTCTCCGGAGCAGGCCGACATGGGGCGCGCCATGAGCTGGATGAAAGTCATGGCGGAAGTGGAAGGGGATTTCCCCGACACCACGATGGCGTTCTACCCCCGTCCCTGCATGCACTGCGACAATCCGCCCTGCATCAGAGTGTGTCCGGTGGAGGCGACATACATCAGCGACGAGGGCGTCGTCGGCCAGATCTACCCGCGCTGCATTGGCTGTCGGTACTGCGCAAACGCATGTCCCTACACGGTGAAGTACTTCAACTGGTACGGGCCTGAGTGGTCCGACTCCGAACGCCAGCACTTGAACCCCGATGTTTCGGTGCGGCCCAAGGGAGTCATCGAAAAGTGCACGTTTTGTCACCACCGATTGCAGAAGGCCAGGGAGGACGCCCGCGCTGAGGGACGGGAGCTGCGTGAAGAGGATTATCAGCCGGCGTGCGCGGAGATCTGTCCCACCGGTGCCATCGTGTTCGGCGATCTGGATAATCCCAACCACCATGTGGCCGAGCTCAAGGAGGATTCACGGGCGACACGGCTGCTGGAAGATCTGGGAACGCAGCCCAAAGTCTACTACCTCCGATCGAGGCAATGAGATGCGCGACGACGTAGCCGCCAAGCTCAAGAGCCTGCCGCCAGACGAGCAAGTGCTGCTGAGACCGCTCGTTGATACGTCGCGCGGATTCTACGCTGTCGCCGCCCTCCTCGGTACGGTGGTGCTCTGGGGTTTCTTTGCCTACTACCTGCAGGTTCGCTATGGCCTCGGCCGCACAGGATTGAATCGGCCCGGTTATTGGGGCATCTACATCATCTGTTTCGTCTTCTTCATCGGGATCAGTCACGCCGGCACCCTGATTTCCGCCATCCTCCGGGTCAGTCAAGCCGAATGGCGACGTTCCATCACGCGCTCAGCGGAATTGATCACCGTGCTGGTCATCGGGTTCGGCGCGATCCAGCCGATCATCGACCTCGGCCGCCCGGACCGGGTGCTCAATGTGCTTTTCAACGCACAGTTTCGCTCGCCCCTGCTGTGGGATGTGATCAGCATCGGACTCTACTTCACTTCCTGCACGATCTACCTCTACATCCCGCTGATACCGGATCTGGCCATCATTCGCGATTCGGGCATCAAGATGCCCCGGCTCTACAGGTTTTTCGCGGCCGGCTTCCGCAACACACCGGCGCAACGCTATCTCCTCGAGCGCATCATCGGCGTTCTCGCCATCGCCGTCATCCCGATCGCCGTCTCCGTTCACACCATCATCGGATGGATCTTCGCCATGACGCTGCGGCCCATGTGGCACAGCACCATCTTCGGGCCCTATTTTGTCATCGGAGCGATCCACTCGGGCATCGCCGCGATCCTGGTTGCGATGGTCGTGTTGCGACGCATATACCATTTGGAGGACTACTTCAAGGACGTCCACTTCGACTACCTGGGGCGCATGCTGCTCGTATTGAGCTTGCTGTGGTTCTACTTCACCTTCGCTGAACACTTGACGGTGTTCTACGGTGCGGAACCGGCCGAGATGCGCACGTTTTGGGCCAAGGTCACCGGCCCATACGCCGTATCATTCTGGATGATGACGTTAGGGTGCTTCGTCGTTCCCTTCGCACTCATGGCGCGTCGCGCAACGCGCACCCCCAACGGAACATTGATCGCGGGCATTGCCGTCGTAATCGGCATGTGGCTCGAACGATACAACATCGTGGTACCGACCTCCGTCAACCCGATCTGGGAGATTGAGGCCATCGGTCACTATCTGCCATCGTGGATCGAGCTCTCGATCATGGCCGGAGCGTGCGCGGGGTTCATCCTGCTGTACATGGTCTCCACCAAGTTCGTGCCCATCGTGTCGATCTGGGAAATCAAGGAAGGGCGAGAAATGGTGGCCGAAGTGACCAAGCGGGTCGCCCGGTACTCGAGCAGCTCTCAAGACTTCGCCAGCCCGGTGGGAGAGACATGACGTTCACATCACTCTCTGTCGCGTCGCGCCGGCTCACGACGCTCCGAGTTTTCGTGATATGCTGCGTGGCCTTGGCCTCCGCGAGCCGCGCTTTGTCCGCACAATCGTTCACCGGCGACCCGACCGCCGGCCGGCGGATCTTCATCGAGCGCGGGTGTGGGGACTGCCACTCCATTTGGGGCAATGGTGGCACCCTCGGGCCCGACTTCGCTCTCGTGGGCGCCGGCCGCAGCCTGCAACAGCTCGCCGGCCTGTTTTGGAACCATACGCCCCGCATGATTGAAACGGTGCGCCAAAGGGCGTTCGAGTGGCCGACATTCACCGAGGAGGATCTTGCGGATATCATCAGCTACATCTACTACGTGAAGCTCTTCGACGAGCCCGGCGACACCGATTTCGGCGAACGGTGGTTTCGCGAGAAGCGCTGCGTGGAGTGCCATGCCGTCGGCGGGACGGGTGGCCCGTCCGGCCCGAGACTGGACGGCTTTGCCCGCTACGTCGCACCCATCATCCTGGCGCAGCGCATGTGGAATCGAGGGCCGGTGATGCAGGCCGCGCAGGTCGCCCAGGGGATCCCCATGCCCATCTTCGTCGGGCGAGAACTGGCAGACATCCAGGCCTACATCAGGCGAGCGTCGAATCTGCGGGAGCGCGAACCAGTGTTCCTCCAGCCTCCCGATCCCAACGCCGGGCGGCGCCTGTTTGCCGCAAAGGGGTGTGTCAGCTGTCACGGAGCCAGCGGGCGGGGGACGCAGTTCGGACCAGACCTCCGCGCTGCGACCCAGCGCATGCAGGTCTCGGAGATCGCCGGTCAGTTGTGGAACCATTCGTTCCAGATGGCCGCGGCCATGCGTGCCCGGGGAATCGCATTCCCTCAGTTCCAGGGCGCCGAGATGGCTGACGTCATCGCCTTCCTATACTACCTGCGGTTTTATGAGACTGGCGGCAGCCGCCGGGCGGGGGAGCGCATCTTCTCCGGGAAGGGATGCGCCGCTTGTCACTCCGGTTCCGGCGAGGATGCCATCGCTCCCAATCTCTCCCAGTCGGACGCCGCCCTCACACCACTGGGGCTCGCGACGGCGATGTGGAACCACGCACCCGCCATGTACGATCAATTGCAAGTGGCCAACACGGAATGGCCGAGCTTCGAAGGCAATGAGATGCGTGACCTCTCGGTCTATCTGCGAGACCTCGCCTCGAGCCGCTCCCAAAACCCTTAAGCACAGCACGCCAGCATCTGTTACCTGTCGATCTTGGCTTTGGGGCACCGCCGACGGCGGTGTATACCAAGCATTTCTTAATACTAAAACGAGGCGTTTCTTCATGAACAAAGTGTTTCTTCATAATAGAATATTTCTGTGCTGATAACGACGAGAAGTGAAGCGTCGAGCTCTGCTCAAGCGGTCCACGAGCCGATCGACGTGGTATCGACTTCGTGACAGGCGACGGTTCAGAGAATACCGACCGCACCATTGCGGGCGCAGATTGCAGGGCGCGGAAGGGCCGGCGAGGGGTGAGGGAACGGCAGCGGCCGGCACTTTGAAATCGGTAGAATCTACTCGGGCTTTACACCTCAACGAAACGGCAGCCACACTCACCGGAGTGCGACAGGGTGATGGAGCAACGCGAAGGGTTGGGTCGGACGGTGGTGCGCATTCTTGCGGAAGCGAGGAAGGCCATGGTCGTGTTCTCCACTGGGCTTGGGAAGGCCATGCGCGGGTTCTCTTCAGGGTGGAAGAGCATGGTACCGCCGCAGGTGCTGCGCTTGGGGGTTTTGTTCGCCCTGGCAGCCGGCGCATTGGTGGTCGCGCGATCGCTGCTGGTGCCCGAGACGTTCGGCGATATAGGCCATTACCGAGCGGCCGCGATCGATTCGGTCGCTGCCCACGAAAAGAAGTATGCGGGCCACCAGGAGTGCACCCTGTGCCACGGGCAGATTCAGGAGCGCCGTCTCGCCTCGAACCACAAAGGCGTGGCATGCGAAGTGTGCCACGGTCCGGCGGCCAATCACGTGGCAGCTCCATTGGACGTCAAGCCGCCGGCGCCGCGGGACCGCGGCTTCTGCCCACTATGTCATTCGTACAATTCGTCCCGGCCAACTGGATTCCCGCAGATCGACCCCGTGGCTCACAACCCGCTCACACCATGCATAACCTGTCACGATCCTCACCAGCCGGAGCCCCCGGTCACCCCAGAGGAGTGCAGCGCCTGTCACGGTCAGATCGCACGTCAGAAAGTCGTGTCGCACCACACCGCCTTACCGTGCACGACGTGCCATCAGGCGCCTGACACCCACAAGATGGCTCCGCGAACCGTTCGGCCGACAAAGCCGGTGGAGCGGGCGTTCTGCGGTGCATGTCATGCCGAAGACGCGCCGAGCCCGTCACACATTCCACGGGTCGATCTCCGCACACACGGCGAGGAATATCTCTGCTGGCAGTGCCACTATCCCCACTACCCGGAGACTGACGATGACTGAGGACAGCGACCGTTCAGCCGCGGCCCCTGTCCCTTCCCCTAAGGGGGGGCCCGCGGGGGGAATCGGGGGTGTCGGCCGCCGCGAGTTCCTGAACGAGATGCTGAAGGCGTGCGGCGTGGCCGCGCCGATGCTCCTCGGCGTGATCAAGGTTGCGACGACGGAGGCCCAGGAAGGAGAAGGTGAGGGCGACGTCGCCGAACACCTCTACGGGATGGGGATCGACGTCAACAAGTGCATCGGGTGCGGCCGGTGTGTTGCAGCGTGCAAGACCGAGAACGACGTCCCGCCCGAGTCTCACTATTTCAACACGTGGGTCGAGCGGTACGTGATCCAGACAGACGGCGAGGTCGTGGTGGACAGCCCCAACGGCGGCCTCGAGGGGTTTCCTCCCACGGTGAGCGAGGGAGGCATTCGGCGAGCGTTCTTCGTGCCGAAGCTGTGCAACCACTGCGAGAACGCGCCGTGCGTACAAGTTTGCCCCGTGGGCGCAACATTCACCACACCGGATGGTGTGGTGCTGGTGGACCAGGAGTACTGTATCGGCTGCAGTTATTGTATCCAGGCTTGTCCCTACGGTGCACGCTGGCTCCACCCAGAGAAGCGGGTGGCGTCGAAATGCACCTTCTGCTACCACCGCCTGGCACAAGGGCTCGTGCCGGCCTGTGTCGAGGTGTGCCCAACGGGCGCGCGGCTCTTTGGGGAGGTAGAGAGCCGGGTGACACCGCTTGCCAGGTTCACGCGCATGAACGACATCCAGGTTCTCAAGGGGCACATGAACACCAAGCCGAAAGTCTACTACGCCAATTTGGACGGAGAGGTGAGGTAGCGGATGCAGGGCTACATCTATCCGAACGAGTTCGAGCTCCATTGGAGCCTGCTCATCGTGCTCTACCCGTACCTGACGGGACTCGTGGCGGGCGCCTTCATTCTCGCCTCACTGGAGCGGGTGTTCAACGTGAAGGAAGTGCAGCCCACGTACCGCTTGGCGCTCCTTACGGCCCTGGCGTTTCTCATCGTCGCGCCGTTACCGCTTCAGGCGCATCTGGGTCACCCGGAGCGGTCGTACGAAATATTCCTGACACCCAATGTCCGCTCGGCGATGGCCATGTTCGGCTTTGTATACGCCTGGTACCTGGCGGTTGTGCTCCTCTTGGAGATCTGGTTCGACTACCGTAAGGATATCGTCCTGTGGGCCCGACAGGCGCATGGTGTGAGGAAGTGGCTCCTCTACCTGCTGACGTTGGGGGCGACGGACCTCTCGGAGAAATCCTTACGGTTTGACGATGTGGCCGGCCGGTGGATCACCATCATCGGAATTCCATCGGCGTTCCTCCTCCACGGGTATGTGGGTTTCATCTTCGGGTCGGTGAAAGCGAACCCGTGGTGGAGCAGCGTCCTCATGCCGGTGGTGTTCCTGTTCTCTGCCATTGTTTCGGGAATCGCGCTGGTTCTGGTTCTCTACATGTTTAGCAGCATGGTCCGGGCCAAGCCCGTGGACATGCAGTGCATGGATAAGCTCGCCGTATTCCTGTTCTACGCGATGGTGGTCGACGTCTCGCTGGAGCTGCTCGACTTCATCCACCGTCTGTACGAATCGGAGGAGTCGATCGAGATCCTCTCCCAGATGATCCAGAGCCGGCTCTTCATCAGCTTGATGGTGCTCCAACTCGTCCTCGGCACACTCGTACCGTTGGTACTCCTCGGCGTCCTCTCACCGGCCCTGTGGAAAGACCGCCTCGTCAAAACGACCGACGAGCTCCGACGGCTGGCGTATATGGGCTCCGCGATCCTCGTGCTGATCGGCATCTTCAGCATCCGCTGGAACGTCGTGATGGGAGGACAGCTCTTCTCCAAGAGCCTGCGTGGCCTGACGGTATACCGGCTCGAGCTTTTCGGGATGGAAGGACTGCTAATGGGCAGCGCCCTCATGATTCTGCCGTTCATCATTCTCTGGGTGCTGGTCAAGGTGCTGCCGCCGTGGCCCGACGCAGAGGCCCGCCTGCCCGGTCGGGAACTAGATGAACTGGTGCACGCTGATGCGGGGTAGATTCGGCCGCTGGCGGTGCTCTTCCGGTGCGGCACCGACACGGCCATTTTTTGATTCCGACTTTGGTTCGGCACTGCCGATGACCATTGTGAGCCCTGGCACCGCAAGCGGCTCAGCCAAAAGACTACGCGTCCTCCCCATACCGCAGTTGTTGACCGGGCACACCGACTGACCGGGGCCCGCTCAGGGGAGATGCACAGCGGTACCGAGAGAATCGCCAACTCACCGTGGGTGTTGCGCCCTGCGCCCGCCCCTTGCATATGTCGGCACCGATTTGGCGTTCCGGCACGGACGGTATCTTCAGGGAGGACCGTACCATGATCATCGACTTCCTGGACCGATTCGTAATCGTGGGCAGGATCTCCACGGGGGCAGCGTGTGCCGCCGTCGTGCTGCTTCTCTTGCCTCTCCAACCACTCTTTCCGCAGATCCCCTCCGGACCGACGCAGAGTGTCATTGCGGGGGCTCGAGTCTTCGGGGCCAAGGGATGCACGGAGTGTCACGCGATCAAAGGCCTGGGCGGCACGGTGGGACCCGACCTGGGGAGTTTTTCGGGAACTCGGTCGTACTTCGACTTCGCCGCTGCCATGTGGAACCACCTTCCCGGTATGGTGGATCGCATGCGTGAGCTTGGCTTGGCGCGGCCACAGTTGGATCCGTGGGAAACCGGCGATCTCATTGCATTCCTCTTCTGGCTGGACTACTTCGACCGCCCCGGCGATCCGGAGTCCGGACAAAGGCTCTTTGAGGAGCGGCAATGCATCGCATGCCACCAGGCCGGTGTGATCGGCGGCGTAGCGGGTCCGAATCTCGATTTCCTCACCCAGTACGGGTCACCCATCCAGATTGCCACGGCGATGTGGAACCACGGGCCGGCAATGACGGAAGCGATGCAGGCAAGGGGCATCACACGCCCCGCTTTCAGCGGTCAGCAGTTGGGCGATCTAGTCGCATTCCTCAAGTCCACATCCAGTGGGTTGCCGGAGGGCCCAATGTACGTCTTGCCGGGCCGTGCAGACGTGGGGGAAGACCTCTTCGCTACCAAGCGCTGCCTCGAGTGCCATGGCGCGCTGGGACGAGGGGGCGGACTCGGACCCGATCTGGCCGCACAGGGACGGCAGTGGAGTCTGATCGAGTTCGCTGCAGCCATGTGGAACAAGGCACCGGCAATGACGCGCGCCATGGCCACACAGGGAATCAACATCCCTCAACTCAGAGCCTGGGAGATGGCCGACGTTGTGGCGTATCTTACGTCGGTCCGATATTTCGGGGAGTCAGGGAACTCCGGGAGAGGGCCGAGGCGCATACGGGCCAAGGGATGCCTCGACTGCCACGCGTTGAATGGACAGGGTGGCGTGACGGCCGGGGATCTGGCCCGGACAACAGGCCTGGATTCGCCCGCCGCCGTCTTCGCGGCGATGTGGAATCACGTGCTGGTCACCGAAGCCGAACCCGGAGGCCGCCAGGTCGCCTGGCCGACCTTCACCGCCGCGGAGATGGCGGACCTTGCGGCCTTCCTTCAAGCGTCAGGGGACGGGCGATGACGGGCAAGTTCACACTCTCCGTGTTCGTATCATTGGTCTTCGCAGCGCAGCTAGCCCGGCCGATGCCCTCCGCAGCACAGCAGCAGAGGTCGGGCGGCAATTGTATCGCTTGCCACGCGGCACTGAGCGACGAGCGCCTCTCGGCCCCTGCGAGAGCGTTTCCCGAGGACATTCACGCCACACGGGGGTTCGGGTGCGCCGACTGTCACGGCGGCGACCCAACGGCACCGGGGCTCGCCGGCATGGATCCGGCCTTGGGGTTCCTCAGCAAACCGGAGCACGAGGAGATCCCACAATTTTGCGGCCGCTGCCACTCGAACGCGCAGTTCATGAGGCAGTACAACCCCTCTCTGCGCGTGGATCAAGTGACAGAGTACGAGACGTCCGTGCACGGCCGGCGGCTTATACAGTTCGCAGACGTCAACGTGGCAACTTGTGCGAGTTGTCACCCCGCCCACTCCATCAAGCCACCCTCGGACCCGCTCTCCAGCGTGAATCCGCTCAACGTGGCGCAGACATGCGCTTCGTGCCACGGCAATGCGGAGTACATGGCAGAGTACGGTACCCCGACGAACCAGCACGAGGCGTATCAGACCAGCATCCACTGGCGGATGATGTCGGAGGAACGGGATCTCTCAGCTCCGACGTGCAACGACTGCCACGGCAACCACGGGGCGGCGCCGCCCGGTGTCTCGTGGGTCGGAAACGTCTGCGGGCAGTGTCATGCGGTGATGGCGGATCACTTCGCACAGAGCAGGCATGCGACCACCTTTGCGATGCTCGGCGTGCCCGGCTGCGCCACCTGCCACAACAATCACGATATCCAGGTGGCCGCCGACACCATGCTCGGGCTGACCGCCGGCGCCGTGTGCGGGCGATGTCACTCCCCCGAAGATCGGGGAGGGCAGACGGCCTCACGGATGCGGA
>JBDHFY010000009.1:0-34325 GCA_039590195.1 Gemmatimonadota bacterium | reverse complement strand
ACAGGTCGGCCGTCCCGCCGTCCTGGCCGAAGCCGCCGAACCATCCCATGATTTTCTGGGCCCCGTGCGACCACCACAGAAAGGCGGCAATGATGCGCATGGCGTTGCGCGAAACCGGCTCGAACCCTACCGCACCGCGCGCGGCAGGTGGGAACCGTGTTGCATTACATGCGCAGAGAAAAGCGTGGCCGGCCCTGCATGAGCGAGGTGGTTCCTACGAAGAGGAATCCGACGCCGAACAACACCACGAGACCGCTTGGGATCACGTTGTATTGCAGCGTTTGCAGTATCCCCGCAGCAAGGAACATGACGCCGACTAGGCACTCGAGAATCGCCGATGTGCCGCGTCGAACTCGATAGGCGGCGGTGCGCCACGAGCTATCCAATCGTCCGGCGAGACGGTATTTCGGTGTCCGTAGGAACGGTGTCCTGTGTCCGGTGAGTCCCCTCATCACCGCAGCCGTTTGCCCAAGCGAGATGCCTGCACCCAATACCATGATCACCGGCACGAGCAGCACGCGGCTCCACCAGCCCGCGCCGCCTCGAGCCCACGCCGTCACTCCGTAGAAATAACCCAGGGAGGCCATCGCCACGGTCAGCAACGCTCCGTCCACCGCGAGCACCCAACGAACGGCGAGGTTCTCGGCCAGTAACCCGACGGCCAGACCCGCCAAGGTGACGGTGACGAGCAATGGATAGGCGAAGTGGATGAGCAAGTGCCAGGCGGCCTCGCGCTTCACGCCATCGGGAAGTGATGCCCCTAGAATGCGCGGCAACAGCTTGCGGGCCGTTTGGGCTCCGCCCTGCGCCCAGCGCTGTTGTTGTAGTCGGTATGCCGCCATTTCCACCGGTAGCTCTGCCGGGACCTCGACGTCATCGCGGTACACGAAACGCCATCCGCAGAGCTGTGCTCGGTAGGAGAGATCGAGGTCCTCGGTGAGCGTGTCTGCCCGCCAGCCGCCGGCCGCTTCTATGGCCTCGCGCCGCCAGACACCGGCCGTCCCGTTGAAATTGAAGAAGTAACCCCTCGCCCCCCGCACACCGTGTTCGAGCGTGAAGTGGGCGTCGAGCTGTAACGCCTGTGCCCGGGTGAGCAACGAGTGGTGTTCATTGAGATGTCCCCAACGCGCCTGCACCATCCCCACGGTCGGATCTTCGAAGTCTGTCACTACCCGCTTCAGGAAATCCGGTTGGGGAACGAAATCGGCATCGAAGATGGCGATTAGCTCTCCCGTCGCTCTCTGGAGACCTTCCGCCAGTGCGCCGGCCTTGAAGCCCACACGATGGGTGCGTCTCAGGTGGTGGATCCGGACGCCGTCGGCCCGGAGCCTGGAGACGGCGCAAGCGACCCGCTCGGTTGTCTCATCGTTCGAGTCGTCGAGAATCTGAATCTCGAGTCGCGAGCGGGGATAATCGAGGTTCGCCACCGCGAGGACTGCCCGTTCGGCCACGTACCGCTCGTTGAAGAGCGGAAGCTGGACGGTGACCTTCGGCCATGCCGTGCGTCTCGCGCGGGGGAGCATGACCTGCGATTTCCGGACGCCACGCCGATACCACACCGCAAACACGAGGCGGTGGAGCCCGAACGCCGCCAGCAATATTGACGCGCCGATGTGGAGCAGGATGAACGCTAAGACGGTGGCCTCCACCGGTTACAGGTCCGGTTCATTGTCCGAAGGGTGAGCAGCCCCGAGACAGCCTGAGCCTCGAACGACGGGCGTTCCGAAAGATATGTGTCGGGGTGGAGAGGTGTTGCGCCGCCGATCCAAGGTGCCTCTCCATCGGTGTCGCGTCAACGGCGACGCCTACATCTTCGACAGCCAACTCCCGCCATCCACCACGAAAATGGCCCCGGTGATCCATGAGCCCGCCGTGCTTCCCAAATACGCCACCATGTAACCGATGTCCGCCGGCGTTCCGAGGCGGCCGAGCGGAATGTGCTTCTCGAGCCCGTCGTCGATGCCCGTGACCTCGTCCGCATGGCCCTCGGGAGCCACGAAAGCGTTGTGAGCCCCTTCAGTGACGATCGGGCCGGGCGCAATTGCATTGACGGTGATGTTCTGTGGCGCCCATTCTACGGCCAGGGTTCGGGTCAACGCGTCGACCCCAGCCTTGGCTGCGGTTGCATGAGCCATCAACGGCCACCCTCGATAATGGAGCGTCATCGAGATCGAGATGATCCGGCCGCCGCCCTGTTTTTCCATCACCGGGTACACCGCCTGGCAACCGAAGAAGGTGCCGTACAGGTCCGTCTCGACGACCGCCTTCCAACCGTTTGGGGTTAAAGCCGCCGACGGCGCATAGAAGTTCCCGGCAGCGTTGTTCACGAGGAGGTCGATACGGCCGAAGGCGGTCAGGGTTTGCTCGACGAGGGCCTTGACGGACTCAGGGTCCCTGACGTTGGTCTGTATCGCTGCCGCGCGGACGCCCAGCTCCTCGAGCTTGGCCCGCGATGCCTCTAACTGCTCCCGTTTCCGGCTGGCGATTACCACGTCGGCACCGCACCGGGCCAACTCGGTGGCGATCCCGAAGCCGATCCCGGAGCCGCCACCCGTCACCAGTGCCACTTGCCCCGCTAGAAGATCGTGTTGGAATATCATGGGTTCTCCCGAGGGCTCACCTGCCCAATACCGGTGCAGGACGAGAGCCGTTTCGGTGGGCGATCATGGTACACTAGGTTGCCGCTGTGAAACAAATCCTCGTTTCGCCAAGGACGTTTGAATCGTCTGCTGGAAACCGTGGCGTACACCACTTCCAGCAACCAGGTGTTTGAGAATCCTATACGTTCGCGCCACGATAACGCCGAGGCAATGATCTAGGCTACTGTGGCGCCGCCGCAGCTCGACCCCGCTCCGGCCGTACAGCCGAAACAGTGCGGCCCTGTGGTGATGGAGCGCCGGTTGAGGGCATCGAAGTCGAAATCGAAGATCGTCCGGGGCGCCTGGTCATCGACCGGCAGGTCCAACATCTGGTTGAAGTCGCAATCGTGGAGGCGCCCATCCCATCCTACCGACAGGGTGTTGCGACACATGGCGCTCTTGGCCGCCAACGGATTAAAGGCGTCGACGAGGCGCTCCATGTAGGCCGCGAGATTTCCGCTCTCCTCGAGCCATTCGAGAAAGCGAGAGATCGGCATGTTCGTGATCGTGTGAAGGTTGGTGAACACGATGTCGTAACGGCGCTCGAGCTGTCGCCTCCAATCGCGCTCCAAGGAGGCCTGGTTGCCCGGAAGAAAGGCGCCGACCGGATTCGTCACGAGGTCGAGGACCAGGCCGGTTCCGGGCTTGCCATACCCCAGGCCGTTCAATTGCCGGAGTGCCTCGATCGATTCCTCGAACACTCCCTCGCCCCGTTGAGCATCCGTCTGTTTTGGCCGGTAGTGGGGCAGCGAGCAAACGACATGCACTTGGTGTTTCGCGAGGAACTCGGCGAGATCGGAGTAATTCGGCAGCAGGAGGATCGTGAGATTACACCGATCCATCACGTGCTTACCTGAAGCACGTGCCCGCTCTACGACGTGCCGAAACGCGGGGTGCAACTCCGGCGCGCCTCCGGTGATGTCCAGCGTCGGAATGTCGGTGCTCGCAAGCACCTCCAGGCACCGCTCAACCACTTCCGGAGGCATCACCTCGACACGGTCGGGCCCGGCATCGACGTGACAGTGCCGGCACGTCTGGTTGCACTTCTTCCCGACGTTCATCTGGAAGATCTCGATGCCCGTGGCGGACAGCGGGAATAGGTCTGCCCCGACCAGACATTCGTCAAAGGAATGGTTGAGGCGGAGCGCATGGAGCCAGCGTTGCTGCTCTACCCCCGACGCGAGGGGATTGTGTTGCTTCTGCAAAGTCGGAAGAACGCGTCCCACGCCTACATTCCCAGTTGTTTGATCTTGTTTCGCATCTGCACTCCGTGCACGAGTGACGCGCCGCCGCGGATGGCGGAAGCCACGTGTACCGCCTCTGTCATTTGCTCGGGGTCGGCGCCTTTCTCGAGACAGTCCCTCGAATACGCGTCGATACAGTACGGGCACTGAACCGCATGGGCCACCGCCAACGCGATGAGCGCCTTCTCGCGCTCGCTGAGCGCCCCCTCAGCGAAGACCGCACTATACCAGTCGCTGAACTTCTCCCACAGTGGACCGGCTTCCTCACCGATTTCCGAAAACCGTGGGAGGTCATCGGCGTCATAGTAATGTCCCATTGATCAACCGCTCCCTTATGGTGAAGGGGGCATACCATTGGCAACCCACGTCCTGAGGCCAAGGTTCCCCCGACGAAGGAGACTCGCCGGCTACATCGGCCGGCAAGCAGGGCCGATCCCCTATCGGGCCCCTTGGGTTCGTGTGAAATTGTACCGCATGCGAGTCCGGACCTTCTACGACCTGCTTGCGCCGGTCTATCGGCGCGTGATGCCGCAGTTTCTGGAACGGGTGACCATCCGGATCGTTCAGCGTACGATGGCCGGTGCACCTTCCAGCATCCTAGATGTGGGAGTGGGGTCCGGCCACGCCCTCATGGCGTTCGCCGAAAAAACCTCTGCGCGGATCGTGGGTGTCGACCTCTCCATGCCCATGATTAGGCAGGCGCGGCAGAGCCTCCAGGACGGCCGCATTCGGGCGCAGCTCGTTCGAGCCGATGCGCTGAGACTCCCGTTTCCAGACGGTAGCTTCGAGGGCGTGGTCACGTCGTTCGTCGTCGATCTTCTGCCTGCGGAACAGATTCCCGTCGCACTCAGTGAGTTGTCCCGAGTCCTGGCTCCCGGTGGACGCATCGTCGTCGCCACAATGCATGTCTCCAACGCCTTGATCAAACAAGCGTGGATGCTCGCGTATCGGGCGGTGCCGGAGTTCGTCGGTCACCTGCGACCCGTGGATTTCACCGAGCAGTTGGAGGGGTTGGGCCTCCGTTTGCTCAGGGACGAAGAAATCCCGGTTGGCGTGGGGAGTCGACTACTGACGCTGGTCAAAGTGGTGGGATGAATCCGCTGCGCGCCCCTGGCGGGCACCGTGGGGGGGACACCGACGTCAACCCGACGCGCGCTTGACGGGAAGCTCGACGACGAACCGCGCACCGCCCAGATCGCTCTCCTCCACCCAGACTTTTCCTCCCAACTCAGTGACGATCCGCTTGGTAAGCGGGAGTCCCAATCCGGTGCCCGAGCGGGGGTCCGCCGCCGATCCCGGATCCTTCGTCGTGAAAAACGGCTCAAATATCTGGACGCGGTCTTCAGCCTTGACACCTTGCCCCGAGTCCGAGACCTGGACACGAAGCCGTCCCTCCCCCATGGCAGTCTCGACGAGAATCTCCCTCTTCTTGGCCGGAGCAACAGCCTCCTCGGCATTTGCCACGAGGTTGGCGAACGCCTGCCGAAGGTCGCCCGGCACCGCCGCGACCTTCGGCAGTTTTTCCGCCAACTGGGCACGGAACTTCACGGGCTTGGAACGGGGCATCTTGGAACGAACCTCCAAGACATCCTGGAGCAGATCGTTGACCTGAATGGGCTCGGCCGCCCCCGTGGGCTTGTGTGCCATTCGCAACAGATCCTGAGCGATTTCCGCGGCCCTGTCGACCTCTCGGATGATGGACTCCACCGCCTTGGCTTCGCCTTCCTTCGCACCAAGACCGAGAAACTCCGCTTCCATCCGGATCTTCGCGAGTGGATTCTTCGAAACCTCCCCAACCTCGGAAACCCTTTGTCGTTTCTCCTTCGATCGCCGGGCGTGTAGCTCTTCCGTTCGGTCGTTGATGGCCAAGAGGAGCTCACCGGGCCCGGACTCCGAGAGCGGCGTCACGACGAGCTCGCACAGGCGGACATCGTCTCCGAGTGGAAGATCGACGGCGCCCCGCCACGGCATGCCAGAGCGGGCATTTTCGAGGGCCTCCCGCAACTGTCTGGTCGTGACGGCGAGCGGCAGCACGGAAAACGCCTGCCCGAGTACGGCTTTCCTGTCCTCGATGTTCAGGAGCTCGGCGCACGCATCGTTGAGCTGGAGTATCGTACCCGTCGCTGAGAGTAACCCCATCGGGAGAGGAGTCCCGTCCACCATCGCCTTGGCGCGCTGGGCGGCCTGACGGGCGCTGTCGATGGCGTCCAGCAATTCGAGGCCGCCCGCGATCTGAGAAGCGGCGATGTCGAGGTAGGTGACGTCGTCGGACTCAAACATCCCTCCATCTGCGGCGCGCAAGACGCAGAGCGCTCCCCGCACCGCCTCCCCGGCCCGGCAGGGCACGAGTATCGCCGGGCCAAAGCGGCTTTGGAGGGAGGCCGGCACCGAGTCACAGCGTTCCTCGATGCGGGGGATAACGAGCGGCGACCCGCTCGCAAAAACCTCCTTTATCGCATCCCTGGTGAGTTGCAGCGCGTCCGGCCGTGCCTCTGCCACGTCACCCACCGCCGCCACCGCCACCTGACCCTCGGGCCCGCCCCCCTTGACCGCCACGAGTGCCGCCTGGGCATCGGCCACGCTCATGGCGCTTTGAAGCGTGTAGCGAAGCAGCGACTTGGGATCCGCGGCCCCGGCGTTCATCCAACGGGAGAGCTCGACCAGGAACGTCCCGCGCCGTCGCTCCAACTCCAGGCTCGCCCGCCGGTCCACGAGGTCGGCCAGCGTGGCGGCGCTCTTGAGGATGGCGAGAACCTGCTCCCGGGCCACCTGCGATCCTCCCCGCAGGATCATCGCCTTGGCAAAGCGGTCACCCTCCCTCCATTCGACGTTCACCACCTCCCCTGGAGCGTCCTCGCCGGCTCCCGCCGCCACGGCGCCGCTCGTCGTCTCGTCGGCAAACGTGACGCGGACACGTCCTCCGCCGGCCAGATGGCTCAACAGGGCCACGACCCGCTGCCAGAACTCCTGTTGGTTGCTGGCACCTGCCGCCGCCTCGGTGAGTTCCAGGAGCGGGTCGCCGGGACTCTCTAGGTTCTTTCCGTGAAAAGCACTCTGGAGCAAGTCGGTGAAACCTCAATCAGGTCGTAGGTGGGTTATTATTGACCTCGTCGTCGCCGACGGCAACCCGCCGCTCGCGGCGCGCCTGGCAGGGTCCATGTCGTCCTGCCTCTCACGGATTGGCCGGGCGGATGTCCAACTCGGAGACGAGCGCCCCATCGGCCAATTCCAGAGCAGACAACACCGCGTTTGCCACGTCCTCGGGCCGAAGCAGTCGGCCGGGATTCTCCACCGACATGCCCGCCTTGTCGAAGAAATCCGTGTGCACGGACCCCGGGCAAACGGCAATGACACGGACGCTGGCCTTGCGGACTTCCAGCATGAGGGACTTTGAGAACCCGAGCACTGCGTGCTTTGAGGCGGAATACGCCGTACCACCGACCACGCCGTTCCGGCCGGCGAGGCTTGCCATGTTGACGATTTGGCCGCGCCGTTGCTCGAGCATGCCGGGAAGGAAGGCACGGGTAACGAGAAACACTCCCCTGATGTTGACCGTGAGCATCTCGTCTATTTGCTCGGTGGTGAGGTCCGTGAGAGGTGCGAAGTGCGACAGGCCTGCGTTATTCACCAGCACGTCGGCGGCCTCGAACACGTTGAGTACGCGATCCGCGAAACGCGACACGCTCCCCTCGTCGCTCACGTTGCACGGCCAGCCGATGGCGTCAACTCCCCGATCCGTGAGCTCCCCCACGGCGGTCTCCACTCGCTCAGGCGTGCGGGCGCACACGGCCACGCGAGCACCCCGCGCGCCGAGCGCGAATGCGATGGCGCGGCCGATCCCTTCCGTCGCACCCGTGACGACGCACCTGGAGGAAGCGAGTTGCATAAGCTGGCAATCTAACCCAGCTGGCAAGTTGGCCCTCTCCGGCGAGCAGTTGGCAACCGGTCCTGGGACCCAAAGCCCGAACCTGGGCCGCGTCTCTTCATGCTCTCACGGCGTCTGGACCGGGTTGAAGTCCGGGCTGAATCCAGGGGTGGTGTGCAGGAAGTGGTGGCGTCGAGGTGCTGCGCGGGCGCCTCGGCCAGGAGATCCCGGAGATTGGTGGTCCCCTCCCTCGACCCGCCTCGAGGCACCTCATGGCCGTGGCTGACCGCCCGAGACCCTCGGGCACTCGACCCGCTCTCGGGTTCGCGGCGGTCTAGATTTGCCGGTCCGAGGCCGCCGACGACTTCGCATCCGTCTCCCAAGCCGGGACTCGCTCTCTCAGGGGGAGCCACTGAACCCAGGCGTGCTGGAGGCCGGCATGGGTTGGCTGGGCCCAAGGTGGCTCGATGGCGCGTCGAGGGGCCTAGGCCTTGCAGCCGAGCGGGTATCGTTCAGACACCGTCGCGTTCCGGGGCTGCCTCTGGGGCCCCCGGGCCGGTGGGTCGGCCTCTTGGGCCATCGGTCGTCATTTGACAATCGCGGGACCTCCCGGGCATTTTCCCGATCTCTTCATTGAGGAGGTGGGACGCGTGCGCGTATATACAGGTGAAGCCATCCGCAACGTGGCTGTGGTGGGCCACGGCGGCAGCGGAAAGACCTCGTTGATCGATGCCCTCGCATTCGTATCCGGTAGCAGCAAACGTCACGGCTCGGTTCCCGATGGGACGGCCCTTACCGACTACACTCCCGACGAGATTGAACGCCAATACTCCATCAGTCTGGCCATCGCATACGCCGAGTGGATGGACACCAAGATCAACCTGATCGACACGCCGGGATATCTCGATTTCACAGGCGAGGCGTTGGCGGGGATTCACGCCGCGGACGCCGCCCTGATCGTACTCAGCGCCACCTCCGGGGTGGAGGTGGGGACGGAAAAGGTGTGGGAGTACGCGTTGGCGCGGAATGTGCCGCGGCTTTTCTTTGTTTCCCTGATGGACAAGGAGCACGCGAACTTCGATAAGGTCTTCGAGGATATCAGGGAGCACATGACTCCCAAGGTCGTTCCGATTGAGATCCCTGTCGGCGAGGGCCCCGACTTTCATGGGATCATCAATCTATTCTCGAAGAAGTGCCACATGTATAAGAGGGGGACGAAGACCGGCGAGTACGACGAATCGGACGTTCCGGCGGAGTATCAGGGGATCGTCGACAAGTACTCGGAGGTGCTCGTCGAGAACGTTGCGGAAGTGGATGACGAGTTGATCGAGCGCTACCTGGAAGGGGAGGAGATCACGGGCGAGGAGGCGCTCGCGGCAATGAAGAAGGGGATGGCCGAGGGGAAGCTCTATCCGCTGCTTTGTGGCTCGGCAACCCTGACGTACGGTACTCGTGCCCTATTGTCGAAGCTCGTGGAACTCGTGCCGGCGCCCACGGAGCTTGCTCCCGCGGAGGCGGAGATCTGGGGAGACGGCAAGGAGGCGACGGTGGAGCACCGGGACGACGGCCCCTTCGTGGCCCAGGTGTTCAAGACGGTCTCCGAGCCCCACGTGGGTGACGTCAGCTTGTTCCGGGTGTGGTCTGGGACGATTGGGAATAATGCCGAGGTCTACAACGCTCCTCGGGACGTCGGTGAGAAGCTAAACCACCTCTCGATCGCATTGGGCAAGGAGCGATCTGAGGTAACCAAGCTGCACGCCGGAGATATCGGCATCGTTGCAAAACTCAAGGATACGCATACCAACGATACGCTTTCCACGCCTCAGCAGCCGATAGTCCTGTCGAAGATCCCGTTTCCCGACGCGGTGATTTCGATGGCCATTGAGGTGGCGAAACGAGGCGAGGAAGACAAACTCTCCATTGGGTTGCAGAAGCTCCACGATGAGGATCCCACCTTCTACCACGAGTACAGCGCTGAATTGAGCCAGACGATCGTGCGAGGTCGGGGCGAGCGGCATCTCGAGACGGTCGTCCATCGCCTGGCCAGGAAATTCGGTGTGGATGCCCAGCTGGCGAAGCCTCGGATTGCGTACCGGGAGACCTTCAAGGGAAAAGGAGAAGGTCAGGGCAAGCACAAGAAGCAGTCTGGGGGACGGGGCCAATACGGCGACTGTTGGATCCGGATTGCCCCGCTCGAACAGGGCGCCGGTTATGAGTTCGTGAACAAGATCGTCGGCGGCGTGATTCCCGGGAAATACGTTCCTGCGGTTGGCCGGGGCGTGCAAGAAGCCAGGCAGCGCGGTATCATCGCCGGTTATCCTTGCGTCGATTTCAAGGCGGAGTGCTACGACGGCGGCCACCACTCGGTGGATAGTAGTGAGCAAGCTTTCAAGATGGCGGGTATCCTGGCCTTCCGTAATGTTGCGCCCAAGTGCAAGCCGATTCTCCTCGAGCCGATCGCCGAAGTGGAGATCTGGACTCCGGATGAAAATCTCGGCGACGTGATGGGCGACCTGTCGAGTCGGCGTGGCCAGATCCTCGGCTCAGAGCCCGACGGACGCCTCACCAGGGTGCGGGCGTACGTTCCAGAGGCGGAGCTGTACAAGTATTCGACCACGCTGCATTCCATGACGCACGGCAGGGGTACTTTTACCTGGCGCTTTTCCAGCTACCAGGAGGCACCGCCCGATGTGGCGGCCAAGGTTGCGGCGGAGCGGAAGAAAGAGGAGGAGAAGAAGTAGGGGAGAGGTGAGGAGAAGCACACGAAGGGCGACGCTTGCGTCGCCCTTATGCTACGCCCCTGCCACCCGTCCTCCGTCGCTCCCACCGCTGAAAGCTGTATGAATAGCGGTTCTTTCCATTGGCTTCGTGGTGCTCGTCCTCGGTCAAGTCCCACTCATCCTCATCGAGATCGGGAAACAAAACGTCACCTTCCGGTGTGCCGTGTACGACCGTGAGGTAGAGTCGATCTGCGTACGGGAGGGCGCCTCGGAAGATATCGGCGCCGCCGATGACGAAGACTTCCTCTCTGTCGCCCATCGCCAGGGCGTCCTCAATGCCGTTGACAACCGTCGCGCCTTCCTGGCAATAACTAGGATTGCGCGTGACGATTACCGTCCGACGGTCGGGTAACAACCGTCCGATGGATTCGAACGTCTTGCGCCCCATGACGATGGCATGGCCTGTCGTGAGCGCCTTGAAGTGCTTGAGGTCAGCCGGAAGATGCCACGGCAATTTGCCTTTGCGACCAATTACGCCGTTCTCCGCTTTCGCCGCAATGAGGGTCACCGTCATACGGCTATCGGCGCAGGAATTCTCGGGTGCGGGTCATATCCGACTAGGTGGAAATCTTCGTAGGTGAAGTCGAACACTGATGTGATCGCGGGGTTGAGCTCCATAGTGGGGAGTGCTCTGGGCTCGCGCTGCAATTGGAGTTTCACCTGCTCTAGGTGGTTCTGATAGATGTGCGCGTCGCCGAAGGTGTGGATGAAGTCACCGGGCAAAAGATCGGTGACCTGCGCGATCACCATCGTGAGCATCGCATACGACGCGATGTTGAACGGCACACCCAGAAAGAGATCCGCGCTCCGCTGGTACAACTGGCACGACAGCCGGCCGTCGTTCACGTAGAACTGAAAGATCGTGTGACACGGAGCGAGCGCCATGGCGGGCAGGTCCGCCACATTCCAAGCGCTCACGATCAAACGGCGGGAGTTGGGATTGGTCTTGATCTCGCCGATGACTCGACTGAGCTGGTCGATGTGCTGCCCGTCCGGGGCCGGCCACGAACGCCACTGGTAACCGTAGATCGGTCCGAGTTCACCCCTGTCGTCCGCCCATTCATCCCAAATGGCCACGCCGTGCTCGTTGAGAAACGTGATGTTGGTATCACCTCGCAAGAACCACAGCAACTCGTAGATGACGGATTTGAGATGCACCTTCTTCGTCGTCACCAACGGGAATCCCGCCCCGAGGTCGAACCGCATCTGATGCCCAAAGATGCTCAGCGTGCCCGTACCGGTACGGTCTTTCTTGGGCCTCCCGTGATCCAGCACGTGTTGGAGAAGATGGAGGTACTGCTTCATGAAGTAGGGTCAGGAAGTTCGAGCAAATGATGACGTGATGCGCCTCGCCATTTCGAGTTTCGGCGTGCCCCATCGGCCGTGACGCTCCATCTCGTACAGGCCCGCTGCCATCTCCGCTGGAATGGGAGCGGCTTTCTCGCCCACCTTGAGGTCAGTGACGGACGCGGCCCCCGAGCCGGGCATAATCACTCCTGGATTGAGGAGTCCGGTGGGATCGAAGGCGGCCTTCACCAACCTGAACAGCTCGAAGATGTCCGGTCCGTATACCCGCTCCAACACGGGCGCCCGCAGGCGCCCATCGCCATGCTCTCCGCTTGCCGTGCCGCCGAGCTGGACGACGAGGTCCACGACGCCCTCGAGAAACCTCTCGAGTCGGCCCCGAAAATCCCCGAGGGCGGGATCCACCACCGCATTGACCTGGAGATGTCCGTCGCCGGCGTGACCGAACACCACAATGTCGATACCGGCGCCACGCGCGGCCTCACGAACGCCGCACAGATACGTACCAATGGCCTCGACCGGAACACATCCGTCTCCGACGACACGAAGCCAACGCGTGTTCGTTGGGAGACCGGCCAGAGCCGGAGTTGCCGAATGGCGCATCGCCCACAGCGCATTTCGTTCGGGCTCCTTGAAAGCGGTCTTCAGCTGACCACAACATCCTTTGGTTGCTCGGAGAGCATCATCCACGACCTCTCGGGCCGCGTGTTCACTATCCCGCTCGAACTCCACCAGCAGAACCACCTCAACCCCATCCAAGGGCACCCCGTCCGGCGCGCCGGCAACTGCGAAGAAGCTTCGGTCGACGAGCTCCACCGCCGTGGGGTCCAAGGCCAAGAGGGATTGCACGGTGTCTGCCAGACTGTCGAGGTCCGCAATGGTGAGGAGTAATGAAGCGACGGCTCCCGGTGGGGCGTCGAGGTCTAGCTCGATGCGCGTGACGAATCCCAGCGTTCCTTCCGAGCCGATTATCAGATCGACCAGATCGCCTGATTTGAGAAACTCGTCGAGTGCGTAGCCCGACGAGTTCTTGCGGGTCATCGGGAATCGGTGTTGGATCAGGTGCGCGCACTCCTCGATGGCGGGTTGGGCGCGGGTGCTGAAGCGGCTCTCGGCCGTGAGCTTGCCGATGAACCGCTGCGGCTGCCCGCGAGTGGGCCAGCGAGGCTCCCGTCGCGCCCGGGCGCGACCCAGCCAACCCACTTCTCCGTCAACCGTTACCAGCTCCAGACCTCGAACCCATCGCCGGATGCTCCCGAAACGCACGCTCCGGGCCCCCGCTGCATTCGTCGCCACCATGCCGCCGATGGTACAGAACGCACCGCTCGCCGGATCGGGAGGCAACCGCAGGCCGTTCCAGCTCGCAGCATCTGTGACGGCCCCCCAAGTGACGGCCGCGCCAACATTTGCGCCGCGTGCGGGGAAGATCTTCCGGGGACGATTGAGGCGCTGGAGATCGACGACGATTCCCGGGCCGACGTTTCCGCCTGACATGCCGCTTCCGGCGCCACGTGGAGTGAGCGGCGTGTCGTTGTGGACCGCCGCCTCAATCAGAATGAGCAGATCATCGAGGTCGGAAGGGACCGCAACGGCATCCGGCACAATGCGATACGGTCCCGCACCCTCGCAATAGGCGCTCCGCGCATAAACGTCGGTGTGAAACTCTCCGTGAAACCCACGAGGGCACGGCAGCGAGGGAGGGGATGCCATGTCGGACAATCTAGCGCTCGGTTCACAGTTTCGCCGCAACCTCACTCGGCAAAGTCGGGAGGCGGTGCGGCGGGCGACCGGCTACCGGGCGGGCGTCGTCACTCCCTTCGATCTAGGCGGGAGCGGCTGTGCCGACGGCGAGTTGCGCGTGGCCGCCGAGATAACGGAAATACGCCCGAACGAGGGAATTGAGTGGCGCACACACCGCTGCCACGCCGACCGTACGATAAACCGCCCCCCGGGTGATCTTGACCTTGTGTCGCGGGTCGAGGAGCTGCGGGTCACGGGCCGCCAGGCGGAGCGTTCGCACGGCAAAGTACAGGGACGTCAGGCAAAACAGCCGGATGCGATATTCGCCCCGGGGGAGGGCCGTGCAGTAATCGAGGGCGTCGACCAGATGGCTCTGTGCCTTCGTGATCAGCGCGTTCATCACCTGTCGAGACTCACCGCGGCGATCGGGATTGTGGAGATCCTCCGGGCGGATGCCGGCGAGCTGGCACAGCTCCCGGGGAACAAAGCTCCAACCGCGTTTCCGGTCGTCTGCCACGTCCTTGATGATGTTGGTGAGCTGGAGCCCAAGGCCGAAGCTGGTCGCGAGCTTCTTGAGGCGACTGTGTTGCAGTGACACCCTTGGCCGCAGGGCGCGGAACAGATCAGTGAGCAGATGTCCCACGGTGCCCGCCACGTAGTAGCAGTAGCGATCCAGGTCCTCAACCGTGGCCAAGGTCATGAGCTGGAGGGAAGGCTCGTCATCGTTGAGCTTTGCAAACTCCGCCATCCCGGCCGACATCTCCTGCACCCACGGTCGAATGCTTGCGCGCTGGTCGCGAGTCAAGCCTCGAAACTCGCGAAGAACTGTGTCGGCTTGGGCGGCGAGCTGCTCCTCCTCCGTGTGCCGCCGACCGAACACCTCCCGCAAGGGTGCCGCGTCCGGGCCTCCTTCCTCGAGGCAGCTTCGAAAGTGCGCGAGGAGCCGATCCTTTTCAGCGGCTGAAAGGTCGGCGGTGTCTTCGATGGTGTCGGCCACGCGGCACAAGAGGTACGCAACGAGCACCGGGTACTCGACGCCGTTGGGGAGCAAGCGGATACAGAGGGCGAACGTACGGGACACCTTGGGCAGCGTCTCATAGCAAAAAGCTCTGCCGGCGTTCATCGTCCTCTGGGTTCCCGGGTTCTGCCTCAAGACACGCCCTCTCCGGCCTGGCCGAATTGTTGTCGCACGGCGCCCAGCACACGTTCGAGAATCTTACGCGCATCGTGGTCCGGGGGAACCATGATTTCCACGAGCCGTTCAGGCAGCGACGGATCCAGGGTCCGACGGTGGACGACCTCCGATGTGAGTTTGGCCCGTTGGCCGACGACCGGATCCGCCCAAAAACGGAACCGCACGACGCGCTCGTGAGGCTCGAGGTGCGCCCCGCCGTTCTCTTCGGGCACGATAGTGACCCAGTCCGTTTCGAGAAACCCGTCGACAACCTCGAATGTGCGGACTCCCACCCCTTCGTCTGTGATCCGGGCTTGCACTTCACGAATCACGACCTCAGGTGACCCGGAGAGCGTGTCGATCACCGCCTGTGGCAACGGATGGAAGGGGGGCCGAGCGGTACCGGGCGCACAGGCCGCCGACGCTCCAATAGCCAGGGCGGCGGACCAACCGCCGCCCGCCGCCCTTAGCCGTTGCACTGCGCGCTTCGATGACCTCGGAGAGTCACTCGTGCTGATGGGGAGGTGTTCCTGGAGCATGCTCGTGGTCTTCTTCCCCTCCTTCGCTCGCAGCCCCGCTTTCCGCGATTTCATCACCGTGCTCTTCACCGGGCGCGTGCTCGTGGCCAGCGGCGCGCTCGGCGGCCGCCGACTCCAACACACGCGTCTCGATGCCACCGGCGTGGTCGAACATAATTCGCCCTCCCACGCTGGCGGTCCACACGATACCCAGTGTGGCAATCGCGGCGGTGGCGAGGTATACCTGGTGTTCCCGCGGCGGCATCGCCTCTCGACGCCACACACGCCATCCGGCTAATGCAACCATCAAGACTGTCACGGCAATGGCCAGGGTTTCGTGGCGCTCGATCGTGCGGTGCACGACAGAGCCGTGTTCGATCACGCCTTCGGCACGGAGACCGGAAAACACCGCAAGCAAAGCGCCTCCGGCCGCGACGGTCAACGTCCAAAAGCCGGCTGCTTTGAGCGATTCACGTTTTGTCCAGGCGCCTGCGAAATCAAACGCCAACGAGGCAACGAGCAGCGCCGGTGGAAGGTCGTTGAGGGCCGCGTGCAGCTCAGTGACCGAGTTCCAAATCATTCAAATCCCCAGCTCCGAGGCGGTTGGTGGAGTCGCGGAGTAGTCGTAGAATCCCTTACCTGACTTCCTTCCGTACATCCCCGCCAAGACCATTCGCTTGAGCAGTGGAGGAGGTGCGTATCGGGCTTCACGATACTCGCCAAACATGATTTCGGCAATCTTGTAGGTCGTGTCCAGGCCGACGAAGTCCAGGAGCGTGAGTGGGCCCATAGGATGTCCGGTTCCCAGCACCATCCCCTTGTCGATGTCGACAATCGAGCCGACGCCGTTCTCAACTGCACGGATGGCATCGAGCAGGTACGGAACCAGCAGCAGATTCACGATGAAGCCCGAATTGTCCTTGGCGGCAATCGGTTCCTTGCCCAGCGACTTTGCGAACTCCATTCCCCGCTCGTGGGTCTTGGCGCTGGTCGTTACCGTCCGCACCACCTCGATCAGCTTCATGAGGGGTACTGGGTTGAAAAAGTGAAGGCCCACGAACCGGTCGCTCCGCTTCGTGGCCGAGGCCATCGCAGCAATCGTCAGGCTCGAGGTATTCGACGCAAAGATGGTGTGCTCCGAGCACATCCCGTCGAGTTCCGCCCAGAGCGCGTTCTTGAGTTCGAGATCTTCGGTTACCGCCTCAATGACGATGTCAGAATGCTGAAGATCGGTGATCGCCGTGGTGAAGCTCAACCGACCCATCGCCGACTCTTTGTCATGGGCCGAGAGCTTTCCTTTCTCTACGAACTTGTCGAGTGATTTGATGATGGCAGCTTTGCCTTTCTCATTGAATTCGTCAGAGACTTCGCGAACCACCGTGGCGTATCCTGCCTGTGCGGCGACTTGGGCAATCCCACGGCCCATCAAGCCGCAACCCAGCACGCCAACCTTTTCTATGTCTGCCATGAGTCCCGTACTCGTTTCTTGTCAGAGTGGAGTATCCTGAGGCGCCTCACGGGCCGAGAGTCTTGCGAATCTCAGTGACTATGCGCTCAACCGTGCTCGGCTTAGAGCCAGTGCCGATCCGCCGAGTGTCGAGCTCACCGTGCTCCATCCGGTCGAGCACCTGTTCCAGGGCCACCTGCGTGCGTTCGAGACGGCTCCGTCGGCTCCGGGCGATTCCCAGCCCACCGATCACGCCGATGGCGCTGGGAATGAGGGCGACAGGCAGGAAGATTCCCAGGAGTCCGGCGATGCCCGTCAGAGCGATCCCCCCCAATACGAAGACGGATGCGCCCACAAGATGACCGGTGCGGGTGTTGGTCACGTCCGCGCGCAACGAGACAAAGCTCCACCCTGTCTCGAGTTGGCGGACGTGCCCAACGATTTCCTTGGCCCGGGCGAGTGCATATTTTCGTCCCCCGATGCCAAGCTCTCGTTTGAGCGAGGCTACCAGGTCCCGCCTGGCTTCCCACGACACGCGGTCGGGGTATCGCCGTTTGACCGCCAGCAGTTCCCCATCGGTCATCCATCTGGCCAGTTTGCCTTCCAGCTCGCCATGCTCGCCCGGGACGGTGCGTCCGGCGGAGAGACGGTCCGGCCCCATAAAGCGGGACAGCGGACTGCTCGTGCCGGCGTCCACGCGGAGCTGCTCTTCCTGCAGCGCCTGTTGCAGGTACCGTCCGGGTATCCCCACATCCCTGCCGAGTTCGAGCAACTGCTTCTCGGTAAGGCTGTCGCCGATTTCCCGCTCCGATGCCTGCAACTCGGCCGCACGCCGGATGACCCGCTCCAGGGTCTGTCGGTCGATAGCTTGCTCTGAAGGAACCAGATCGGTCATGGGCTACTGCGCTGACTCGCGCTTACGTGCCGCCGCGTCCTTCGGCATTGGCGTACCCGTGGATGACGGAAGCTGTTTTTCGCCGGCCGCAAGCGCCTTTGCCATTTCCATGAAAGGGGTTAGGAGATCGATCGGAATGGGAAAGAGCATGGTCGAGTTGTTTTCCGTTGCAATCTCCGCGAGCGTCTGCAGGTATCGTAGCTGCAACGCCGACGGCTGTTGCGAGATGACCGCGGCCGCCTCGGCCAGGCGGCCCGAGGCTTGAAACTCCCCCTCAGCGGCGATCACCTTCGCGCGACGCTCCCGCTCCGCCTCTGCCTGACGAGCCATCGCGCGCTTCATCTCCTGGGGAAGATCGACGTCCTTCACCTCCACAGCCGAGACCTCGATACCCCATGGCTCGGTGCGCTCGTCCACGATGTTCTTCAGGATGGCGTTGATCTTGTCACGGTCCGCAAGCAACTCGTCCAGCTGGACTTCGCCCAACACACTCCGCAGGGTCGTTTGTGCCAGCTGGCTCGTCGCGATCTGGTATTTCTCGATCTCGATGACGGCGAGTTCCGGGTTCTTCACCCGCATGTACAAGACGGCGTTCACCTTGATGGACACGTTATCCCGCGTGATGACGTCCTGCGGCGGGATGTCCATGACGACTATGCGTAGGGAGATGCGCTCCATCCGGGTGAGAATCGCTGGAACGAAGACCAACCCAGGACCTTTGGTCGCCCAGTACCGGCCGAGCAAGAACGTGACGCCGCGTTCGTACTGCCTGAGCACCCGCAGGCTGCCGAAGGCGTATGCGACGAGAGTCAGCGCGGCAATAGTGAGTATTTCCATGGGTGTGCTCCTACATCGCTTCGACGATGACTGCAGCTCCTTGACCGCCGCCGATGCACGCTGTCCCCAACCCATACCGCTTTTTGGCACGACGCAGTTGATGGAGCAGGTGGATAGTAATCCGGGCGCCGCTCGCGGCGAGGGGGTGACCGATGGCAATTGCCCCACCGTGCGCGTTGGTGCGCTCCGGGTCGAGTCCCAATTCCTTCTCCACCGCCAAGTACTGGGGGGCAAACGCCTCATTGACCTCGACGAGATCCATGTCTTCGAGCGTCAGGCCGGCTTTCTCGAGAGTCTTGCGCGATGCGGGGGCTGGACCGATGCCCATGTGTTTGGGCTCGACGCCGGCGACTCCCCACGCGACCAGACGGCCGAGGGGTTTGAGACCGCGGTCCTGGACGAAACCTTCGCTCGCGATCACGGTGGCGGCCGCGCCGTCGCAGATACCGGAGGCGTTCCCTGCCGTCACCAACCCGTCCTTCTTGAAATAAGGAGCCAACTTGAGGAGGCCTTCCATCGTCGTATCGGGCCGGATGTGCTCATCGGCCCGCCACTCCACCGTCTTCTTCGTCTTCCGGTCTTTGACCGGGACAGGAATGACTTCTTCGTCGAAGACGCAGTCGTTCCATGCCTTGTTGGCACGCTGCTGGCTGCGAAACGCCACCTCGTCCACTTCCTCGCGGCCGAGCTGGTATTTCTCTGCCAGACTCTCTGCCGTCTCCGCCATCGAGAAGCCACACTCCGGATCTGTTAAGGCTTCCCAGAGAGAATCTTCGAACTGGCTTACCGGCCCGAACCGTAATCCCCACCGTGCGCCACGCACGACGTGTGGCGCCTGACTCATCGACTCGGTGCCGCCCGCCAGGACGACGCTGGATTCGTCCAAAAGGATTTGCTGAGCACCCTGGATGATGGCTTCGAATCCCGATCCACACAGGCGATTCACCGTGACCGCGGGCACTTCAACGGATAAACCGGCCTTGAGTCCGATGTGGCGGGCCAGATAGATGGCGTCGGCCGAAGTCTGTTGGGCATTGCCGAAGATCACGTGGTCGATCGCGTCCGGCGCCACGCCGGATCGCTCGACCGCGTGCTTTGCGGCGATCGCTCCGAGCTGCGTCGCGGAAAAGCCCTTCAATGCTCCACCGAATGCACCGAACCCCGTGCGCACCCCGGACAGGAACACTACGTCTGTATGTTTTCCCTGTGTCTTCATGGGGAATCATCTCCATCCGATCGCAACGTGCGACCCGGTTCATACTGTGAATCGGAATATGACTGGGGCGGGAACGGGGGGTCAAGCGACGGTAGGCCAGACTGTACGCCTTTGACTCTCGACAGGTCACTCTACGGGGCCGCGGGGATCTTCAGATGCTTGACCGAAACTGCGCGAATTGCGTCGAGGTGACGCTGGGAAGCGAGTGCGTCACGGGGAGGCGGTCGTTGCTTGTTACTCACTCACGATGCGGTGCCCGCACGCGATGCAGAAGTACCATCCCGGGTCCAACTCCGTGTGGCACGCAGGACACGCGATCGTATCGGCGCTTCTTCCACAAAACGGACAGAACCTCACGACCCGGCCTCGGGGGAAGGGGCTTCTGCAATGGGGACACCCCAGCGCTGCAGGTGCCGGCTCCGTACCGTGGTCGCGTTCCGGAACGCTCGTGAGCGGCGCCATGATGGGATGTGGTTCCGGTGCGTAGCTCGGCCTGGCCTCTGGGATCGGGGCCGTCATTGGAGCGTGCGAGGCGCGGTTCGTCTCCCGCAACAGCTCTGGCGGCGCATACGCTTCAGTCCCTTGAAGAGCCGTCCGCACGGCCCCGGTATTGAGATACACCTTCGCCGCCGCATACTCGCGAAACGCTCCGGCATTTGGATTGATAGACCCGGCCTCTTCGATAAGTGCGTCCTGAATCTCGGGCGGGTCCACCGTGGCAAACCCCCCTTCACCCGCCAGGAACCTGAGTAAGGCCATCTCGTAATCTTCGCCAGTCTCGAATCCCAATGCGTCGCGGTAGCGACGGTACGGGAGAAGGCTGTGGTAGATTTCTGAGATCTCGATGGGGGCACGCAGTCGTGCCGGATCGATGTCCGAAAGAATAGTGACCAGGTGTTTAAACACTCGCTCGACGTCTTGCATGTACAGTCTCTACCTCCAAACTGCGCGCCAGCGATCGTAGAGTACCGGCGTGACCCCCGCTTCGGCCAGGAGCTCGATGCCGCTCGGATCACGATAGAGCTCGCGGTAAAACACGTGCGTCACTCCGGAATTGATCATGAGCTTCCCACACATCACGCAGGGACTGCTCGTGACAAACACGACCTTGTCCTTGATCGATCCGGGAGCTTTGACCAACGCGTTGACCTCTGAATGGATGCAGCCGCACTGTCCCGGTACCTTCGAATCGCACCGGTTGGGAAGACCCCTGGCATTTCCGTTGTACCCGATGGCGACAACGTTCTCGAGACGCGGATCCGTGACCACCGTTCCGACCTGAAGTCGCGAGCACGTGGATCTCTTCGCCAACTCCTCGGCCATTCGCATGTAGACCTCGAAGAGGGGTATGCGGTCTGTCTCCTCCAACCCGCCGTCGGGAAGGAGGTTGAGTGGGTGCGTGTTTTCGGGCACGCTGTCTTTGAACACCGTCATATCGTAGCTCGCGTGCGGCCTTCCAAGTTGTGAAATTCCTCGTCAGGATCGTAATCAGTATACTTGCCGGCAGTCTGGTGGCGCCTGAGCCAGTCATCGAATCCAGAGGCCGTGATTCCGCTGCTGGTTAGCTGTTCCCGCGCGGCACGCGTCGCGAGATCATCGGCGTACTCGTTCTTCACGTGGCCCGCGTGTCCCCGGACCCACTGCCAATCTACTTCATGCGTGCTGGCTACTCGAACGAGTGCCTTCCACAGCTCGACGTTCAGAATTGACCCGGCCTTGCGTCGCCAGCCCCTTGCCTGCCAATCCGTAACCCATTCCCGCATTCCGTGGACCAGGTATTGGGAGTCCGAAAAGTAAACCAGGTTTAGCCGATGGCCTTTCCGCGACAATTGCTTCAAGAGATCCGCAGCGCCCGAAAGGGCCATCCGGTTGTTCGTAGTGCCAGGCGACGAAATGAAGAAATCGAGGCGCTTCAGCGCCCGGTCGGATCGCACCTCGATGAGGGCGGCGGCGCCTCCTGGGTTGGGACCCTCGTTCTGATTCCCCAAACAGCTTTCGTCTGCGTGCACCACGACGAAGTCGGCGTTCGACATGGTTCAGTTGGCCGCCGTGACCGTGACGGTGGCAGGCGGCCCTGTGGTAATCTCGCCGACAACCACGGCCACCGGTGGATTCCGCTGCACGAGTTCTTGGATGAGCTGGTCCGCGGCGTCCCGAGCCACGGAGATCAGCAGACCGCCCGATGTCTGTGCGTCGGACAAGAGTTGTCTTTCCACCTCGTCCAGGTCGGGATCCCATGTGGTGTAGGTGGCCGCTGCCGTCGCGTTGCGGGTCGTGCCGCCAGGGATGCATCCCGATGCCGCCAGCTCCCGCACGCGGCGAAAATGCGGGACCCGCTTGGCAAAAAGGCGAGCAGACACACCGCTTGACTTCACAAGGTTGTGCAGGTGACCGAGGAGCCCGAAACCCGTCACGTCGGTCGCCGCATGAACGGCCTCGGCCACGGCAGTCATGGCCGCGGCGGCTCCATCGTTGAGGGTGGTCATGCTGCTCACGGACTCCCGCATCTCCTCCTCACCGATGACACCCTGCTTCAGGGCGGTGCTCAGAATCCCAGTTCCCAGAGGCTTGGTGAGCACCAGGACGTCGCCGGGCTTCGCGCCGGCGTTCGTCACCAAGTGGTCCGGGTGCACCTCACCGAGTGCTACCAACCCGTACTTGGGTTCCTTGTCGTCGATGGAGTGACCCCCAAGAACGAACGCCCCGGCACGCGCCAGGACCTCGGCGCTTCCGTCGAGAGTGTCACCGAGCAACTCGAGCATGTCCGCATCTCGCGGCCATCCGACTAAATTCAGCGCAAAGAGGGGTCGTGCGCCCATGGCGTAGAGATCGCTCAGGGCGTTCGCCGCTGCAATGGCTCCAAACGTGTGCGCATCGTCCACGATCGGTGTGAAGAAGTCCACGGTCGCCACCAACGCGCGATCGTCGCTCAGCCTGAACACCGCGGCGTCGTCACTCGCCGCCGCGTCAATGAGAACGCGCGGGTCGGTGACGGGCGGTACGTGACGCAGAACCTGCGCAAGCTCGCTGGGCGCGAGTTTGCACGCTCAGCCGGCGCCGTGCGATAGGGTCGACAGCCGGATGCGTGGTCGCTGGTCGAGCGGCTCGTTCACGAGTCGTACTCTCTAAGGGGTGGCATGGATAATGCTTGGTCCGCCTACGCAGCGGCGCTGAGCCTCGGGGCGATCCACGCCCTCGAGGTCGACCATATGGTAGCTGTAACCACAATCGTCGCGAGTCAACCCCGAGTCACCGCGGCCATCTCGTTCGGGGTGTGGTGGGGATTGGGTCACGGAGTGGCGGTCCTCCTGGTCGGCGGCGCACTCGCCTTGAGCGGCGTCCAGGTCCCGGCCGGTATGGATGTCTGGGCGGAACTCGTGGTGGGCCTGGCGCTGGTCTCGGTGGGAAGCTGGGCAGCGGTGCAGGCCGGCCGTCTGCATCTCCACGATCCCCGAAGTCACGACGGCCACGGGCACCTCCATGCTCACCCGGCGAGTTCCGCATCGCACAGCCACTCCCACTCCAAAGACCCGGGTCGACGGCACCGTCATGCGCTGACGCTCGTCGGCGCGGTGCACGGCCTCGCCGGTACCGCGCCGGTGGTGGCCCTCATTCCGGTAACGCTTCTTCCCAGCACCGGTGCAGCTCTTGGGTATCTCGTGGCCTTTGGTGTCGGCACCACAATGGCCATGGGTGCGTACGCTGCCCTGGCAGGCATGGCCGCTTCCAAGGCCACCTCAGCATCAATTGGCGTCGCGAGGAAGCTGGGTCTGCTGACGGCAGCTGTCAGCGTCCTGGTTGGGATTTGGTGGATAGGGTTGGCTGTGGCAGCCTTGCGGTGACAGGCCCCGGGGCCTGCGCTCTGAGGGCGCGCAGCGCAATCAGAGTCTGCTCCTCGTTGCCCGATTCGTCGAACGCACCGCTCCCCTGCTGAAGTGCGAGGAGAGCGGGGGTCGCGCGGGTGATGGCCTCCCTAGTCTGGGCTCCTGGAACCTGCCAGAGGCAGTCCAGGGCGTGAAAAAGCGACACCCCAGGCCAGAGGCCGTCCGCACCTTGTCGGCCAATCAACTCGGCGGCCAGGGCTTCCACCCGCGACCGGTCCTCGAAAGGCACCAGAGCCAGCGCGCCGAGCGCACAAAAGCCAAGCTCCAATCCCGCGGGGAATTCGTTGTTCTTCCACCGCCGCCCCATCTTGAATAGGCTCTCCACGTGGCGCCGCACCGCCGACCGCTGGTCCAGCCGCGCTCGGAGGACCACCCGAAGCGCGAAACAGCTCGCTGCAAAGCGGGCCTCGTATTCTGAGGTGATCACCGTTCCACTTGCCAGCTCCAGCGGTGCGATGCTCTCATCACGAGTCCCCGGGGAAAAGAACCCGCTGATGTAATGCCGGCAGTGGCCGGCGCGGTGTCGACGTTCGCTGCATCCCTCACCAAACCGCCCCGCCTCGTCCTGTTGGCTGACGAGGTATCCCACCATGCGGTTGACGCCCGGGTGGTCCCCAGGACAACCCAACTGGAAGAGTTCCCAGGCGCTCCACGCCGTCTTCATGAGCGAGCCCTCCACGCTCCCGTCGAGCCGCGTCCGGCGGCGCCGCTCTCGAACGAGCTGATCGATGAGGTCGTCGTCATGGGGTCCTCGAGCGCCCAACAGCAGCCTGACGACCACCGCCGCTCTCGTCGTGCGGCTCGAGAAGAACTCAGCCGCTCCCTCTAGGGCTCGAATGATGTCGGATTCCGGGACTGGGACCATCTAGGGAGCTCGCGCCTTACGTGAATTGCGGGAAGGTGTCACTCGGTGATGACGGCTCAATGTGGAGTTGCCAGGTAATATTGGCATGACTCCGGTGTTTGATGTGCAGGTCGGTCGATCACGGTGCGGCTAAAAGATCGCACCACGGAACGAAAAACTGGAGGGGTGGGCTGTCCCCGTGCTGAGACGGCGGGCGGGCGTCTCGGGGACGCGTCCTGGTCGGATGGAGTGTGGAAAAGCCAGTCGACCCTGCGCCTCCGGCATGACTGGGCGCAGGGTCGACTCCGCGATGCCGACAGCCACTCCGGCTACCGTCGTTTCTTTGCGCGGCCCGCTTTCTTGGTGGCTTTGCGCTTTTTCGAGCTCTTTGCCTTCTTCCGTTTGGCTTTCTTCTTCGCAGCCTTCTTCTTCACGGTCTTCTTCTTGGTCTTCTTCCTCACCACCTTCTTCTTCTTGGCAGCCTTTTTCTTCGCCGCCTTCTTCGTCACCGCCTTCTTCTTCTTGGCAGCCTTTTTCTTCGCCGCCTTCTTCGTCACCGCCTTCTTCTTCTTGGCGGTGGTCTTCTTCTTGGCGGGTGCCTTGGGCTTGGGAGCGGGCTTTGGTGCCGGACGTTCTCCTGTTGGCTCCCGCTTTGGCGGTTCTGGCGCCGCGGGTGTCGGCGTTGGCGCCGCGGGCGGCCGTTCGGCCTCAGGGGCCGGTTGCGACCAGGGTGGTGGCGTGGGTTTTTCGGGTGGTCGCGATGGGGGAATCGGCGGAACGGGATCCCACATGTTTGGACCACCCGGTCCAGTATCACCGGGAACTGGATTCATGGGCGTATCCTCCTACCTGCGGTGTTGCTAATGTTGGCTTATACATTTGACCTCAGGGAAACACGGGCGCAAGAGGTCGATTCCGTTCCGGATGAATGTCTGAATTGGCACTCGCTTATTGGGCGTCGGCGAGGTGTCCAGCGGGTGAGATGACGCACCCACAGCCGGGCAGGCGAAGCGCATCCCCCCGTCGGCTTGACACTACTCGTCGCGACGTCTTACGTTGCCATCATATCCCAAAGTCCTCTTTAGGTTTACGCATCGGGCTCGACTCCCCTGTATGAATCCACCGCGGTTGAATAGCCTCGCTCTGGCAGCACTCCTCGTTTCGGGACCAGCGTCTTCCGTCGCCGCCCAGACCGTGACAGAACTGCAAGTAGCACCGGCCACCGTTGAATTGGCGGTTGGCCAGCGGGAGGGCGTCTTGGCGACGGCCTTTGGCCCCGGAGGCAGCGTGCTTTCCGGGGCGCCACTGGTGTGGTCCAGCACTGATGACCGTGTGGTGCAGGTCGAGCAAGATGAGGCTGTCCCCAATCTCGTCTATCTGGTGGGAGTAGCCCCGGGAATTGCATCCGTCAACGTGTCGGCAGGTTCCGTTGTCGCCACGGCGACGGTGAGAGTTTCCGGGGAAGGCGGTACTGGGGCGGTCGCCAGCGATCTCCCCCCGGCCACGGCACTTCGTATCGAGCCCATGACCGTCTTCCTGTTACCTACCGAGGAGGTTCGGCTTTCTCCGAGATTCGTCGCTGCAGATGGATCGCCGGGAGCGCCTACGGTGCTGAACTGGCGGTCACTGCTCGAAAGTGTCGCCGCCGTGAGCGAACAGGGGGTAATCATCGGGATCGCCCCGGGACAGGGCGTCGTGGAAACAAGCACCTCGAGTGGTTTGACAGCTCGGGCCGTCGTGCATGTGCAGAATGCGGCACTGGGATTCTCCCGTGAGGTCCTCGCGCTGTCCCCCGCCGAGTCTGACACTTTGAGCGTGGTGGTGCCCAGCCAAGACAACCGGAGGGTGGCTAGTGGACAGCTGCAATGGAGTTCGGCAAACCGGCAAGTCGTGGTGATTTCCGCATCTGGAGTGGCCACTGCGATCGCTCCCGGCTCGGCCGAAGTCGTTGCCACCGGGTTCGGACAGCAGCACCGGCTACCGGTGAGGGTCCACCGACCGGTCGAGGCCATGTTTGCGACGCCGCCCCAGGGGGAAATCCCAATTCCCCTGGAGGGCTCGGTCGAGTTCGAGGCGCAGCTGGCCGATGCAAACGATCGGCCCGTACCGGAGGCGCCGGTGTTTTGGGTGATAGAAGACTCGACCATTGCCACCTTTGACCTTTCGACCAGTCGGGTTACCGGCAAGCGGGTGGGAACTACCCGGCTCACTGCCCGAGGGCCAGGAGAAGGGCTGCAGGCGGCCTGGACGCTGTCAGTGGTCGCAGGCGGCCTGGTGTTGAGTCAGACCCAACTTGGCCTCGACGTCAGTGAGCGAGTGCGGGTCACGGCTTCAGTAACCGATGACACCGGGGCCATCCTGGCCGAGGCCAACGCGGTCACGTGGACGAGCAGCGACCCCACCGTGGTCGGTGTGGACCCGAGCGGGACGGTCAGCGGGGCGGGGTGGGGGCACGCTCAGGTGATTGCGACGACGGCATGGGGTGGGGTAGACACCGTCGACGCGTATGTGCAGGGCCGCCTGCTTGTGACATCGACTCGCAGCGGAGATGGCGACATCTACGCGCTGGATCCTGAGTCTCCCTCCGCCCTCAATCGCGTCAGTGATGCTGCCGGTGCAGAAGTGTCCGGCAACTTCTCGCCGGACGGCACGCGGATCGCCTACATCTCCACCGGGGACGGCAACCCGGAGCTCTATGTGATGAACGCTGATGGCTCCGACCCACGACGGCTCACGACGACCGAGTCGGCGGAGGCCTCGCCACAGTGGACCCCGGATGGACGCCAAATCATCTACGCGGTTGTCGAGGGCCGCTCCACGCAGGTCTGGGCGGTGAACGCGGACGGCAGCGAAGCCAGGGTGCTCAACGTGGCGGGTGGTGGCAACGATCAACCTGCCGTATCGCCGGATGGCAATATGATCGCGTTCCGATCGGTGGAGCGCGGAGGTCGAGACATCTTCTTGATGAACGTCGACGGGTCGAACGTGCGACCGTTCACCGAAACAGAAACGAGAGAAGGTAACCCGGCGTGGTTCCCGGACGGCCGGCTGGCGTACCTGTCGGAGCAGCGGGAAGATCGCAGGTCGGTTACGCGAGTGTTGCGGGCGGATCTGACCACCGGCGCGACAGAGGTCGTTACGCCGCCCGGTCTTTCCGTCGCCGACTTTGCCGTCTCGAGCGACGGGAATCTCCTGGCGTTGATTGTTCAGGCGATCGAGGAAGGGGTCATGCTCTCCAAGCTCTACCTGATGCCCCTCACAGGTGCGCAGGCGGGCACGCCCATCGAGGTGCCGCGCGCTTTGGCCGCGGAACAGTTCATCGAGCCTGCATTCAAACCGTAACCCCCCGCCCCAGGTCCGCCCCGGAGCGGGGAGCGGGGAGCAGGGAGCCGAGTTGGGGAGTTGTGGGGCACCGCTCCCCGCCTACCGCTCACCCGCTCTCCCTCCATCAACTCCAATCGAGCCAAAGGACACATGAAAGCTCTTATCATACGCGGGCATGGTGATTCCTCGATGCTCGAGCACCGTGAAATGCCGAAACCCAAACTCACCCGCGCGAACGACGTTCTCATTGGTCTGAAGGCAGCGGCGCTAAACCACCTAGATCTCTGGACGCTGCGTGGGCTTCCGGGGCTCACCGTCGAATTCCCCCATATCCCCGGTGCTGACGGCGCGGGCGTGGTAGAAGAGGTGGGAACAGACGTCACGTCCCTGAAACGGGGTGATCGGGTGATGATCAACCCTGGCCTCTCCTGTCACGCCTGCGAGCACTGCCATGCGGGGGAGCACTCCCTGTGCGAGTCGTACCGACTCCTGGGGGAACACCTTCCGGGAACGCTGTGTGAGTACATCGTGTTGCCGGACAGCAACCTCGAGGCCATCCCCGTGCGCTCGGGGCCGCACGGCCCGATCTCCTATGGTGAGGCCGCTGCCTATTCCCTGGTGACGCTCACGGCGTGGCGCATGCTCGTGACCCGGGCGCAGGTGAAACCCGGAGAGGCTGTGCTGATTTGGGGAATCGGCGGCGGCGTCTCGAGTGCCGCGTTGACGATTGCCAAACTGATGGGTGCGTTCGTTATCGTCACATCGTCCTCCGATACCAAGCTCGCTACGGCGAGGGAAATGGGAGCGGATGTGGCACTCAACCACGCCGAGGTGGACGTGGCCGGGCAAGTTCGAAAACTTACCGGCAAGCGCGGGGCGGATGTGGTGGTCGAGAACGTGGGCGAGGCCACGTGGGAGCAATCGCTTCGGTCACTGGCCAAGAGGGGTCGGATTGTGGCGTGCGGCGCGACCACAGGGCCAAAGGTGGTTACGGATGTGCGACGTCTCTTCTGGCATCAATACACCATCATGGGCTCGACCATGGGGAATGCCACCGAGTACCGCGAGATCGTTCGGGCTCTCGGGCAAGGCCTGCTGCGGCCCCAGGTCGATTCGAGTTTTCCCTTCGAGCGCGGTGTAGAGGCGCTCGAGCGATTGCAGGCAGGTGGGCAGATGGGGAAGATCGTTGTGGAGATTGGGGAGGCGTAGGGCCAAAAGTTAGGGGCGACGCATGCATCGCCCCTGACTTGGCTCTACGCCCACTCTAGCTCACATACCTCTCCAACCATTGCTTGCCATCGGCGTCTATCAGTGCGGCATACAACGTCCCTCTGCCAAAGTCCGTTCGACTCATCCGGCGTGGCTACTGGCTGCTTCTGCCGCGTCACTGATAGCCTACCTCCGGTGAGAGGGGGATGTTGCTCTTCATGAAGGTTCCGCTCCCCCGTGCGATGTCGCGGTCTTCTTGATCCACCAGGCGAGCTTCAGCGATGTATAGGCGTCTCGATCGATGTGTGAGTTGTCCAACGGCCTTCAGCTCACCCTGGGAGATTGGCCGGATCAGATAGATGATGAAAGAGACTGTGAGGACGAAAACGTCGTCGACCACTGAGTTCACCGCAAAGAATGCTGCGTCGTCGAGAGCCTTGAAATAGACCGATCCGTGGACGGCATGGGCCGCATGGAAGAATTTGGGCTGAAGCGGAATGACGATCTCGGCTGCTCCCTCCGAGACCTGCATGGTTGGTCCGAAGTACTCGTTGATGGGCGCCGAGGCATATAGGCGCTCGAGCTTGCGATAGTGGTCGTCGCTTGGCACGTCAAACATATCCCTGCCGGAAGGCACTCAGCTGGCGCGGAACGTCGGTGTACATGAAATCGTGGTCGTGACCGTTGCACACAGACCTCGAAGGCTTGAGTGGGTCATCGTGCTCGTCGACGATGGTGGGGATCTCAAGTGCCGCGAGCACCGGCGGCCCGTCGATTGCCGGTGCGGACGGTTTTCGATCCGGGTGGACGGACGTTGGGTGATATCATCGGCGATCGGGGCGCCGCAGCCGTTTGCCTCAGTGCTCAGCAACCTCTTGCTTTACAGCGCCGTCGCTCCTGTCAGATGGCGACCGCCCGTCCACGAGACCAGAGCGGGGCGGCTTTATCATCGACGGTTGGATTTGCTGACCAGGATACGCGCTAGGTGCACTGCGCTGCTCTCTCGCGGCGCTCGCTGAACGTCACCGGCCTCTCGTCTCTCGGTACGCGCACGATCTCGAGCGGATAGGCGTCTGCCGGAAACGGCTGACACTGGACGATCGTGCGGACGACGACGACGTAGAAATCCCCCCGGACACCGATGCTGTCGACGCGGATTTGATCACCTGGGCTCATGCGTCCCGCTGCCACCACGAGGATCATCTCATTAGTGAAATCCACTGGCGGAATCGGTGGGGGAGACGGCTGGCTGTAAGTGGCTCGCGCCCAGACATCTTCAAACGTCGTCTGGTCTTGCACCGCCATGCGAACAGAATCTGGGAATCCGGGGCCGTCGTCGTAGTACACGCGTGCGCTCGACAGGACAGGGGATAAGCCCATCGGCATGACCACGGTAGAGCACGCCGAAGCCGTGAGGATCGCACCGCAAGCGAGGATTGGGAGCCAGAGTTTCATTGCAGGCCAGGTCCCGAGAGAGAATAGAGAACATGCCAGAGCGGCTGTGGCCGGGAGCACTGCTCCGCAGCGCCGGAGGTTCAGAGATTAAATCAAACTGCTGAATTTCCCAGGAATCCTCAAGTCTGCCTCAGCATTTACGGGCACGACGCGTCATGGTCAGGTCCCGAAGGAGTTCACCGCACGACTCGGCTGACGCAACCCAAGCCCGTAAAGAAGTCACTCCTCAGTATTGGAGCGGCCCCACCGAGCCGTAGCTCGGCTTCCAGACTGACTGGCTCGCCCTGCGTCGGGATCACCCAGTGTATCACGTGTGCGGTGCCGCTCTCCCGCCAGGTACCACGTTGGAAGAACTGAAAGAGGGCCCACTGCCCCTGCAACTCCAACAGTGGTTCGTCTCGGCCGCTGATGTGGGCTGACAGTCTCACGGCCCGCGCTCCTGAGCCGATCCACGAAAACCGCCATTGGGCGGCCTGCGTTCGGGTGAACCGCCGCGTCTGGCCGTCCACGTTGAACGTGACGCTCGGGACCGCTTCTGACAGCAGTGGCCTGAAGGTGAAGTCGAACCGAGGGTCGTTGCCGCCGGAACGCCACAACGCGTCCGAGACAGAGGCCGCGCGGTTGAAGAAATTAACGAAGTCCGGTAGGGGCTGGGTGGAAGCTCCTATCTGGACCGCAACGCCCGAGCCCTGTTTGACGAGCAGCTCCTGCAGGTTGTTCTGGAAGAACGTCCACAGCCCGCCGGTCTCGGGTTGGAACATGCCGGCCATCTCTGCGAGGGTCGCCTCTGCCGTGGCCCGGGGATTGAACGGGTACTTCGCCATCAACTGCTGGAACGGACGGCAGAAGTCTCTCGCCCTCTGGTTCACCGTAACAGGCCCTCCGCCCCCGCCCCCCACGTTGAGCCAGCGTTCGGCGCCCCTGATGGGGTCCTGCATCAGCTTCTGTATCGTGGTCCCGACGGTCCTCGCTTCGCCTGCGATGCTGAAATTCTGCGCCATTTGCTGGACGGCGACTCTGGCGTTTGCAGCCTTCTCCCTCGCCTGGGCCGCCACGGTGGGGCGCTCCTGTCTCGGCGCATTCGCGGTTTGCACCACCGATGACTGCAGGGCGATGAGCCCGTTCATGTAAGCCTGGTTAGGCTCCAAGACGTATCTGTTCGTGTCGGGCGGCATGACGTACAGCACGGGTTGGAATACGGCCCCGATGGTTTGCGAGTCGACGGCAGTGTGCTGCGACGCCAGCGAGAACAGCTGAAGCAGTGGCGATTCGTTGCTGCTCAATACGGTCAGCTTCTGGGCCGCGTCACGTAGATTGGTGAAACGGACCACTGATGCCGACGTCAGATAGTCCCGCCAGTGACGGGCGTAATCCGCCAAATACCGAGTGCGCAGGTCCCGCACCAAGCGTGGTCGATCCTGGCGCAGCAGCGCCTGCTCTCCGATGACCCAGTCCTCGGCGAGGAAGAACTGGTCCACGTTCTCGAAGGCGTCTTGCATGAATGCCCAGCCACCCTTGGTGAACGCGCCTGGTACCTCGTATGCGTTGGCCAGCACCGCCGAGGAGCCTTGGAACGCTCGGTTGAACTCAACCGGGGGGTTACGGGTGGAAGCCTCCGAGACCATGAGCTGATAGATTCGCTCGGTGCCGGCGAACTGCAGCAGAAACGCGCGCGTCCGCGCTACGATGGCCGCATCAGCCTGTGAAGCGCACGAGTGGACCTGGCACAGCTTTTCAGAATAGAAGTCGAACTGTCGCCTGGCCAATGCCATGCGCTCGGTATCGATTTGCCGGCTGTCCAACCACCGATCCCACAGCACCGGTGCCAAGAACGTGGTGTCGATCTGGTCCGGATGGGTGGTGGTCATCAGATAGGCCTTCAGGTTCTCGTAAGTATCTCCATAATCGCTGGTCTCTTCTGGAGAGTCCGGCAGGCGTGTCAGGGAGTTCAACAGGGACCTGCGCGCCGTGACCAGCATGAGGCTCTCGAGTCTGTCAGCGTAGATCTGTCGGGCTGCAGGGTAAATGGCGGCTCCCGTATACAATCCCCAGCGATAGCGCCACGGGGGACCGTTTTGCTCATACTCGCCGAGCACTTCGACCTGGCGGCCCAACGCATCGAGGCGACGCAGGGTTTCGAGCGTCGGGAGTTCGGGCTCGTTCGAGAATACGCCCACGAGAGCGCCGGCCGCGTTGAACACGCGCCGCTCCAGCCTCCAGTTGGTGAGATAGGAGACCAGCAGACCGAGAGCCAGGAGCGCGGACAGTGCCGCAGCCGACGACAGCAACAGGCGCCGCAGCAGATTGAGCCGAGCCCCCGCCTGCGGGATGCCCATGGCAACCCGATCACCGAGGATCACATCGCGGAAGAGACGGTGCAGGAAGAGCCACTGAGGCACTTTGCGGGACATGGGCGAGGGCACGGCCGCCTGGGCGGCGACGGGTTGGTGTGCCGCGGGATCGAACACTTGTGTCGCAGCCATGGGGCCCGCAGCCCCCGGGGGTGCCATTTGCGGGGCCGCGTCGCTCACGATGACGGCACGCACTCCGCTGAAGTAGAACCCGCGCAAGAACGGACTGACTGCGAGCTGGCTCGGCTTGCACAGTTCCACCAGGAACTGGGCGGCCGTGGCGGACATCTTGCGAAACTCGCGGGCAAACTCGTAGGTGCCCGCTTTGTTCTCCGCCCCAGTCTCGCGAGGCAGCATCTCCAAGCGCTTGGCTGCTAGCGAGCTGAACAGGTGCTGGAAGGCGTCATCCAACCGTTGGTATTCCCGGTCGGCGTACGACGCTGAAGCGGATGCGAGGGGCAATCGCAGCGTCGTGCCCATGACCTGCGCCGCTTCCTCGTTGGAGAAGCTCCGCACAAAGTCGGCGAAGAACGGGATGCGGTCCGCCTTGGTGAACAGCACGTACACCGGCAGGCGGACGCCTAATCCCCGAGATACCTGTGTGAGTTTTTCCCGAAGGTGCTGCCCTGCGGCGGGAACTGCCTCTGCGCTTCCCGGCTTCAAGAGTTCTTCGCAGCTGAAGCACACAACCGCTACCCGAGGCGCCTGCGGCTGGCCGGCAAGGACGGCAGCCAACCGCTCCGGCCGGATGTGGGTGATCAAGCGATCCCATCTTGAGGCGTCTTCGAGGAGCTTGCCTCCCGCTTCGAGAAGAATGACCTTCTTTGAATACCACAGATTCACGCCACTCGTCGGGCCAATCGTGTCACCGCGGAATACCTCTCCAGCGAGGAGGTCCGGCTCGAGCCCCGAACGGACGATAGTCGTCGTCTTCGTGCCGCCCTCCGGCCCGATGAAGACCAGCATTGGCAATTTGTTGAGCGCTACCCCGCCGGCCAGACGCGCAGATGCAAGCCGAGCCCTTGCGGTCGCTACCGTCGCGTCGAGCTCGTCATCTACAGGTCCACTGGCGGCCTGTCGTTTCCGAAAGAACGCGAGAATCAAGACGGCGGCGGTGATTGCCAACATCCCCAAGCCGATTCGGAAGATCCACAAGCGCCATCCTGCGAGATGGAGAACAGTTCCGGTGAGCCACACAAACAGCACAAAGAGGAGGAGCACCGGGACCGCGATCAGCCAGGCCTTGGGGTTTCGTAACAGGCCGAGACTGGGGGAACGGACGAACTGCATCTTCATCTGGGGAGTTGGGGGGCGAGCGCCTGGAGGGCCGTGGCGCCGGAACCCAGCAAAAAGTCAAAGAGCACGAACAGCAGGCACGCCAGCGTGAAGACACCCGCCGCGAGGTAACCCAGCTTGCGATTCCACGGGTCCCTATCCGTCGGGATGGCCTCCCCAGCTGGAGGGGACCACGAAGGAGAAAGCGTGCCCCACCCGCCTCGAATCCTCGCAATCTTGTCCGACACGGCCCCCATCAAGCCTCGTAGCTCACCCTTATCCGTAACACGGTAGCGCCCTTCGAAGCCGAGCAAGAGGCAGAG
>JBDHFY010000008.1:0-31741 GCA_039590195.1 Gemmatimonadota bacterium | reverse complement strand
CCGGCCCCGGCCCCGGCGCCCCGCCCCCACCGGGGCGGGAAGCGGGTTCTTGCATCTCGGTTCCTGGCGGGCCCGAGAGTGGCCGCTCAGAAGAGGTAGCTGGGTAGGGTTTTTGGCTCTCGAGCTTTGTTGAGTGAGCGCTAACTCATCGTAGGTCCCTACATATCCTGGGCTTATCGCGTATCGCTCCCTGGTAGAGGGGGCCGCTATGGCCCCCTCTTACCGGACACCCTACCGGGGCCCTCTCGGCCGCCGTCCGGGTCGCTCCAGTATCGCCCGCTGCTCCGCGGTAAGAATCTCTCCGACGGACTCGCGAAACTCTTGGCATTTCGGGGCCAACTCCCGCATCGGGTAGTCGTACTTCTCGGCGAGTTCCATCACGGCCTGCCGTCTCGGGCGCTCGGCATTGGACCACACGCTTTCCCGCTCCTCGTGAAACTTTCTCGCCCGCTCCACTACTTCGGCGTTCTGCACCTGCCACTCCGCCACGAGGCCGGCGACCTCATCCTTCTGGTCGTCTGTGAGCTCGAGCAACGCTGCAAAACGTTCAATGTCGCCGTCGACCAAAACACAGGGACCCATTCCCCGCCCGCCCCGCATGCCAGCCTGGGGTCCGCGGCCCTGTGCCCACAAGGTACCGCTGAGCAGGGCGCCGAAGGCGACGACAGTCAGTGCAATTCGTATAGGCGCTTTCATTCTTGCCTCTCCGTTGAGGAACTACATTTGCTGCTTCCTCTAACGGAGACGTTATCCGAGGCTGGGTGTTAAGTGCTGGTGAGAAGTGAGAAGCACTTTGGCGTTTTCCCCTCCCGCAGAGGCCATCACGCGGGCAGGAAGTAAAACGCGGTGCCGATGATTGCGTACACCCCCAGGAGTTGCACCCCCTCCATCCAGTGGGTCTGTCCGTCCTGACAGATGATTGCCATGATGCCCACCGAAGCCGCCACGGCAACGACCTCCATGGTGGAAAACCGGAGATTCATGGGGTTGGGCCCGATGAAATAGCTGAGGAAGATCATGAGAGGGGTGACGAACAAGGCAATCTGCATCGAGGAACCGACAGCGATATTGATGGAGAGATCCATCTTGTTCTTGAGTGCTACGAGAATCGCTGTCGAGTGTTCTGCGGCATTGCCAATGATGGCGACCACGACGACGCCGATGAACACCTCGCTCATACCCAAGGTCTCAGCGGTGTGTTCGGCGGCGCCGACCAGGAGCTCACTCACCACGGCCACGAGTGCGGCACTTCCGAGTAGAACGCCGAGGGCCCGCCCGCGCGTCCAGGTCGGATGAGCAGCAGAATCCTCCGCCAAATGCGCGCCCTGGTACAGGTGAGAGTGCGTTTTGAGCGCGAAGAAGAGCGACAGCAGGTATGTGGCCATCAGAACGAAGGCAATGAAGAGACTGAGACGTTGTTCGCTCTGGGCTGCTTGCCCGGCGATCATGTGGAAGATTCCGGGAACGACGAGCGCAATGACGCTCAGAAGCAGCATCGTGGCACCGTTGCCCGCGGCGACGCGGTTGAACGACAGTGTTTGGTGGCGCCAGCCCCCACATAGCGCCGAGAGTCCGAACACGAGAAGGATATTGCCTACGATGGATCCCGTAATTGATGCCTTTACGAGGTCGTGCAGGCCGGCTTTGAGCGCAATGACTGCGATGATCAACTCGGCGGCGTTTCCGAAGGTTGCGTTGAGAATACCGCCCAGCCCCTCGCCGACGTGCTCCGCCAGTCGCTCCGTCGCCCGGCCCATCCATCCGGCCAGTGGCATGATGGCGACGGCAGACGTGATGAAAACCGCCGTGGGTGGTGCGTGGAACACGAATTCGAGGAGCAGAGAGACCGGAATGAAGATGAGGAACAGGGAGAGAACGTTACCAGAGGTCAGGAGGCGTTTCACGATCCCGATGTCAGTCTTCCCACGTGCAAGCGAATTTCTGGAGATCCGCCGGTGCTATGTTGCCACCGCTCAAGACTGCCACCACGCGATCGCCGGTTTCAATGGGAATACAGCCGGATAAAAGCGCTGCCACGCCTGCGGCCCCAGCCGGCTCCGTGAGCACTTTTGCCCTGGTGAGCAGTGCCCCCATCGCCGCCACGATTTCTTCGTCGGAGACCGTGATGACGTCGTCCACATATGCCTTCACGAACTCGAAGTTGAGCTCGCCGGCCATGGGGGCGGCGAGGCCATCCGCGACAGTGTTGATGTCGTCGATGTGCACGGCGCGGCCGGCGTCGAGGCTCTGGCGCATCGCACAGGCGCCCTCCGGTTCGACCCCATAGACGCGGACGTGCGGTTTACCGAGCTTCACCACACCCGCAATGCCGGCTATGAGTCCTCCTCCGCCGACCGGAACGACAATGACAGTGATGTCTCTGGACTGCTCGAGAATCTCGAGCGCGACGCTTCCGTGGCCTGTAATGATGTGAGGGTCGTCAAACGGATGGATGAAGGTCAGCCGACGTTCAGCCTCGAGGTCGCGCGCCTTCTGGAAAGCCTGCCCGACAGTGCCGTGGAGGATGACCTCCGCTCCGTAACCGCGACTCGCTGCGGCCTTCGCGCTCGAGGCGCCTTCGGGCATCACGACCACGCATGGGATCCCGGCCTCCCGCGCCGCCCACGCCAGCCCTTGTGCGAAGTTCCCAGCGGAGATGGTCACCACGCCGCGTTTGCGGGATTGGTCATCCAGCGTCGTGAGCTTGTGTAGGGCACCCCTGACCTTGAACGACCCGGTTTTCTGGAGGTTCTCGCACTTGAGGTACAGCGAGGCGCCTACCCGCTCGCCAAGCAGGGTGGCGCTCATGAGTGGGGTGCGATGAACGTGGTCCGCCAGATGGTTCCTGGCAGAAGCGTATTCCTTCGCCGACGGGCTGATCGACGTCATGGCCATAATGTAAGGGAGAAGGGAGAGGGCAGAAGGGAGAAGCGAGGGCTCGTCTGACCCAGTCCCCAGCCCTTTCGCTCGGCAGGTCTCCACATTCTGTTATCTGGGCTTCGAGAACTGGATGGCTGCCATGACAACGTCCAGGCGGGCGAGTCTGGCGTGCTTGGTGCTGTTTTTCCTACCGTTCTGCGGTGTGGGAGTTGTCACCGGCGTGCTGGCCCTGCGTGCCGGGGTCACCGGCGATTGGGGACAGGCCGGCTTTTTCGCCATCTTCGCCGTCGCCTTTGGTGGCGTGGGGTTTGGGATGCTCGGGGCGGCTGTTGCGGGGAGGCGGCGGGCCTGGGAAATCGAGGAGCGCACGGCCGCGAACCCCGCTGAGCCGTGGCGGTGGCGGCCCGAGTGGGCAGCCGGCCGCATCGAGTGTTCCACCCGCAGGAAGATGTGGACGGCGTGGGCGTTCACGACGTTCTGGAATGTCGTCTCCGTTCCAGCGTCCATGGTGGCAGTTCGGGAAGCGCTGCAAAGCAGGGAGTACATGCCCCTCCTCGCGTTGACATTTCCGGCCGTCGGCCTTGGGCTGCTCGTGTGGGCGCTTCGGGAAACCGTCCGGCATCGCAAGTACGGGGTCACAGTGTTCGAGCTTGCTCACCTCCCTGGGGTCATTGGGCGGGGGATCGGCGGCCTGATCCGTACCAGCCTACTCCTGGCGCCCGAAGACGGGTTCGAGGTCTCGCTCACGTGCCTCAACCGCGTCACCAGGGGCTCCGGCAAGCACCGTAGCACCACCGAGAACATTCGGTGGCAGGAGACGGTGACGGTGACCGACTTCCAGCGGGATCTCGAGCGGGCCGGGACCATGGTTCCCGTGGCGTTTAGTCTACCGCCGGATGTGGACGGGTCGGACGATAGCAAACCGGACGACCAGATCATCTGGCGCTTGGAGGTCAGCGCCGATGTGCCGGGAGTGGATTACCTCGCGCGCTTCGACGTTCCCGTCTTTCGTACTCCGGAGAGCGCGATGCCGCTGCCACCGGAAACACTCGCGACGATGGAGCGGTCGGCGGCGGAGTACCAGCAGCCGGTGGACTCGCGGATTCGGGTCACGGCGAACGGCGCACGCACGGAGGTCGTGTTTCCGCCGGCGCGGAACGTCGGCCCCGCAATCGGGCTCACCGTTTTCCTCGCGCTATGGATCGGCATCGTGATGCTGATCCAGCGGCTCGACGCCCCACTCATCTTCAGCGTGGTGTTCGGGTTCTTTGCCTTTGTTCTCTTGGTGGCGGTTCTCAATCTCTGGTTTGGCGCAACCAGAGTGCTCATCGAGTCGCACACGGTTCGAGTCACAAGTGGCCTGGTGTTTGCCTCCCGAACGCGCGCCCTGCGCTCGCAGGACATTGAGGAAATCAAAGTGACCGTCGGTATGCAGAGCGGGAAGACCGCTTATCACAGGCTGACGATGGTGACGGCTGCCGGACCCAAGGTGACGGCCGGTACCGGAATCCGAGACCGGCGGGAGGCTGAGTGGTTGGCTAGAACGATGAAAGAAGCGTTGGATTGAGAATTGACTCGGGGCTGGGACGTCGTCAGGGGCCAGGGGCCAGGGGCCAATGACCGGTGATGTTGTACACAGAACGCACATGGCAGACAGGGATGACAGCAAACCAGTGAGGTGTCATGTCAGACTATTGGCTCATGAAATCGGAACCGTCCGTTTACTCCATCGACGATCTCGAACGCGACGGATCGACGTGCTGGGAAGGCGTCCGAAACTACCAGGCGAGGAATCTCATGCGGGAGATGAAGGTGGGTGATCTCGTTCTGTACTATCACAGCAACGCGGATCCTCCCGGGGTCGTCGGTGTGGCGCGAGTTTGCCGAGAGGCTTATCCCGACCATTACTCGTGGAATAAACGCAGCAAGTACTACGATGCAAAGTCGACGAAGGAGAGCCCGCGGTGGTATATGGTGAATGTCGAATTCGTGGAAAGATGGAGCCATCTCGTTCCGCTGGATGCGCTGAAAGTCACCAGAGGGCTCGAAGACATGGTCGTGATCAAGCGGAGTCGTTTGTCGGTACAACCGGTAAAGAAGAAGGAATTCGAGATCGTGCGGAAGCTCGGCAGGGGGTAGGGGCGTGGGGGGCGTGGGATGCCACGTCCCTACCCATCGCCGCGAGCGTGCGCACCCGAGTCAGCGCTTGGCCAGCTCCGCTTCAGCGGCGATGTACCCGAAAGCTGCCCAGGCATCTCCCTCGAGCACTCTCTGCCACATTGCCACCGCCTCTTCCTCCCGGCCGTTGATGAAGTGCCAGTTGCCGATGCCGTAACCCACGGTGGCGTTCGCCAGCGGAACATCCGCCTCGGCGCTCGTGTCGAGCAGTGATTCCGGCGTTCGCCCACCGCCGAACAGTTGCAGTAGCTGGTGGTAGGCTTGGTTCTCGATGATGTCCATATCGTCGGAGATTGGCTCGAGCGCGGCTCGAGCGTCATCATCGCGACCGAGGCGGCGAAGTGTCATGTAGAGCCAATAGGTGGTCGCCACGAGCATGTCAGGGTTGTTTGAGACCTCGAGGCATTCGCGGTAGGCCCGAAGGGCGTTGTCCAAATCTCCCGACAGATAGTATGCGAGTCCCAGATGATACCAGATGTTGGAGTGCAAGGTGCTCGTGGGAGTGTTGCGGACGTTGGGCAACCCGTCTGGTTCGACCTCGTCGGTCTGGCCCTCGATGAGGCTGGCGCCCCGCTCCAGATCAGTGACTGCCAGGTCGAGTAGCCGTAGCGTGATGTATCGGTGGCCTCGGTGTCGGAACATCCGCGCGTCGTCAGGGTGTTGCCGGATCCCTTCCGTGTAGATGGTGACGGCCTCACGATACAGAGGGAGATATGCCGTTCGCCGGCCCAACCAGATGAGGGCGTCTGCGTCAGTGGGGTCGGCCTCGAAGGTCCGGCGCGCCTCCTCCAACCGCAGCTCCCGATCCCGCTGAACGTCATCGGAAAGTGGCGACGGGCGGAGGGTATCGCCGTTCAGGGAAACTGCCTCCACACCCTGTGGGAGCTCGGGGAGCCCGGTATCGAATTCGGCGCCGCCGCGATTGCAGGTCAACGCCGCAAGTGCCGCCAGTAACATGGGCCGAGTGCGCATGATTCCTATTTCTCCGTGCTGGTTAGGGAGAATGCTACCGCGCGGTAGAGAAATGTCAAAGCATGCTCGAGATCGCCAGGGTCGAGTCCTGCTCTTATGGAGTTAGATGTTTTGCCGTACCGTCCCGACATTTTCTCCACCTCTACCGTGCCAGTCGCCGACTCTCCAGATTCCCTCCCCATGTCCGTGCCCTTTACGCCGTCGCCGTTCCGTGCAGCGCCGTGGCTTCCGGGCCGCCACCTCCAGACGCTCGGTGCTCGGTTCCTGCGATCGGAGCGCGGTGTACCGCTCGTCCGTGAACGGCTGCCCACGCCGGACGGTGACTTCGTCGATCTCGATTTTCCGTTCGAGCCGCCGCGGTCGAACGAGCGGGACCAGCGACCGATTGTGCTGCTGCTCCACGGCCTCGAGGGATCCGCTCGCTCGAAGTACGCGCTGGAGACCTATCGCCACCTTGCGCGCCACGGTCTGGCATGTGTGGGCCTCAACTTCCGCTCGTGTAGCGGAGAACTCAACCGGTTGGCGCGCCTGTATCACTCGGGTGATACCGGAGACCTGGCTCACGTGCTCAAGGTGTTGACTGCTCGATTCCCCAATCGTCGGAAGGGGGCAATCGGTTTCTCGATCGGTGGGAACGCCTTGTTGAAGTATCTGGGTGAGTGTGGTGTCGCCGCGCGAACCCGTCTCGATGCGGCCGCTGCCGTGTCGGCGCCATACGATCTGGCTGCCGGTGCCGACTACCTCGAACGGTTGGGAGGGAGGGTGTACACGTGGTACCTCATCCGCAAGCTGCAGAGGAAGATCCACGCAAAAGCCCAAACCCTGCCGGCGAGCGTCCACGTACCGCGAGCGTTGGCGGCGAAGTCATTCCGCGATTTTGATGATGCCGCGACGGCGCCGCTTCACGGCTTCACGGGCGCGGAGGATTACTATCAACGATCGAGCTCGGGGAGGTCCATCGAAGACATTCAGATACCGACGCTCTTGATCCACTCGGCGGACGACCCTTTTCTACCCGCGAAGTGCATCCCGCGGCGACAGGCCCATGAAAACCCCAACATTGTCACCGCATTCGCGAACCGCGGTGGGCACGTCGGATTCGTCACCGGCATGCCGTGGCGTCCCATTTTTTGGGCAGAGCGGGAGGTAGGGAGGTTTATGGCAGAGATGTTGATGGACACCGGTGGGCGGTAGGGGGAGAGGGGCAGGACGGGGTCGGGGGCGTCACGTCGGCTGTTCAGCGTGCTCTACCGCACCACGATTTGCTTTGCCAATGCCGCTTGTCGTCCATCCGAGAGGTGCAGGTTGAGCCTGAGGACGTAACGTCCGCGCGAGAGGTTGCCCGGCAAGTCAACGGCCACGGCACGCGGGTACATTCCTTGGCCGGCTGAACTCACATCTTGCCAACGCAAACTCACCGGCGGTTTGTCGGACCCGATGCCGACCAGCTGCACCACCCGGCGAAAAATGTTCTTCCCCTGCTTGGCGATACTGAGGGATGTGGTCAGCACTTCGGCCCTCGGACCGACGTCATAGAGCTCCCAGAACAGCCCGAGTCGCTCTCCGGGAATCACCTCATTGGATGTCCGGGCCGTGGCGATGGCCTCTTCGAGCGTGTCCGGCAGCGAATCGATGGCGTATGTCAGCAGCAGGTCGGACAGCCTTGGGCTCGCCGGGGAGTGCATTCTGGCAGCCGGCAATCCATATCGGGCTCGGGCGCCACGTTCCTCGTTCACCGCGAGCACCTCGAGACTCATGAGTTGAGGCACAGCCGGTACGGTCAGAGCCAACCTCCCCTCTCGTCCCAACAAGTGCTCGCGGGTGACATTCCAGGGCTCCCGTTCGCTTCGCACGGCGATCAGCGCGGCCTCGACCTCGGCGTCGTTGGGCATGCTGTCGTCGGCGAGCCGGTAGGCGACAACGACGACGGCGGAGTCGCCGCGACGGAAGATGGCGAGTTCGTGGGGCAGGGGCTCCAGAGCAGAAACGGTGTACGCCGGTGAATGTCCGGCTGGAGGGCGACGCGGGTCGAGTTTCCAATCGTCTTGCCGAACACCGCTCGGTTCATCGACGAATTGGGCTTCTGGCAGAAAGTAGTGGGCTCCGCGACCGTAGTGGCTCACCACGCCCACGGGGCCGGCCTGCGTGATCGTTGTGGAAACGCGTTCCCAACCTACTGGCCACCCATAACGAAGAAAGAAGCGGTGTAGATCGTTTCCCCATCGGTCTCCCTCAGGTGCTTCCGAATGGCGGAGGAGCCGGCTGTAGACGTGCCGCGAGAAATGTTCGGTGCGAAGCTCGTTCCCGGGAACGCTGAAGTAGGGGTCGGCGAGCCAGAGGATCCGGCGTTGGAGCGAGTCGCGTTCGGCACAGGGGACGCGCCGGTACCTGCCCCTAAGGTCACCTTCGAGTATTCTCGAAAGGTCGGTCCACTCGCATTGCTGTTCCTCCGACATGTGGGCCAGAGCGGTTTCGAAGGCGCGCTCGGACTCCGGATACTCCCGCGCTGCATGACGGGCATAGCCGGCCAAGGCGTGACACCACGACAGCTCGTGGGCTCGACAATCGGCGGCCGCCGCGAGGGCCGCCAGCGGCTGGCGGGCCTCCACGTAGTAGCGGACGCGCTGCCCCGCGATCCACCCATCCCCGGGGAGGCGGCGCGCAGCAGAATCCAGATACACGATGAGGGAATTCCGCGCAGCCTGCACGGCCGGAGGATCGGGAGCCTCTTCCCAATCGTCGTCGTCGGAGTGTCGCAAGCAGTAGCGGCCGATCCGCTCGTCGCACGGCCCTGAACTGGATGTCGTTCGAGGCAAGTACCGCCGGCGCAACTCCTCGAACTTTACCTGACGGCGGCGCGCCTCCTTGAGCACCTGCTGGGAATCGGCGGCTGTGGGCGGTGTCCCTACGGTCGTGTGCGGCTCAGAGCGTTGGGTGACCGCCGCCGTGTGGACGGGCCGCCCGTCCGAGATCGACGTCCCCGTCACAATTGCCACTGCGGCGAAAATCGTAAGGGTGTGGCTCACAACTGGTTACCTCGAGTCAGCCCGCATCTCCGGTGGCCGCGACCGAAACGATAATGAGACGGATTTGGGGTGACCAGTACAACTGAATAACTTCTTACCCGTACGGTACCGCCGGCCTGCGGCATCGGTGCCTGTTCACCGTTTACAATTTCTACCCCGCGAGGGGAAAAATGGCTCTGAGCATCAAAGCGTTGATTGAGGGATGGGATGGTGTCGGGGTGGTGATGAGGTATGATCGCCCGACCGGTGCGTGGATCTTCATAGCGATCCATAGCGACACGCTCGGCAGGGCCACCGGTGGGACCCGAATGAAAGTCTACCCGAGTCCGGCAGCGGCGCTGCATGACGCCATGCGGCTCGCGCAGGGCATGACACGAAAATGGGCGGCCGTCGATTTCAACTTTGGAGGTGGCAAGGCCGTGTTGGCGATTCCGAAGGCCCTCGAGGGGGAGGAACGCCGCGGTCTCCTCCTGCGGTACGGGCGCCTGCTGCAATCGCTCAACGGGAGCTTCGGGACCGGAGAGGACTTGGGAACGACGCCCGAGGACATGGTCGTGATCGGTGAGGCCACCACGTTTGTCCATGGTGTCGACCGCGAGACCCGCACGGCGGCCGACCCCGGGCCGTACACGGCCCGCGGTGTTTTTGCCGGAATCAAGGCAGCGGTCAAGCATGTGCTTGGCACGGATGATTTGACCGGCAAGGTTGTGCACGTGCAGGGGGTCGGAGATGTGGGGGCGCCACTGGCCCGGCGGCTCAAAGAGGCTGGTGCCGAGCTACTCTTGAGCGACCTGGACACGAAGCGGGCGGAGAGTCTCGCTGAGGAACTGGGAGGGTGTGAGACCTTCGAGCCCCATACTGCTTACGAAGCTCCGTGCGATGTGTATGCGCCGTCCGCGGTGGGGGCGACGCTCAACAGCGAGACGATTGCGGAACTGAAGTGTCGTCTCGTCGCCGGGTCGGCGAACAACCAGCTACAGGAGTCGGAGGACGCGGAACGCCTCCACGAGCGGGGCATCGTCTATGCTCCCGACTACATCGTCAATGCGGGAGGCGCGGTCGCCTTTGCCATGATGAGTCAAGGCGTCGACGACGAGAAAGCGATCCTCGCCCGCGTTGACGGCATTGGGACCTCCCTCGCGGCCGTTCTCGAGGAGGCCCGAGAGCGGAATGAATCACCCGTTCACGCTGCAGAGAGGATCGTCGCCCGCAAGCTCGCAAAAGGCCCGTAGACGGCTGCCGGCGATTCAAATGGCTGGCCTGTTACTCGTTCCGTAACCTGTGAGCTCGACGTAGCCGCGGCCGAGATGTCCACCGTCCGGCGCCAAGACTTCCACGGCCCCTTCCCAGTAGAATAGATCACTGATTTGCCGGCTCGCGTTTTCCTGGTCCGCAAGGGTCGGGACAATGCGAAGAGCAAGATCGAGACTCGGAATCGTGATGGACCATTCGGCCGGGTAGGTCGCCCCTGTTCGTGGACTCTCCCAATGCCCGGAGGTGCGCGCAGTCCACCCGTCGGGTTCGAGATATGTTGCCTTCCCGGCCGCGGATACCACCGTGCCGTGTTGGTAGTCGACCCCACCGGTTGAGTTGCGAAGAACATACAGCATGATGTCGCGACCGTCTTCGAGCTGAAAACTGAACCAATCCCAGCCGACTTGATGGTCAGCTAGCTGGTTGGAGCCGAACTCCTTGTCCATCCAGCTCTCTCCCTCGACACGGATGGTCTCGTCGCCCAGCGTGAGTTCGCCCACGGTTTCAAGCCGTGTGAAGCTGTAGTACAGGCTCGCGTTATCGTCACCCCGGGTCTTGCGGCTGAAGCCGTTGGGTCCCTGAAAGACCAAAGGCTTGGACGGCCGAGTCGATATGTCGAATGCGATGCGCTGCCAGTTGTCGATCATGTGGAAATCGAACGCGACACCGTTCCATGCCAGCGTCCACCGTCCCTCGGTGCCGGACGGGGGCCGGCTCCAGGCGATCAACGAGTCCGGGGGGGTGCCGAAGCCGGCTAGCGTCCCGACATCCCGATATATGACCTCGCTGAACAAGTGCCGGCCGTTCGCGAGATCGGTGATCGCCGCGTGCCCCATGACGACGTTGTTGGCCGTCCACTCGGACGCGATCTGTGGCGTCTCTGGTATCAGGCCGACACGAAAGAAAGTGAATTGATATCCAAATCGCCGCGCCGGGTCGTCGACGGATTGGAGATGTCCCGTGAAGTACCACCACTCGGTCTTGTACCGTTGTCGTGGCCAGTGATCTTCCGGAAACGACCATTGATAGTCCGGTGCGGCCGTGCGCCACGGCTGCGGGCCTTGCGACGCCAGAATGGTCAAGCACGCAAGCACCAGGCTCCTACACGTCATCTCGACGAAGCTCCTCTGCCAGTACTCCGCTCGCCAAGCCGAGTCCAATCATTGCCACTCCCATGCCCTGGCGGCAAATGTGCTACGGGATATCGCCCCATTCGTGATCGGCTGTTTGGACCAGTAATCAGACGCGCCCGAAAGTGCCAGGTCTATTGGGGAGCCAACGCAGAAATGATGTTGTGTCGGAGCAGAGCCGCTGTCGTGGCGGCCGCTCGGCACCGCAGCGCAAGAGGGGCGGGAACGCTTGCCGCGTTCCCGCCCCCGCCCCAGCGGCGCTGGAGTCTGGGATCGGACTCAGAAGCCCGGTGTGAAGTGGAACTGCCAGAACGAACCTTTGAGGGGTCGCTGATATGGATGCACATAGTCGATCTCGGCGATCAGGAACCCGAGGACGTTGAACCGCAGGCCGGCGCCGACGCTCGTGTTCCAACCATCGAAAAAATCGCCGAAACCGCGCGTCGTGGTGCTCTCAGACACCGGACCGAAGAAGCTGAAGCGGTCTGTGCTGGAGGCTCCCCAGGCCTTGCCCGCGTCACCGAAGGCGACGACGTCGATCGGGAGCACGCCGAACATCCCCGGACCGATCCCCAGAGCACCGAAGAGCGGGAAACGCAACTCGATGTTGGCGACCAGTATCCGGGATCCGAAAAGTCCGTCGAGTGCGGGGCAATCGATGGCGGGACACTCGTCGGCCGTGAACGAGTTGAAGTCGTATCCCCGCACTAGGCTCGGGAAGCCGAGGAAGGTGTCTCCCAGGACAGGGTCGTCTCCGCCGCCGCCGTACCGTCCGAAGTGCATTGTTCGAATCGCAATGGTGTACGGCCGGAACGGCATGATGTACTTGCGGTAATCGCCCAAGAGGCCGATGTAGTCCAACGAGCCGACGGTGGGCGTCGCCTCGAGGCGGTATCGCTGGCCCATCATCGGGGCGGTTGCACCGAATAAGGAGTTGTCGTACACCAGTGCGGCGCTGCCCTGCGCCAGGTTCAGCGCCGAGAAGGTGGCAAGGTCCTCGGTCTCGTCGAGCACCTTCTGCCCGGTTCGCAAGGAGATCGCGATCTTCTTGAGCTCCCGGTCGAACGTGATGTTGCGGAGGCCCCCGCTGAACTCGACCCGCTGGACCCGGCTGAACGGATACGATATGACGCCGGTGATCTGTCGATTGATCTGCCGGTTGAGAAACCGCTGCTGCAACTGGACGGGCTCGCCGTCAATCTCAGTAATAACAGGGAACAGGAAACCGCCCGTCGTGAAGGGCACCTGGCCCACCGTCGCTCCCCAGTTCCACCGTGTCCTCCGGTTCGTGTATCCGACGAGGGCCGCGATGTCCTTCACGCCACCCTGGATTTGGAACATGGTGGCGAGATTGTGCCGGCCGAGCATGTCGCTCCAAAAGGCAGAGGCACCACCGCCGATGAACATTCCGAATTGGTCGTTGCCCGCGGTCAGGGACGGCTGGGAGATGAAATCCAGGGACAGCCCCGGCTTGTAGGGCTCCGTGCCGAACAGATTGGTCTCCACGAGGCCGTACCCGGCATTGTCGAGGTACGACTCCACCTCGCCCTCGTCCCTGTTCTCCGGCGGCAGCACCCCGGCCACCGCTCGGCGCGGGCCTGGATCGTCGGGATCCGTCTCCACCAACAGGGCAGTCGACTGTTGAGCCACCACAGTGGTCAGGGGCGTTCCACGAAGCACATCGGGGTCGTCGGCGGTATAGATGTTGTAGTCGCCTGCTTCGTACACGCCAAACGCGATCTTGTCCACCTCGGCCGCTGACGACAGGGCGGGGCTCAGTGCCGTAATGCCGCTGACACCGCCGTAGAGATCGGTGATCTGAAATAGCCGGCTGCTCGCCATTTCGAGGCGGTACACGTTCGTGATACCGTTGCGGTCAGCGAGGAAATAGATGCTCTCCGAGTCTCGCGACCATTGTGGATTGATGTTCTTCGCGTCGAAGAAACTCGGCACCGCTTCGATCCGTCCGGTTTCCGGGTCCAGTGTGGCGAGCCGGTACGAGCCGAACTGGAGTGACGCCAGATTCGTCGAGAATCGGTCCGTCACGAATGCGATCCGCCGACCGTCCGGTGACCAGGCCGGCTGCAGCTCGGCGTACATATCGTTCGTGATGCGACGCAACGAATCGAGCTCGAGGTCGTAGATGTAGAGATCCGAAAGCCCGCCCACGATCGCCGAAAACGCGACGTAACGACCGTCCGGTGACCATGTGGGACTGAAAATCTCGCCGATCTCCGAGAACGCGACCTCCTTGATCGGATTGCCGCTTTCGATGTCGAGCACGGTGAGCACGGGATCGCCTTTGGAAATGGCACCGAAGGCGAACTGACTGCCTTGAGTGTTCCACGCGCCTGACGAATTGATGAACTGCAGACTCTCGAAATGTGGATCGAGCGCGGTCTTGGTGATTCTCTTGTACACTTGTCCCGTGAGCGCATCGGCCCGGTACATGTCGATCGAAAAGAGATCTCGCTCTGACAGGAATACGATCTCAGAGCCGTCGGGGCTCAGCGCGGGCGCGGTGTTGAGTCCGCCGCTGTTCTCCGTGGACAACAGGAGGTCACCATAATCTCCCGGCGCCTTCGTGTCCTCGCGGATGGGATCGTACGCGAGACGGATCGACTCGTGCCACTCAGCCACCAGGGAGTCCACCGGAACGCGCAGCACCCGCTGGAGGGCCGCCTCCGCAACGCCCGACCGACCGGCCGCATTCAGGATGCGCCCCACAACGTCATCGCCCCACCGACCGGCGATGTACGCCCAAAAGGCCTGACCGAACCGATAGGGGAAATAACGCGGGTCGTACAGTTGGCCGATGCTCGGAAGGCGATCGTTGGCCGCGGCGTCGCGAATCCACATGGTGGTGTGCGGATCGTTTGGCCCCACGGAGAGGAATTCGGCCATCCCTTCGATGAACCACAGCGGAAGCCTCAGCGCCACCGGTGCCGTGGTCTCGCTGACCGTCTTTCCCTGGCCCGTCATGTCGAACTGAAAGGCATGAACCAATTCATGGCCGAGGACGTGGTCGGTTTCCTTGAGCGGTCCGGCGAATGGAAGCACAATGCGCCGCTTGAACACCTCAGTGACACCGCCGGTTGCTTCGCCTGGCGCACCGCCGATAGCGTTGGTCTGTTGGAAATGCGGGTGACTGGCGTAGTAGATGATGACCTGCCGGCCCCGGAGCCTGTGATTCAACAGGCGAGAAAGGCGTGCGTACCATCGCTCCGCCATCACACCAGCCTGTGCCGCGGCCTCGCGCTCCTCGGGGTAATAATGGATATCGAAGTGCTCGGTCTCCAAAACCTGGAAGTCAAACCGGTCATACTGCACGCGGTTGCGACCGAAGTACTGAGCGTTCGCAGGAGGGGCTGCTAACGTCGCCGTCAGCAGGACCAGTAGAGCCGTGGCACCGATTCGATAACTCAGCGTCATGTTTCCATCCTTAACCATAGACAGGGGCGCGGATCAGCATTCCAATCTGGGCCCTAATTGCGACGAGCGAATGCGCCATCAACCCGACCCAGTTGTTGAACAGGTGCCCACGAGATACCGCCCCGCATTACGCCCATACAACTAAGAAAACACGTCTTGCGGGTGGCAGTTCCCGTGGCCCAACACGTCACAGGGCCGCCGATTCGTTCGACGCTGCAGCGGCCCCATCGTTAAGCTGGCAAGTTCCACACCCATCGGAAGCGCTGATCGGCCATGGTCGGGCGCCACCAGCTGGAACGCTGTAAGGCGCTCGCAGAGCAGGCATTTACAGGCCTGGCCCACCTGACACTGCTCGGTGCGCAGGGGCTGCGACAAACAAATCTAGGCCACTGAGGGCTTCGAGGTGACCCCCTGGCGGACCATTCTGTCACCACGATTGGACAAGGAACCGGGCCGGCGGATCGACTGCACGCCGCCCGGTTGTCTCAGGCAAAGGGCTGAATGGATACCAACCCTCACACCCGACCGCCCAGCCGTTCCGGAAGTGGACACCGACTGACCACCGGGCGGCGATTTAGCCGCGCCTAAATTTCCTCGAGAGCACGACGGTGTACTTTTCTCGGCGGTGAGTTCCTCTCCTTTGGGGCCTCGTCCGCTGCCGGAATTCCTCACTCCCCCCGATCACCCCTGTTCGTTCCGAGGCCGCCCCAAGTGCTGTCCGCGGAGGCACACCCGAACGGCGCAAGCCGTCTACATTGCTTTCTGCCGGCTTGCGGGTTCCCCGGCTCGCTCGCAGGACTGCCGTACGAGGGGAGTGCCCTACAGATTGGGTGGCGACACGCTGCGATCGCACGAGTCCGGTCGCCGCGCTGGTGGATCATTGCTGGGAGGTTACTGAGTGTCGGATCGACCGTTTCTCGCCGCTTGCCGCGGGCGCCCCGTGTCTCGCACACCTGTCTGGTTCATGCGGCAGGCAGGGCGTTACATGGCGGAATATCGTGCCATTCGTGCCCAGGCCCCTATTCTGGAAATCTGCCATCGCCCCGAGCTGGCCGCCGAGGTCACCCTGCAGCCGATTGAGCGACTCCATGTTGACGCGGCGATCATCTTTGCTGACATCCTTCTGCCGTTCGAGCCGCTGGGGTTGGGCCTCGCCTTCGAAGAAGGTGAAGGGCCGGTCGTCCACCGACCTGTTCGAACGGCCGAGGACGTGTCACGCCTGCCGGAAGTGGATCCGGAGTCCGGTCTCGGCCACGTTCTCGAGGCCATTCGGCTGACCCGGCGGTTGCTCCCGTCCCACATTCCCCTGATTGGCTTTGCGGGTGCTCCGTTCACCCTCGCGAGTTACGCGATCGAGGGCGGCTCCTCCCGGTCTTTTGCGGAAACGAAGCGGCTGATGTACGGCGATCCAGAGACGTGGCATGCCCTCTTAGATCGTCTCGCGGCCCTGGTGGGTCGCTTTCTCGCTGCCCAGGTCCAGGCCGGGGCCGAAGCGCTGCAACTGTTCGACAGTTGGGTCGGCTGCCTCTCGCCGTCCGACTATCGGCAATACGTTCTGCCGCACAGCGCTCGGGCCATCGCCGTTGCCCAAGAGGCGGGCGTCCCGGTCATCCACTTCGGCACCAACACATCCAACCTTCTCGAGCTGATGGCCGAAGCCGGCGGTGACGTCATCGGCGTTGACTGGCGAATCCCTCTCGACGTTGCCTGGCAAAAGGTCCCCGGCCGCGCGATTCAAGGCAACCTCGATCCTTGTGCGTTGTTTGCTCCACTCGACCACCTGCGGGAGAAGGTTCATGATGTTCTGCGGCGTGCGAGTGGACGCCCCGGTCACATATTCAATCTCGGCCACGGGATTCTCCCCAGCACGTCGCCCGACGCCGTTCGGGCGGTCGTCGACATGGTGCGCGAGTGGAGCGCCGCCCGTGCCTGAACGTTCGTACGGCGTGTTGTTGGTAGCGTACGGTGCGCCGTTGAGCCTCGATGAAGTGGAGCCCTACCTCAACGACGTTCGTGGCGGACGGCCGACGTCTCCCGGCGTGCTGGAGGAGCTGCGAGGGCGTTACGCAGCCATCGGTGGCCGGTCGCCACTCCTGGACCGGACGCGCGAGCAGGCCGCAGCGCTCCAACGAGAACTCGGCGGCAACCATCCAGTGTATGTGGGGATGCGCCACTGGCACCCGTACATCGGGGATGTTTTGGCCGAGCTGGCAGCGGATGGTGTCACCAGACTCGTGGCCATACCGCTAGCCCCGCATTTCTCTCGCATGAGTATCGGCGCGTACCAAAAGAAGATCGAAGAGGGCCGGGGCTCGGTGGATGTCTTCATGGTCCACCAGTGGCACGACCATCCCCTGTTTCTCGATGCGGTGGCTGAACGGGTGACCCAAGCACTGCAGCGCTTCTCGGACTCGGATGAGGTTTTCCTCTTATTTACCGCTCATAGTCTTCCACAGCGGATCCTGTCGGACGGCGATCCCTATCCGGGTCAGTTGCGCGCGAGTGTGGATGCTGTGTTGGAGCGTTTGGGCGGTCGCGAGGGCAGTTTTGCCTTCCAGAGTGCGGGGCAGACGGACGAGACGTGGCTCGGCCCCGACGCCGGAGAGGTCTTGAGACAGACCGCCGAAGCCGGGACCCGCAACGTGCTCATCTGTCCCATTGGCTTCGTCGCGGATCATCTGGAAGTGCTGTACGATGTCGACGTGGAGTATCAGGGCCTGGCGCGCGAGCTGAATGTTCATCTCGAGCGGACCGATTCTCTCAACGACACAACGCTTCTCATTCGCGCGCTGGCCGACCTTGCCGGCCGTGGTGCGCGGGAACGGGGCTGGCAGTGACCGATGTGGTCGTGATTGGCGGTGGGATCGCCGGATTGTGCGCGGCGTACGGTCTTTCTGTCCGAGACGCGGGGGTCACCCTGATCGAGGCTTCATCCCGCCTTGGCGGTCAGATCGAAACCGAACGCACTGGCGGCTTCGTCATCGAGCACGGTGCCGAGGGTTTTGTCGCAAGGAGTCGAGCGGTCCCTGAGCTGTGCCGCGAGCTCGGCATTGCCGATTCCCTGATCTCCCAACTGACCAAGGATACCTTGGTGTTGCGCGGCGAAGGGTTGGAGCCGCTGGCACCGGGCGAGGCAGCCTCGCTGCTTGGTTTCCAGGTGGAATCGGCCGACATGGGGCAGGGAATCCTCACGCTTCGTGCGGGGATGGGTCACTTGGTGGATGTGCTTTGTGACCGACTGAACGGTCGCGTGGAGTTCCGGCGACGCGTGCGTGCGATGGAGCTCAACCATACTGGGTCCAGCTGGCGTGTCTCCCTCGAGGACGGCGAGATGGTTACGGCCGACGCGGTCGTGGTTGCGGTGCCCCGCCGGCCGGCGAGTCGACTGCTTACCCGCATCGCCGGGGATGCAGTGCGGACGGTGACAGAGACTCGGGCAGTATCCAGCGTGACCGTATCGCTGGCGTACCGTGCCGGCACGGTGCAGGATACTCTGGAAGGAACGGGCTTCGTCGTGTCGGGCATGCGGGACGACGGCGTCGGTTTGCGAGCCTGCACGTTTTGTACGTCGAAGTTTCCCCAACGCGCACCGGCTGGATGGGTTTTGCTGCGCTTGTTCTTCCGGCCGACGCTGGAGGGGTTGACTGAGTGGGGCGATGACCGGTGGGGCTGCGAGGCAACGGATGCGCTACGGCCGGTCCTTGGTGCTGCACAGTCTCCCGTGCACACGTGGGTGTCACGCTGGCCCGACGCGCTTCCCCGCTTTTCCGCCACCGACGCCGCCCTCGTTGAGGAATTGGCGGGGCGACTTCTGGCTCAGGGGCCGGTGCAACTGGCTGGTGCTGCTTTCCATGGGGTCGGGATCGATGCCGCAGTGAGGTCGGGCCTCGACGCCGCCGGTCGGCTATGCGGCGAACCGACCCGACAAGCGACGGAGGGAAATACGCCTGCGGGATGACACCGACGTTGGTGGGCGCCCGGGCGCCAGTCGAATGGTGCAGTAACCGTTGCACTTGCCCGTGCCCGGTCTCGGTCGCGAGATTAGGAGACTTGGTGCTAGCGGCAGCATTGGCCCTTCGGGTTGTTCATCCACGCCCAGGGCACACCTACCCGGCCCTCTCGTACACCGACATTAGGCGTGAGCATAACGTGGATTCGAGCCTTCACTCCTTCATCCGACGACGCCACGATCGATCGTTGTCTTCCACGAACTCATCGTCATGTAACGGGGTGTCATCATGATGCCGCTGCGGATCGGCACCCGGGGCAGCGACCTGGCGCTTTGGCAAGCTCGCCGGGTCAAATCACTGCTCGGCGCTCGAGGTTTCGCAGCTGAGTTCGTGATCATCCGAACGACGGGGGACGAAGAAAACCGATACACCCCCGGCAATGAACCCGTCAAGAATCTCTTCACGAAGGAAATCGAGCGCGCTCTGCTGGAGCGGCGTGTGGACCTGGCGGTGCACTCGTTGAAGGATCTGGAGGCCGTCGTGACGGACGGGCTTCATTTTGCGGCCTTTCCGGAGCGCAACGATCCCCGCGATGCGCTCGTGAGTCGTGATGGCATGCCCTTGGAGGATCTCGCCTCCGGCGCGGTCATCGGCACATCGAGCTTGCGCCGCCGGGCAGCTCTTTTGGCGTTGCGGCCCGATCTTCAGGTGGTCACCCTGCGGGGGAACGTTCCGACGCGGCTGCGGCGCGTCGAGGAGGGAAAGGTCGATGCCACCGTACTCGCCATGGCGGGACTGAATCGTCTCGAGCTGGCCGATGGGGCCGTGCCGTTCGATCCCGCTGAGTTCGTGCCCGCGCCGGGACAGGGTGCGTTGGCGATTCAGGTTCGCAGCGAGGACGAGACGACGACGGCGGCGGTGGCGCCGCTGGACGATGGGGAGGTCCGGACGGCGGTGGTAGCGGAGACCGCTGCGCTGGCCCGGCTGGAGGGTGGATGCCAGGTGCCTGTCGGTGCGCTGTGCCGTGCCGACGACGGGCGCAGAGTGCTACACGTTCGTGTGTATGCGCCCGACGGCTCAGATCTCCTCGAGACTGTCCTGCCCGTGGACGTCGAGGCTCCCGAGGCCGCTGGGGTCCGCGCTGCTGAGGAACTCTTGGACAAAGGAGCGGCCGCCTTGATGCGATCAGACGAAGCCGCAAACCTCAAATCGAGTGGAGAGCAATGACCGTGACTGGCTTTCCCAAAGTGCGTATGCGACGTCTGCGACGCACGGCGGCGCTGCGGCAACTCGTGCGGGAAGCGCGTCTGAGCCCGGGCCAGCTCGTCTGGCCGCTGTTCATCAAAGAGAGCGGTGAGGCGACCCCGGTTCCGAACATGCCGGGCGTGCAACAACATCCATTGAAGGACGCCGCCGACCTCGCTCGTCGCGCACAACAGTTGAACCTTGGTGGTGTGTTGCTGTTCGGTCTGCCCGATCACAAAGATCCGACCGGGACGTCCGCCTACGACGACCAAGGTGTCGTACAGAATGCCGTGCGGGCGATGAAAGATGCGGTCGCAGATCTCGTCGTGATCACGGACGTGTGTCTGTGTGAGTACACCTCGCACGGGCACTGCGGCATCCTCGACGGTGATACGGTGAATAACGACGCAACATTGGAGTTGCTCCAGCGCTCGGCGGTTTCGCATGCGCAAGCCGGTGCCGACATCGTCGCACCCAGCGACATGATGGATGGCCGCGTCGCCGCCATTCGCACCGCCCTCGACGGGGCCGGACTCGAGCAAACGCCCATTCTTTCGTATGCCGCGAAGTTTGCGTCCGCCTACTACGGGCCGTTTCGCGTCGCGGCTGACAGCGCTCCGGAGTTTGGGGACCGACGAGGGTACCAGATGGATCCAGGGAATGGTGATGAAGCCATCCGTGAGGTCGCTCTGGACTTGGAGGAGGGGGCGGATATGGTGATGGTCAAGCCAGGCATGCCGTGTCTGGACATCGTGCGTCGTGTCAAGGAGCGATTCGGCGGTCCGGTGGCGGTATACCAGGTCAGTGGTGAGTTCAGCATGATCAAGTTGGCTCATGAGGCAGGTGCGCTGGACGGAACGCTCGCCATGCGCGAGGCGTTGCTTGCCATGCGGCGTGCCGGGGCCGACATCATCATGACTTACGCCGCTCCGGAAGTTTCCTTTGATTGATGACACGACCTCCGAGCTGCCGGCTCTCGGAGTTGGCTGACCTTCAATCGTTCTGATCCTCACGTGAAGACCGCCCAAGGGTTCGTTGGTGGGTTGCGAGCCTCCGTGCGTGATGGTTGCGTTACAGCCTCGCGCCGTTGCACTGTCCATTCGCCTCGGTAAATCAATGGATCCGGTTTGCCACACGCTGGTGGGAGCCGCCCTCGCGGAATCAGGCCTGAAGCGACGCACCAGCTTTGGGACTGTGACGCTGTTGATCGGCGCCAACTTCCCGGACATCGATGTCCTTGCGCACGCCGGTGGATCTCTTGAAGCCCTCGAGTGTCGTCGCGGGTGGACTCACGGCGTCTTCGCGGTGGCCGTTCTCCCGTTCGTCCTCACCGGCTGCGTCTTGGCATGGGCGTGGTGGCAGCGGCGCAGCGGCGCAAACATCGCGCCTGCCAAGGCCCGCCAACTGCTCTTGCTGTCCTTCGTCACCATCGCTACGCACCCGTTACTCGATTTCTGCAACACGTACGGCATGCGTTGGCTGATGCCCTTTGTCGACCGCTGGCTGTACGCGGATGTGCTGTTCATCGTCGATCCGTGGATGTGGGCAGTGCTGGCGGTGGGTGTCTTCCTTGCCAGGCGGCGCGAGCGGAGGCAGGGAGCAAGTCGACCGTGGCCCGCTTGGCTGGCTCTAGGTGCGATTACGAGTTACATCGCGATCATGGCGTTGTCTGGGTCGTGGGCCCGCCGGGTCGTGGCGTCGCAATTCTCTGCTCTCGGGCTTCGCGACGACGTGCGATTCATGGTGGCGCCGGAGCCATTGAATCCGTTTCGGCGACGAGTCGTCATCGAGACCGATCAGGCCTACCGCTTCGGCACATTTCGATGGACCCCTACGCCCACATTCGCTCTGGATGCACTGGCTGTCCCGAAGGGGGCCGACCATCCCCAGGCACGGCGAGCCGCCGACACCATTGACGGGCGCACGTTTTTACATTGGGCCCGGTTTCCCTTCTTCATGGTGTCGCCAGAATCGACGCGCCCCGCGGTCGTGCATATCGTGGACGCGCGGTACGCCATGGAGCCGAATGGCTTTGGGTCGGTGGCGGTTGTGCTGGATGGCGGACGGTAGCACGGAGAGAGCACGGTGGGCAAACGAAATCGGGGATGACGCTCATGTGCGTCATCCCCGACTTCGTGGTCACGACGGGGCGTTTATTCGGTCGTGACTTCCTCGAGCGCTGCGACTCGGACTTCATTCCAGGGCGCCTGGGACCGTCGGTTGTGTCGCCGCACGGCATCCCGGGCAGCGGTGACACCAGCCACGACACCCCGCACGAAATCAGGCGGTAGCGACTCGGCCAGATCGCGGATCGTGATGGACGCCACGTAATCGTTCAAGAAACACGGCCTCTCGGATGGGCTGCCATCTGCCACCGCGAAAAATCGATTGTGGTCGATGTGGATGTCGAGTCTGAACTCGTGTCGATACGGAAAGAGTTCGGCAATGACCTCACCTTTGCCAATCCCATCGGGAAACATTAGCGGACTGGTTAGTTTCATTCCCGAACCATCCAGATTGCTGACCGTTGGCTCGATCTTCGTGATGCGTTGGAGCAACTCCTCGACGGCTGACGCGAGCCGCCCCACATCCGCATCGAGCTCGCGGTCGGGCAGTGCTGCGTGGGAATTCATGCAACCGGTCATGGTCTGCTCCCAGTTACCAGCCGAAGCCGGAGGTTGGTGGCCCAACCACCCATCCCCCAATAGTTAGACAGCCAAAACTGTGCCAAGGTTCCCAAGAGCCGTGTGCTCATCATAACGCCTTGCATCCAAAAGGTTTGTGATCCAGCCCCCAAATCGGTATCAATGGCTCGAACCCACTTGGTGCTTGCCCTATGCGACCTTTAATGGGTCATTTGCAACCCACTACCCATTCGGCCAACGCCATCATGACAGGATTGTCACGCAAAAGTCGCACAACCTTTCACTTCTCGTTGTCTTGGTTAAATGTTCTCTTGTCTATCGATCGTATGAAGCCGCAGCTATCGGTCGCATGAAGCGATGTGTAATGATTCTTCACTGACTGACGAGAGGTGGTAAGCGCCACCATGGCAACCTTTTGCAGATATGTGTCCGCCCTCACAAGATGCTGCTCGTGCCGCGCCCGGGTGCTAGTCTGGCTGCTTGCAGCGCTCCCGCTTGTTCGGCCGCTCTTTGGCATGCAAGACGAGCCCCGAGGAGGATTGACGATGATTCCCGGTGTCAAGGTTGGACATCACACTCTCCCCGAGCGCCCCACCGGCTGCACGGTGATCCTGGTCGAATCGGGTGCAGTGGCGGGTGGCGATGTTCGGGGAGGTGCGCCCGGTACACGAGAAACGGATCTTCTCAAGCCCATCAACAGTGTCGAGCGGGCTCACGCCGTCGTGCTGGCCGGCGGCAGCGCGTTCGGGTTGGATGCGGCTTCGGGCGTGATGCAATACCTCGAGGAACGTGACATAGGTTACGATGTCGGCGTGGCCAAAGTGCCAATTGTGCCGGCTGCCATCCTGTTCGACCTTCGTGTGGGCGACAACCCCAGCATCAGACCCACGGCCGAATGCGGCTATCGAGCGGCGAACGCCGCTACAGACGGCCCCGTGCGGGAAGGCAACATCGGGGCGGGAGCAGGTGCGACGGTCGGCAAGCTGGCGGGCTTCAGCCGGGCCATGAAAGGTGGTCTCGGGACGAGTGCTGTTCACTTTGCTGACGGCTTGATGGTCGCAGCGCTGGTGGCGGTGAACGCCGCCGGTGACGTGGTGGATCCCAGCACCGGAGCGGTCATCGCCGGAGTGCGGACACCGGACGGGCGTGCCCTGGCCGACGTGAGAACGCTCATACGCTCCGGCGCGCTTCGAGAACGTGGGGGCGCCCGGGAGAACACCACGCTGGGGGTGGTGGTGACCAACGGGCGCTTGACCAAATCTGAGACGACTAAGGTGGCGCAGATGGCCCATGACGGATTGGCCCGGGCAATCATGCCCGCGCACACTCCCGTGGACGGGGATGCGATTTTCGTCCTGGCCACCGGTACGCTGGAGGCCACGCCGCACCTCCTCGAGCTTGGCGCTCTCGCCGCTGATGTCGTCGCCGAGGCGATCGTGCGGGCCGTCAGGGCGGCCGAAGGCCTACCCGGCCTGCCGGCCGCGCGGGATCTCGGAAGTCGAAATCCTTGAACGCCTACCTGGTCATCCTCGTTGGCTACTCGGCCGTTCTCATCCTCTTCGGACTCTGGATTGGGCGGCGGGTTCGGCGCAGTGAGGATTTCTTCGTTGCGGGACGGAAACTCGGTCCCGTTCGGCTCTTCGCCACGGTCTTGGCCGCCAATATCGGTGCCGGAACTACGGTCGGAGCGGCGGCACTGGGATACCTGAACGGTTTGAGCGCCTGGTGGTGGGTGGGGTCGGCCGGGATCGGCTCCTTCCTCCTGGCGTTCTGGGTCGGTCCGCGGGTCCGGCGGCTCGCCGCTGACCACGGATTCTATACGGTCGGCGACCTGCTGGAGTACCGGTACGGCGCCGCGGTCCGGGCAACCATCGCCGCGCTCCTGTGGATTGGGACCCTCGCCATCCTCGCCGCCCAGTTGATCGCGTTGGCTGTGGTTCTCGAGGTGGTCGTCGGGATCCCCAAGGCCGCCGGATGTCTGATGGGAGGGGTGGTGATGGCCGTGTACTTCACGGCCGGGGGCCTGGTGGGTGCGGCGTGGATCAACCTCGTCCAATTGGTCGTTCTTCTGACCGGCTTTGCGCTGGCGTTGCCTCTGGGCCTGGCCGAAGTGGGGGGGTGGTCCACCCTGGCCTCAACCCTCCCGGAGGTGGGACAGGATTTCATGAATTTCTGGGAAGGTGATGGAGCAGGGGGACCTTCGGGGTGGATACTGCTTCCGCTCCTCGCGCCCAATTTCATGATCTCCCCGGGGCTCCTGCAGAAGGTCTACGGGGCCAGGGATGCCCGGGCTGTTCGCTGGGGCGTCGGTGTGAGTGCGATCGTACTTCTGGTGTTTGCCTTCGCTCCCCCGATCCTAGGGATGATCGCCCGGGTGCTGCACCCGGAACTCGCGAACCCAGACTTTGCCCTGCCCACGGTGCTGCGGGACGACGTGCCACTCCTCGTGGGTGCTATCGGCCTCGGTGCTCTGTTTGTCGCGGATCTCAGCTCGGCGGATGCCATTTTGTTCATGCTGGCCACATCGCTCTCCAAGGATCTCTACGGCCGGTTTCTCGATCCTGGGGCGTCCGACGCGCGCCTGCTGTTTGTGGCCAGGGTGGCGGCCATGAGTGGCGCCGCGGCGGCGGTGGGGCTGGCCGTGATCTCGCCGTCGGTGGTGGATGCGTTGAAGATTTTTTACGGGCTGGTGGCGGCGTGCCTGTTGGTCCCGGTCATCGTGGCTCTCTATTCCGGCAAGGCCGGCGCCCCTGAAGCGTTGGCGTCGATCGCTGCCGGCATTGCGGTGACGGCCCTCGGCGTCGAGATCGGTCCCCTGACGCCCAACTTCCTGGGGTTGATTGCCGCTGGTCTCGGATTTGGCCTCGTCGCGGTTGGACGGGGCCTTGGCCGGCGGCGAAACTAGGAGGGTTCGGCGTCGGGATGACGGCGCGCCATCCTCGGTGGTCGCGCGTCGGCCCGGTGACGTGCACATGGCGTGGTTGCTCCCGCCTCGGTGCCCCGGTATGGTTGGGATCGACGCGGTGGCGACGGCCGGAGGTCTGGTGAGCGTGCGCACAGTCGGACCGCCCCCGGCGCGTTATCTCTCTCAAGCCCGGAAGGGGTGCACCTTGGTGACAGTTGGGTCTCGGCGATGACCTCGCAGGTGATCCAGGATGGCTACGGTCGGCCGATGAGAAGCCTTCGGCTCTCGGTGACCGATCGATGCAACCTGAGATGCCAGTACTGCATGCCGGAGGAGCAATACCTCTGGCTTCCCAAATCGTCGATTCTTTCTTTCGAAGAAATCGCGCGATTCGCCGGCATCGCTCGCGGGTTGGGTGTCGAGAAGGTGAGGATCACGGGTGGGGAACCAACGCTTCGTCACGATTTGCCCGTGCTTGTGCGGATGATGTCGGAGCAGTTGGCGGGAGTGGACCTCGCCCTAACCACGAACGCGGTCCTTCTCGCGCGATATGCACAGGACCTCATGGATGCCGGCTTGGATCGCATCACGTTCAGTCTCGACACTCTGCAGGAGCACCGCTTCAGGCAGTTTGCGAGGCGTTCGAAGCTGGCCGACGTCAAGAACGGCTTCGATGCCGCGCGCCGGGTGGGGTTCAAGGGCTCGAAGATGAATGCCGTGATGGTCCGCGGCTTCAACGATGACGAGCTGGTGGATCTCCTGGAGTTTGCCACATCCCAGGGTGTCGAGCTGCGGTATATCGAATACATGGACGTGGGCGGTGCCACCGAGTGGTCGATGGACAAGGTTGTCTCACGCCATGACATCCTCGAGAAGCTGAGCGCCCGCTACGGCGTCATCGATCCCGTCGGTGGCGATCACCCGAGCGCACCCGCGGAGCGGTTTCGTCTTACCGACGGTCGGACCTTCGGGATCGTGGCGTCGACCACCGCGCCGTTTTGCAAAACCTGTGACCGCGGTCGACTCACAGCGGATGGCCAGTTCTACCTCTGCCTGTATGCGGATCAAGGGTTGGACGTGCGGGAGCCGCTTCGTAACGGTGCCTCTGACGAGGAGATCGCGTCGCTCTTGGCGGCGCGTTGGCGTGGTCGCATGGACCGCGGGGCGGAGGAACGCACCGCGATGCACTCGCGGGGTGCCTTGTATCAACTCGAGGGTCTCCGCGCCGATCCCCACCGTGAAATGCATACGAGGGGCGGATGAAAACCATGATGCAACTGTCGAAACGAGCCGCCGCCCTCGCCATGCTGTGTGGCGGCTTGGCGGTCGTTGGCTGCGCCAAGGGGCCTCCACCAGACCTCGCTCCGGATCCCGGGTTGGCGGCCCGGATCCAGGAGATCAGGATCGTCACCTCGGGTGAGGCCTGCCCGGGTGGGCGAATTCAGGCCTCGTATGCCGCCGTATTGGACGACGGCTCGGAGCTTCCCTTCTCGACACGCTACGATGCGGACAACCCGCCGCCGCTGCACGTCATCATGCTCGCGCGGTCCAGTGCCGAAGCCACGCCCCTACAGGATGGTGATTGGGAGGCCGCCGCGGATCCTCTGCGCACCGTGGAGAATGGGTTCCGCTTGAGTGCTTTTCTCCGCGTGAAGCCGTCCGCGAGCGGGTGGCAGGTGATCCGCCCGGTATACCATTGCCTCCGCCACGTGTTCACCTTCGGGGGTGCTGCCGGAAGGCGGGGGGCGTCCGGCGGCAACGGTCCCGACCTTACGGCGCGGATCGGTATTCTGCCGTCCCCGTTCTATGAGCGTCTCCTTGTCGTCGGCATCGAAGTCGGGCATGCGCCTCCGTTCTACGTGTTGGCGGATGCGGATCGTGTGCCTCCGTCCGATTGGCTGGCCCTCACGGCCCGCGGTGGTCCCGGTGGCGCGGGGACGAGCGGAAGTGACGGGTCGGACGGGGCCGACGGGGAACCAGGGTGCCCGGGGAGTCCCGGGGGTGCCGGTGGCGCTGGGGGGAACGGCGGGCCGGGGGGGCCGGGCGGGCGTGGCGGCCGAGTGACGGTCATCGCCCCGAACCAGGAGCCGTTCCTCGCCGGGTTGGTGACGGCGGCAAACCCTGGGGGACCCGGGGGCGGGGGCGGAGCGGGCGGCGAGGGGGGGCAGGGTGGCAAGGGCGGTGAGGCGCAGCCGGCGGATGCCCGGAGGTGCGCGGCAGGTGCGCAGGGAAGCCGTGGAGCGGACGGGACCGAGGGGCCGAACGGGCGCCGAGGGCCAGCGGGTCCGCCAATGGAGGCCCTGACGGTTCCGCTGTCAGATGTGTTTGGTCCTCGAGTGGCTGCTCCGATTGCCGAACTCTTGCAGCAGAGCCGGGCGGCCCGGAGGCAGCGTCGCCGCCGTCCGCGGGGAGGCGACATCATCTAGCCCCAGGGCGGCACCGGCCCGCCGGCTTGTCACTCGTCGAGGCTGTTGCCCGCCCGCAGGCTCTTTTTGCCCATTCTGGGTCGCATGGCCGGGTAGCCGACCGCCTTGCACGACGGGCACTGTTGCGCCATCAACGTCATTGCAGCCTTACAGACCGCGCACCTGGGCTCGTCGGGAGGGGGCCGGTTGTCGCGGGCCTCGGGAAGTTCGGTACCGCACGAGCACCGCACAGCGAGCGGAGCCAACGTGGTTCCGCAGGACGGACAGCTTCTGCTCAAGGTGTACCTCCCCATGCGTGTTTGATCTTGACCCGACTTGCCTCCGACACCCAGCCTAACTAACGTTTTGCTTCTTCGTATGGGGCGCAACCGCACGAGCATTATCGCCCTCCCGTGGGGACAAGTTCGATCAGACGCTCTCTCCAACGTCGAGAGCGTTTTTTCGTCTCAATGGAGAGATAATGAACGTTGCGGGAAACATGGCGCTTCGCATGGCGGGCGCGGGGGCTTGGAACATGCTGCGCAAGCGGCCGCTCACCGGGTCGTTTGAGGTCACGCACGCGTGCACGGCCAATTGCTGGCACTGCAATTGGGGGGGGCCGATCAAGGAAACCCGATTGGGCCCTGAAGGTTACGCCAGGATCTGGCGCACCATGCGGTCGCCGGTGGTCAACATTTCGGGCGGGGAGCCGCTGGCCCGAGGCGACCTCGACGATATCGTCCGGGCCATGGCCAACCCGGGCCGGTTGCCCTGGGTTGTGGTGGTGTCGAACGCATCACAACTCACCCCCGACCGCTTCATGCGGTTGAAGCGTGCCGGGATGCATCAGCTCTCCGTCTCCATCGACTTTCCCGACAACCGACACAACGAGTTCCGGCGTATCCCTGGACTGTTTGAGCGCATGGACAAAGTCATTCGGGAGTGCGCTCGCATCGGGGAGAGCGAGGACGTGACGTTGAATTGCTGCATAACTGCTTGGAATTATCCTGACCTCCCGGACATCGTGCGCCTCGCGGAGCGTTGGGGCGTTGTGATCAATTTTTCGGCGTATTCCCTGCTGCGAGTGGACGAGCCAGGTGGCCTCGTGCAGCACAACGGTTCCCGGGAGGGACTTCGCATGGCGATCGAGGGAGTCATCGCTTTGAAGCAACAGGGGAAGCCGGTGTACACCTCGGAGAACATCTTGCGCAGATTCTATGAGTTCCTGTGTGAGGGACATAGGGGTGGTTGCATGGCGGGGGAGCGTTTTCTCGTCGTAAATCCGGATGGTCGGTTGACCCCGTGCGCCATGGTCATGGCCTACTTTGACGATCAGCCGACGATGAAGCGGGAGTTCTCCTGCCAGAACACGTGCGGGGCGTGCTACATCAGCACCCGCGCCGCCTCCGAGAAGCGGGTCGCGGAGATGTGGGCGGACAACTCGACGCCCCTGCTGCGTCTGTTGCCGTGGAACCGGTCCTCACGGCAGTGAGCGGCTAGGCACGCGACCCTGCTTTGGGAGCGGCGTCCCGCCGGGGTTCTCGGTCGGGGCGCCGCTTGCTGTATCGAGGATGGTGTCCTGCAGGATTCGCTGCCCGCGGCTCAGACGCCAGGCCACGATAACCGCGCCTGTACCGAACGCCACGCTGAACAGAATAACGGTGGGAACGTTGACCGTGGCGCCCAGCCATGCGTACAGAAACAGCCGCGGGAACCGGCCGATCGCGGTCAGGCCCATGAATCGGCGGATGGGGTAGTGGTGGAGGATGCCCAGGCATCGCACGATCCAGAACGGTAGTGGGGTGACCGCAAAGAAGAGGATCGTGGCCGCTGGGGCCCTCGAGAAGTGCTCAACACCCCATTTCACCCACCGGTGATTCCGCACACCTAAAAACTTCTCCCAATTCAGCATCCACGCATACACGTGCCAATTCAGGTACTCCATGTAGAGGTACGCGCCGAGTGCGGTGAAGGTGACCGGCAACGGCCCGCTGTATTTGGCGGCTTCCATCATGAGCGGCTCGAAGGCCGTTGGGAGGATTGGGCTCAACGGGCTGTTCGCCGGAATAGCAACCACCGCGAGCCACACGAGCGGAACCGATCCCGGAATGAACGCCGCGACCGGGATGCCGATCAGGGTCACGATCGCTCCGGCCCGGAGAAAGAGATCCCACTTGCGGTCGCCCCGCGGCTTGGTCAGGAAGTGCCTGGCTATGGGCGCATGCCTCCATTTGGGTGATGATGCTCTCGAAGCTTGAGCCAATCGCTCTGGCGAAACGGGGTCCGCTCTCCGGTGCCCCAGTGTAGCTTGAGAACGCGTTAGGGCAGGTGCAGATTGCCTGTGGCCAAACCTGTGGTGGTGACGTCCGGCGGTTTTCTGCGCTAGACGCAACAAGGCCACTAAGCTACCATGTTTACGCTGACATCAAAAGGAGCAGGGAGTGAATATAGCGATACCGCGAGAGGTCGTGGATGACGAGCGCCGGGTGGCGATGGTGCCGGACATGGCCAAGCGCCTCGCCGGTGAAGGCCTGACCGTTCGAGTGGAAAAGGACGCGGGTGTAGCGGCCGGTTATCCCAACGAGGCCTACCGGGCCGCCGGGGCAGAGCTTGTCAATGATACGGCATCGCTTTGGAGGGATGCCGATGTCGTGCTGAAGATCCACATGCCGACGGAGCACCCGACCCTGGGGAAGCATGAGGCGTCCGCCATGCGCGAGGGCGCGTCACTCGTCGGGTTGCTGCAGCCGTTCCGCCATCACGAAGCGGTCCAGAAGCTCGCCGAAGGCAACATCACATCGTTCAGCCTCGATGCGCTGCCCCGGATCACTCGCGCGCAATCGATGGACGTGCTGTCTTCCATGAGCACGGTTGCCGGGTACAAGGCTGTGCTTGTCGGTGCGTCACACCTGGGAAGGTTCTTTCCCATGTTGATCACGGCGGCGGGCACAATCCGCCCGAGCCAGGTTTTCGTGCTCGGTGTTGGGGTGGCGGGGCTGCAGGCGATTGCGACGGCCCGTCGTCTGGGTGCCGTCGTCGAAGCGTTTGACGTGCGTCCCGGGGTCAAGGAACAGGTGGAGAGCCTGGGGGCCAGGTTCCTGGTGGCTGAACAGGTGGAGGCCGAAGGTGAGGGAGGGTACGCCAAGGAGTTGTCCCAGGAGCAACACCAGCGCGAGCTGCAACTGATTCAGGAACACATCCGCAACGCGGACGTTGTGATCACGACGGCACTCATTCCGGGCAAGCCGGCGCCGGTGTTGGTCACCGAGGAAATGGTGCGGGCCATGAAGCCGGGCTCGGTGATCGTGGACCTGGCTGCGGAGATGGGGGGCAACTGCGTGTTGACGCAGAAGGGGGTGGAAGTGACGGAGTGCGGCGTGACGATCCTGGGGCCGCTGAACCTACCAGCGACCATGCCAACGCATGCCAGTCAGATGTACGCCAAGAACATCTCGACATTTCTCCAGCATCTGCTGAAGGAAGGCGAGCTGAATCTGGACTTCGAAGACGAAATCACCGCGTCGACGTGCATCACCCGTGAGGGGAAAATCGTGCACGAGGCTACGCGGTCAGCTATAGATGGAGGAAAGGGATCATAATGGAACAACTGGTGATTCTGCTGGTCATCTTCGTCCTCGCCATGTTCGTAGGCTTCGAGGTGATCACGAAGGTGCCGCCGACACTGCATACGCCGCTGATGTCCGGATCCAACGCCATCT
>JBDHFY010000007.1:0-33076 GCA_039590195.1 Gemmatimonadota bacterium | reverse complement strand
AAGCCGGTCAGCTTCTCGAGGCGCCCCTGACGTTGGCTCAGCTGGAGCGTGTGAAAGGAGAGTTCGTACGGACGCTGAGTGGGATGTACCACAACCGTATCGAATACCCGGCGGAGTCCGGTGGGATCACGGCCAACTGGCAGGCGGCGTCCGGGGCGTGAAGTTCTGATCGCCTTCGCCGGCGATCGGCGGGCGCTGGCGCCCGGCGTCGTGCGTTCCGTCGTCGGCCGGGTGCTGGACGGAGAGCGCGCGGGCGATGCCAGTGTCACCGTGACATTTCTTTCGGCGGCCCGGATGCGCGTATTGAACCGGCGAACGTTCGGTCGAGACCGTGCCACCGACGTCATCGCGTTCGGTTTGCCTCATGACGAGCAACTGGTCGGCGACGTCTACATCTGTCCGTCAGTCGCCCGGCAATCGGCCCGCCGCTACAAGGTGCCCGTGCGAGAGGAGTTGATCCGCCTCGTGGTCCACGGCACGCTGCACGTGCTGGGACGCGACCACGACGGAGGAGATCGCAGGGAGCTATCGCTCATGTGGCGACGCCAGGAGGATTATGTGACGCAGGTGGTTGGGAGCACCCGATGATCCTGAGTGCGTTGGCGATGGTCTTCGCGCTCGTCGCGGGCGGGTGGGCTGCGCTGCTTGCTCTCGCCGAAGAGTCGCCCCGGGTGGCCCGAACATTGAGCGACCAGGCACGCGGGGAGGAGACGCCGGCGTCGCTTTATCGGGCTATCTATGTCGGCCGTATTTCGCTGCTGCTCATTGCGGGCGTGACGGCGGCTCAAGCCGTTCGGTGGTGGGAGCGCCCGGCTGTCGAAGCACTTGTGGCCGTCGCCGTGATGCTCGGTTTCTTGGGCATGGTGGCGGAGGCGTTGCCGCGCGCCATCGGCGCCCTGGTTCCGGATGTGGCGGAGGCAGCCGCACCAATAGCGGGCAAAACGGTGGCGCCCTTTCGGCCGCTCCTCGCGCTCGCGACACTCGTGGAGCGCGCCGTCGAGCGTGTGCTCCCGCGACCGAGTGACGATGAGAATCCCCTGGAGTCCGCCCAACGTGACCTCCTGCTGGGCGTCTTTTCCTTGGGAGACACCACCGTGGCCGAGATCATGACGCCGCGGCTCGACATTGTCGCGCTCGACACGGATGCGGAGTGGCGGGAGGTCGTGGAGGTGCTTCGCAAGAGCGAGCATGCGCGGATTCCCGTGTATTCGGACAACCTCGACAACATCGTCGGCATACTGTACGCCAAGGATCTCGTGGCGCCGCTGGCGGGGGCAGCGCCGGTGCCCGCCCGTTGGCAGGATCTCGTACGGCCCTCTCAATTCGTCCCGGAGTCGAAGCCGCTGGCGGCGCAGCTCCGGGATTTCCAGCTCAGTCCCTCTCATATTGCCCTGGTCGTCGATGAGTTCGGTGGGACATCGGGCCTCATCACGCGGGAGGATGTGTTGGAAGAGGTGGTGGGGGAGATTCGCGATGAATACGATGAGGATGAAAAGCCGGCCGTTGAACGCGAGGGGGAGGACAAGTTCTGGGTGGATGGCAGTGTGACTCTCGATGAGCTCACCGCCTTGCTCGGGACGACGGTGGAAGACGACGATGTGAGTACGGTGGGCGGCTGGGTATACTCCGAACTGGGACACGTGCCGCAACCCGGGGAGGAGTTTCGGTTCGGCCAATTCCGGGTCGTGGTCGAACAGGTCGTCAGGCGGCGCATCTATCGAGTGTATTTCGAACGCGGTGCTCTCGAGAAGCCAGTGAACGGTGGCTCGCGACAGGTGGCGGAATGATGGCGTGGCTGGTGCTTGCATTGGGTGTCCTCCTCGCCGCTTCCGGGACGACCGTGGCGGTTGGCGCGGCGGCCGTGAGCCGGGTGGAGCTGACCCGTTGGATCTCGCGACGGCTTCGCGGCGCTGCAATGGCCAGTGCGCTGCTGTCGTCTCCCGGACGAGTGCTCAGGACCGCCAACGCGGTGGCGACGATCGGGGTATTGGCCAGCGGGCTAGGGATGGCTGTTCTGCTGAGCGGGTTATCCCCCGTGAGGGCGGTGACGGCGCTCATCATCGTCGGTGTGCCGGTACTGGCCGGCATCGCCTACGGAATACCGCGAGCACTGGGTCGACGGTGGTGTGAGTCCATCGTCCGCCGGTCGGCCCCGTGGATGGAGCGGATCTCGGCGTTGGTCAATCCGCTGCTGCCGGCATCCCAGGGCGCGGAGTTGTCCAGGGTGCTCCGCTTGGGTGGGGCCGAGGGCTTCCTCGAACCGGACGAAGCAACCGTGGTGTCGGGTGCACTTGCATTTACGCGGCGTGCGGTTCGAGACGTGATGACACCTCGGACGGAGATCGTGGCGGTGGAGGAGGGCGCCGCTTTGGAGGAGGTCGGACGCATCATTGCGGAGTCGGGATACTCGAGACTCCCGGTGTATCGTGACACGCTCGACAACATTGAGGGGATGATATACGCCTTCGACCTCTTCAAAGTGACCCCGGGTGGCGAGCTGCCGATTCGCCCCCTGACAGTCACACCGGGATCCAACCCGTGTGCTGCGCTCCTGCTGGAGATGCAGCGAGAGCGCCGTCACCTTGCCGTGGTCTTGGATGAGTTCGGCGGAACTGCTGGCATCGTCACACTCGAGGATCTCCTCGAGGAGTTGGTGAGCGGGATCTTCAAGGAGGGAATGGCCCGGCCCTTAACGGACGGCTCCGAGTTGATCGAAGTGGATGGAGCGACGCCCACGGCCGAAGTGGCCAACCGGCTGGGCATCCAGCTGCCGGAGGACGCGGAAACGATCGGTGGATTTGTCGCTAAGGAAGCGAGCAGAATCCCACACGCCGGCGAGCGGTTCACGCTGGGGGCTATCGAGTTCGACGTGCTCGCGGCCACCTCGACCCGCATCGAGCGGTTGGCCGTTCGACGGGGGCCAGTGCATTCAACCAGGCTTGCTCCGAAGGAGGTGGAGTGAACGGACGACTTCGACGGATCCGACGATTCTTCTTCACCGGGATGGTGGTGCTCGCACCGGTCGGGGTCACGGCTTTTGTGCTGGTGTGGATTTTCCGAACGCTCGACGAGATCCTGGGCGGGCCCATGCAGGATGCTCTGGGGTTCAGGGTTCCTGGATTGGGCTTTATGCTGCTCGGTCTCGCGGTGCTCGTGATTGGGTGGATTGTGCATCAAGCCGCCGGTCGGCAGGTGCTTCACTGGTGGAACCGGGCTATGTCGCGGTTTCCGGTGACCGGGCCGATTTACAATGCGGCGAGCCAGATAATGCAGGCCATCATCAAACAGAAACGCGTCTTTCGCCGCCCGGTCCTGATCCCGTATCCGACCGACGGGATGTGGGCGGTGGCCTTCATCACGAGTGAGTCGCCGCTCTTGTTCAAAGAGGTGCTGGGGGAGCCGTGCGTGAACGTGTTTGTGCCCACCACCCCTAATCCGACGTCAGGATTCATGCTCATCGTGCCGACGGCACGGACGCGTGAGCTCAATGTGTCCGTCGAAGAGGCAATGAAGTTGGTCATTTCGGCGGGTGCCGTTCAACCGAGCGACGCAACGGAAACGAGATCCCGGCGCGGCCTGGACCTCGATCACTTGCTCCGCACCACCACCGAATGACGCAGCAGCTCGAGTTGCAGGACGAGCTGCGACACCTCGCGGAAGCGGGGAACATCGAGGCGTTTGCCACGAAGGCGAAATTGTTGCATCCGTCGGACCTCTCCGATGTGCTTGCGGCGCTCGACGACGACGTGCGCCTGCATCTCATCGAGCGGCTTCCCCCGGAGATCGTGTCCGAGGCGCTCGCGGAGATGGAACCGGAGGAGCACCCCGAAGAAGTCCTGGAAGCGCTCCGGCCCGAGCAAGCGGCGGATATCGTGGACGAGCTGGCCGACGATGATGCCGCCGATCTGATCGGGGAGCTGCGCCCGGAAAAGGCGACGACGATCCTCGAATCGGTCGACGAGCGAGCGCAGATCGAGCGTCTGCTCGAATACGGAGAAGACACCGCCGGCGGCATCATGACCACCGAGGTCGTTTCGGTGCCGGAGTCCGCGTCCGCCGGGCAGGCGATCGAGGAGATCAGACGACAAAGTGAGCAAGTCGAGGATTTCTATCAAGTCTACTGCGTTGACGTGAGCCAGCGGTTGGTGGGAGTGCTCCCTCTGCGTCGGCTGATCTCGACCCCTGTGGATCGAAGGGTCAGCGACATCATGGAGCCCGCCCAGGCGGTGACGACGCCGAACCAGGACCAGGAAGAAGTGGCGCGGGCGATGGCACGGTACAATGTCGCGGCGGTACCCGTCGTCGACGATCAAGGGCGCCTAGTCGGCCGCGTCACCTTCGACGACGTCATCGATGTGGTCGAAGCGGAGCGCACTGAAGACCTGCTCCGTTTCGGCGGCGTGTCGGCTGACGAGCAACTGGGTGGGCGATGGCACGAGGCGGTACGCCTACGGCTGCCATGGCTCTATGTTAATCTGCTGACGGCGTCGGCGTCGGCGCTGGTCGTTTTCCTATTTCAAGATGCCATCGAACGCATGTGGGTTTTGGCGGCCCTGGCACCGGTCGTGGCGGGCATGGGGGGCAACGCGGGGACTCAGGCGCTGGCGGTCACGGTGCGGCGTGTTTCCCTGCGACTCATTGCCATGGAGCGCGCGTGGATCGTGGTGGCCAAGGAGCTGCTGGTTGGGCTCGCCAATGGGCTCGCGGTCGGGCTGATGGTGGGTGTGGTGGCTGTGTCGCTGGGTGGCGAATGGCGGTTGGGGCTCGTGGCGCTGCTCGCCATGTGGATCAATCTGGTCATAGCCGGCGTCGCGGGTAGTGGCGTCCCGTTGTTGCTCGAACGGATGGGGGTCGACCCGGCAGTGGCAAGCTCGGTGTTCGTCACCGGCTTCACCGACGTTTGCGGATATTTCTTCGTCCTCGGCCTGGCGTCCATGATTGTGTTGTCATGAAGCGGGGACCAAGCTTCCCCCGATCGACCGGTCGGGGCGAGCTACCATGAAGAACCGTAACGGCCTCGCCGACCTGCTCGAGGGGTTCAACGACAAGAACGTCGGGGCCCTCGCTCGCGCGATCTCTTTGGTCGAGAACAGCCGTGGGGAATTCAAAGCGCTGCTGTCGGAACTGCACGGGCGCGTAGGGCGTGCCCATCGGCTGGGCATCACGGGACCACCGGGGGCTGGGAAATCCACCCTCGTGGAACGGTTAGTGCAGGGCTACCGTGTGCGCGGCCGCACGGTGGCGGTTGTGGCGGTTGATCCCACCAGCGTGTTCACCGGGGGTGCTCTCCTGGGGGATCGCATACGCATGGAGTCCGTCGCGCTCGATTCGGGAGTGTTCATCCGGTCGATGGCGACCAGAGGCGCAGTCGGGGGGCTGGCGATCACCACTCGTGAAGTGTGTGATGTGCTCGACGCGTACGGATTCGAGCGTATCATCATCGAGACGGTGGGCGCGGGGCAGTCGGAGCTGGCGGTGAACCAGACAGCAGACACGGCGGTGCTCGTGTTGGTGCCGGAATCGGGAGATGGCATCCAGGTGCTCAAAGCGGGCGTGATGGAGATCGCCGATTTGTATGTGATCAACAAGGCCGACCGTCCCGGTGCCAGCAGGTTGCATGAGGAGGTGGAGTCCATGCTTGGGATGCGGGCAGGCATTGCGTTCCATACAACTACCCATCATCACACTCCCGCGGCGCCCACCCTCGCGACAGAGCCATCCCCGTCGAAGAACAACTGGAGACCGCCGGTGCTGGACACGGTTGCCGTGCGGAACGAAGGCGTCGAGGAGTTGATTGAAGCATCAGAGCGGCACGCGGCGTTTCTCCGGGATACCGGAGGACTCGAGCGCCTGCGACGCGAGCGCTTGGCCAAGCACACGAGGGACGTCGTCGATCGGTCGCTGCGGCAACTCGTGTGGCGCGAGGCCGGAGGGGATGCCGTGCTCGCCGGAGAGCTCGAGAGAGTATTTGCGGGGGAGTTGAGCCCGTACGAGGTTGCCGAACACATCGTCGCCAGTTTGGGCAGAGGGGCACAACATGGCTGACCGGGGCTCATTGGATGCCTGGCGTCAGGAGTTCGAGCGGGAGAGCAAACGCAACGTCGATTTCGTGACACAAAGCTCCACCGATGTCGAGCCACTGTACACGCCGGAGGATCCAGGGGATTTCGATTACGAACAGCAACTCGGAACGCCCGGGTCCTATCCGTATACGCGGGGCATCCATGCGACAATGTACCGCGGGAAGTTATGGACGATGCGTCAGTTCGCCGGGTTTGGGACGGCGGATGATGCAAACCGGCGATTCAAGTTCCTCTTGGGGCTCGGCCAGACCGGGCTCTCGGTGGCTTTCGATTTCCCGACACTGATGGGGTACGATTCCGATCACCCACGCGCCGAGGGTGAGGTGGGGATGTGCGGCGTGGCTGTCTCGTCGCTCAGGGACATGGAGATGCTCTTCGACGGTATCCCCCTCGACCGGGTGTCGACCTCGATGACCATCAATGGTCCGGCGGCTCTGTTATTCTGTTTCTACGTCGCGGCGGCCGAACGCCAGGGCGTCGACATCTCCAAACTCCGCGGCACCATCCAGAACGATATTCTCAAGGAGTACATGGCACAGCACGCGTGGGTGTTTCCTGTGGAGCCCGCGCTGAAGCTGATCGGCGATGTGTTCGAGTGGGCCGCAGAGCACACACCACTATGGAATACGGTGTCGATCAGCGGCTATCACATTCGGGAGGCCGGAGCCACGGCGGTGCAGGAATTGGCCTTCACGCTCGCCAACGGTTTCGAGTATGTGGAGCGGGGTTTGGCCCGCGGTCTCCAGGTGGATGACTTCGCCCCGCGCCTTTCATTCTTCTGGGACGTCCACAACGACATCTTCGAGGAGGTGGCGAAGATGCGGGCAGCCCGGCGGATCTGGGCGCGGCACCTGCGGGAGCGTTACGGGGCCAAGGAACCACGTTCCTGGAAGATGCGTTTTCACTGCCAGACGGCGGGCGTCTCGTTGACCGCGCAGCAACCGACCAACAACGTTGCCCGGGTTGCCTATCAGGGGTTGGCTGCCGTGCTCGCCGGGGCGCAATCACTGCACACGAACTCGCTCGACGAGACGCTGGCGCTGCCGACACGAGAAGCGGCGCAGGTCGCCTTGCGGACACAACAGATCCTGGCGTACGAGACCGGTGTCGCTAACGTGATCGATCCCCTGGGGGGATCCTACTACGTCGAGGCCTTGACCGATCAGATGGAGCAAGAGGCCGAGAAGCTCTTCCGCGAAATTGAGAGCGCCGGTGGCGTGGTGAAAGGCATCGAGGCAGGATGGTTCCAGAGCCGGATCGCGCAGAGTTCGATGCGCTTCCAGCACGAGGTGGAGCAGAAACGACGGATCGTCGTCGGTGTCAACGAATTCGTCGTGGACGACGATTCCCGAGTTGAGATGCACCAAGTCAACGACGAAGCCGATGCGGTGCAGCGGGCCCGTCTTGCCGCTCTTCGCCGGGAGCGGTCTCAGGACCGCGTTGATGCATGTCTGGCGACGCTGCGGCAGGCGGCGGAACGTGACGAGAACGTCATTCCGGCGATGCTCGACTGCGCACGGGCATACTGCACGTTGTACGAAATTCGACACGCGCTCGAGGAGGTTTACGGTGCCTACCGCGAACCCGTTTTCTTCTAGTCAGGCCGTACAAGCAGAGGGCGATACCGACAACCCGCAGACCATCCGCTCGATCGTCCGTCGGTTGGCAGGGTTCGAGCCGGGTGATGGCTGGGTGGTGTCGTGCTATCTCAAGTTGGAGCCGCGAGACCGTTCCCGCGGCAAATACCAAATCAAACTCAAGAACCGGATCAAAGACCGGCTGGCATGGCTTGAAGAGATGGGCCTGCCGGCCGCAGACCGCGAGGTGGTCTCTGCGGATTTGCGGCGAATCCGCGAACATCTCGAGGAGCCGGGCAACCTACCGGTCGGCCGCGGCGTGGTACTGTTTGCCTCGGAACCCCGGGATCTCTTCGAGGCGATCCCGCTGCCTCAGGTTTTCCGTTCGCGTTTGGCCGTGGACCGCGGCCCCCTCGTTCGGGAGTTGGCAGCCCTCGACGACGAGTTCGGTCTCGTCATCTGTACAGTCTACGACCGAACCGCGGCGCGGTTCTTCAGAGTCACCGCCTTCGGCGTCGAAGAGGTGAGCAGCATCGATGCCGGTGATGTCGTGCGAGCAGGACGGTTCCGCGGCAACAAGGGGGCGACCAATCACGGCGCGTCAGGCGAGCACAACTTCCACCGACGTATTAGGGAGGAGAAGCATCGTCACTATGCCACGGTGGCGCAGCAGCTTTTTGCAATGACGCGAGCCGCTCCCATTCGTGGGATCGTCCTGGCCGGGGTGGGCGCAGATGCCGCCGCCGTAGAGCCTCATCTTCATCCTTACCTGCGGGAGCAATTGCTCGGCGTGGTGCGCCTCAATCCGAAGAAAGTGGGGCACAGCGACATCATGGAGGCGGTGTTCGCCGTCCGGCGTGAAAAAGAGCGGGAGTGGGAGTCCGAGCACGTTCGCCAACTCCAGGAGGGGTTGGGCGCCAGGTGGGCCCTCAATGGTGTCGAGCCCTCGCTTCGGGCGCTGGCCCACGGCCAGGTGCGAACGTTGCTGGTCGATCCGACGTTCGCGGAGCCCGGATTTCGCTGCCGCGACAGCGGCCGGCTCACCGTCCGACCGAGCGGCTGCGACGGGGAGGGGGACGGCGAGCAGGTGCCGGATGTCATCGACGAAGCCATCGAGGAAGCCCTCCATCAGGGCTGCCATGTGGATGTGCTGGAGGGCGATTCTTCCGGGGTGGATGGCCTCGCGGCCCTGCTCCGGTTCAAGCCCCGTTAACAGCAGGGGCAGAAGCGGCAGAAGGGGCAGGAGGGGCAGGAGCGACCGAGAAATGGGAGGAGTTGGGCGGTCCACTCCGTTGCGGGACTACAGGTTACGGGATCGCGGTAGCTTGTCTCGCTCCTGACTCCCGGCTAGCTTCCCTCCCACCATGGAAAGCCCCGCCGCCTCGAAGTCGCCATCTTCCAAGGGCCCGAGTCGACCGGTGCGGGTCCTGATCGCGAAGCCCGGTCTCGACGGCCATGACCGCGGTGCCAAGGTCGTAGCCGCCGCCTTGCGCGACGCGGGTATGGAGGTCGTCTACACGGGCCTCCACCAAACGCCCGAGATGATCGTGGCAGCCGCCGTTCAAGAAGACGTGGACGTGATAGGACTCTCCATCCTCTCCGGCGCCCACATGACGCACATTCCGCGCGTGAGGAATCTGCTCAGGGAACAAGGACGTGATGATGCGCTGTTGATCGGAGGGGGAATCATCCCGGATGACGACGGCAAGCGGCTCGAGGCGGAGGGAGTAGCTAAGCTGTTCGGTCCGGGAACTTCCACGCGCGAAATCATCGAGTTCATCAACAACTGGGCGGAAGACCACCTCGAGTGACGAGCGGCCCCTCAACACCGAAAGGACCACGACTGCGGGATCTGACGGACGAATATCGGGAGCTCGCCGTGCGGATTCGCGGCGGCGGCGGTCCGGACCGAGTTCGTCGAGAGCACGATCGGGGAAAACTCACCGCACGAGAGCGGGTGGAGCAGCTCTGCGACCCTGACGGGCCGTGGCTCGAGCTGGGCCTGTTGGTGGCGTTCGACCGATATGAAGGCAACGCCCCAGCGGCGGGAGTTGTGACCGGTGTCGGCGTCGTCACCGAGCGTCCGGTCGTGATCGTGGCCAATGACGCCACAGTCAAGGCGGGCTCGTGGTGGCCCGAGACCATCAAGAAGATCCTCCGGGCGCAAGAGGTGGCGATGCGCCAGCGGATTCCCATCGTCTACCTTGTGGATTCCGCGGGGGTGAATCTGCCGTACCAAGGCGGCGTTTTTCCGGGGCAATACGGAGCCGCACGCATCTTCTATTACAACTCGATCATGCGGCGCTACCTGCACGTGCCGCAGATCAGCGCGGTCATGGGGCAGTGCGTGGCAGGAGGCGCCTACTTGCCGGCGTTGTCTGATGTGATCTTCATGGTCGAGGGGACGTCGTTCATGGGATTGGGAGGTCCCAACCTCGTCAAAGGCGCCACGGGGCAGATGGTAGACGGCGAAGAGCTCGGTGGGGCGGTGACGCACACGGCCACCAGCGCGGTGGCGCACTACCGCGCCAAGGACGAGGGCGAGTGCCTCGAGCGGATCCGCGAATATATCGCGCGACTCCCGGCTCCCGACAGCACGGCGACCCCGGTTCGCCGGGGGCCGGCGGGCCGTTCGCCGGGACGGTCGGTGGAGGATTTGTACGACGTTCTTCCCAGCGATCACCGCATGGCGTATGACATGCGTGATGTGCTGAGCTGTTTGCTGGACGAGGGACACCTCGATGAGTTCCAACCGGAGATCGCCGCGGAAATGATCTGCGGGCACGGCGAGATCGACGGCTATCCGGTCGCGGTGATCGCGAATCAGCGCGGCATCATCAAAGGGAAGCCGGGCGAACGCCCGCGATTCGGGGGAATCGTGTACGCCGAGAGTGCGGAGAAGGTGGCGTACTACATTGAGACCGCCAGCCGTGAACGCATGCCACTATTGTTCGTACAGGACGTGAGCGGATTCATGGTGGGGCCGGAGGCGGAACACTCCGGCATCATTCGGGCGGGGGCCCGGTTTGTGGAGGCGATGGCCACCGCGGTGGCACCCAAGCTCGTTCTCACGATAAACCACGCATCGGGTGCGGGGTACTACGCGATGGCCGGACAGGGATTCGATCCCGATTTCATCCTCTCGTTCCCCACCGGTCGGATGGGCGTGATGGAAGGTGAGTCGGCGGTCCAGGCCGTTTTCGGGGAGAGGTTGGAGGAACCCGAGTTTTCGGACAAAGTTGAGGAAATGCGACAGGACTACGAGCACCAATTAGATGCCAAATATGCCGGCGCCCGCGGATTCGTGGACGCCATTGTCTGTCCCGATGAAGTTCGAGAAATGCTCGCCTTCGCGCTGCGGGTCACCGCCAACTACGGTGGACCGCACATCGGACCGTTCGTTCTTCCTCCTCTGGATTATCACTGTCCATGAAAACTCTGCTTCCTGTCCGGATGGTGGTGTGGGCCATCCTGCTCCTTCTTGCGTTGAGCGGGTGCGCCAAACCGGGCGTCGAACAACCGACGCCGAATCCCGGAAACGACACGTCGGCTGAGGAACCCGAAGCGCAAGAGGGCTCGGGACGCTCAGAACCCCAACCAACAGATCGCGAGGACGAGGAAGAGGACGAAGAACCGCGGCGAGCAGATCGTCCGGCGGTGAACCCACGGGTGGCAATGCGCGTCGGGCTGATGCCGATCAACACGATTGGCGCGGACGCCTTTGTGGCCGACCACACCACCTACGACGGACGCGGTGTGCTGATCGGGATTCTGGACAGTGGACTCGATGCCGGCCTCCCCGGGTTTCAGCAGACGGCGGCCGGCGAGCCGAAGATTCTGGACCTGCGTGATTTCTCGGGTGAGGGACGGATTGCGCTCGAAGCGGTCAGCCCCCTTCCGGGCGGGTCCATCGTGATCGGTGGCCAAACACTCATGGGATTTGGCTACGTGGCCGGCCTTGCCTCTCCCCCGTACTACGCCGGGGTATTCCGGGAGCTGCCACTGGGCGAGTTCCCGGGCTCGGACGTGAACGGTAACGACGAAAGCACCGACGAATTCCCGGTGCTTGTCGTCAAGACGACCAGCGGTTGGGCCGTGATGACCGATACCGACAACGACGGCCGCCTCGACGATGAAGCACCGATCCACGACTACGCCGTCGCAGCCGAAACCTTCACATATGCTCTCAAAGACGGGGACCACCACAAGGGCCCCATGACCATTGCGGTCAACCTGGCGGTCGTCGGTGAGCGCCCCGTGCTCGACCTCTACTTCGATAACTCCAGTCACGGTAGCCATGTCGGAGGCATAGCCACCGGCAATGATATGTTCGGGATCGAAGGGTTCGACGGCGTTGCTCCCGGTGCACAGGTCCTCGCGCTGAAGATCTCCAACAACGCGCGGGGCGGGATCACCGTTACCGGCAGCATGGTACGGGCGATGGCCTACGCCGTCGATTATGCGGCGCAACGCGGTTTGCCACTCGTTCTCAACCTGAGCTTTGGTGTAGGGAACGAGAGCGAGGGAAGCGCCGTCATCGATTCACTCGTGAGTGAGTTTGCCCTACAGCATCCCGACGTCCCATTCGTCATCAGCGCCGGCAACGACGGGCCGGGAGTCTCGACCTTGGGCTTTCCGGGGTCCGCGGACCACATCATCTCGGTGTGTGCCCTGTATCCCGGCGTCTTTTCGGGTCCGCGACCGGCCGGGTTCGCCGTTGATGCAGACATCGTCGCGTGGTTCAGCTCGCGGGGTGGGGAGTTGGGGAAGCCCGACCTGTGTGCGCCGGGCCTGGCATTCTCGAATGTCCCGCCGTGGAGTCTGGGAGAAGAAGTTGGGGGTGGCACCAGCCAGGCCGCTCCCCAGATAACCGGTGCGATCGCGCTGCTTCAGTCGGCCATGGCGCAGAACGGGCGATCGGTGCGAGCCGTCGACATCAAGCAGGCGCTCGTCTCGACGGCCATCCCCATTCGCGGTGCGACGGCTCTCGATGGGGGGGCTGGTATCCCCAGAATGGACGCTGCCTACGAATGGTTGATGGCGGGACACCAAGCTGGCACCTACGTCGTCCGCGCGTTGCCTGACGGCGGCAACACCTCCACCACCGATGGGGCGTATCGGAGATTCGGGATCGCCTCGGCGGCGGACACCGTGCAGCAGTTCGTGGTGACGTCGGTGTCGGGGCAGCCGGCGGCGCGCTTCTCGCTCAGGTCCGACCAACCGTGGCTTCGGGCGCCCGAGTCCCTGGAGCTCACCGGTAACCCGGCAACCGTGACGGTGAGCTACGCCGCCAATCGGTTGCGCACGCCCGGCTTGTATGTGGCCTCGGTTTGGGCGACTCCGGAAAGCGACACGTTGGCGGGTACGGCATTTCGCCTCACCAACACGATCGTGGTTCCCTATCGGCTCGAGGAGCCGTTCGTCGAAGGCCGAGATCTTGGCCCGGGACGGATCCGACGGTACTTCTTTGAGGTGCCGGAACACGCGGGTGGACTCGCGGTGGAATTGGAGTTGCGCTACCCCACCCAACGGGGATCCCTGTATCTGTTCGAACCCAACGGGCAGCCGTATCGGGATAAGACCAACGAGGATGTCGGGGGGACCGACCCCACCAAAGCGACCATGCTGGTCCGCGGCGAGGATCTGATTCCCGGGGTGTACGAAGCGGTGGTGGTCGCCCCTCCGACCAGCGCCCTCTCGTACGATCTCCGGGCTGCGATTCCCCGATATGCCGTCGACGCGGTCGGCACCGGGCCCAGTGCCGTGATCCGTAACATCGGTACAGAAACGGATTCTGCGCAGATAGACGGACAGGTGGTCGGAGCGATTCGTACCCTCAAAGTCACCGGGCACGGAGCCACACCAGAGTTCGTCCCCGTGATCATCCCCGATTGGACGGACGAATTGATCGTAGAGGTCGAGCTTCCCGAAGGTGTGTGGAATCAGTACACGGACTTCGGGGTAACGGTCTTCGACTCCGCCGGAGCACAGGTCGGGCAGGGTCCGTTGAATTACCGGATTGGCCGGCAAGAGATCGAGATCAAGAGGCGACACCGTGGCCAGACGTTCAACGTGGAGCTGTACCCTGCGTTCGCTCGTCGCGAGCCGCCGGAAAGCTGGACCGCGGAACTGCGACTTTCGCTCAGCGCGCGGGAGCCGGCGGATTTGGGTCTGGTGGGCGCGGATTCCACGAATACGGTGTTGATCGAGGCTGGCAAGACGACGGCCTTGCAGTTCACGGCGGTTACGAGTGACGATCTGGAGATTCCGGAGGGCTTTGCCCCGCTCATCGAAGTGTCGGCGACTCCTGGGGTCGTCTACCGCCAGCTCGAGACGTTTGCCAATCCTGTTGCCGCCACGCCGGCCACCCGCCGGAGCGCGTCCAACTAGCCCGAGTCGGCTGCCGGCCGCCAGCGACCAGCAACCTGCGATGATCGCAAGCCATCCCTGATCGGTGACCACCGAACCCGACAGCATGTGTCCGATGCGCAGCGGCCAGAGACCGACAATGAGCGGGACTCCTCCTGGCTCGCCTGCACCGGCGAAGGCAGCGTTCAAGATCCCGCCGTTCGGTGAACCGGTTCCTAATTCCCCCAATGCGGCGCTCGTGGTGCTGGAAGGGCCGGAAGCTGGCCGCTGGCCGCCGGCAGCCGTGGTGGGGTGGGGAAGGGCGTGACCGACATCCTCCGCATCGCCTCCGGTCAGGGCTTCTGGGGTGACTGGCTCGAAGCCCCGGTACGCCAGGTGGAGGGTGGTCCCATCGACTACATGATGATGGACTACCTGGCCGAAGTCACCATGTCCATCATGCAGAAGCAGCGTTCGCGCGATCCCTCGTTGGGGTACGCGCGGGACTTTGTTCCGCTCATGCGCCGGTTGCTTCCGGACCTCGTGCGGCGCCGAATCCGGGTGGTGGCCAACGCAGGAGGCGTCAATCCTCGCTCATGCGCCAACGCCATCGTCGAGGCGGCGCGGCGGTTGGGCCTGGCGGGCAAGGTGAAGGTGGGTATCGTCACGGGAGACGACATACTCGACCGCCTGGAGGAGCTACAGCGCAACGGGCACCGGCTGGAAAACCTCGACACAGGGGAGTCCCTCGCCGACATTCGCGGCGACGTCCAGAGTGCCAACGCGTATCTGGGTGCATGGCCTGTCGTGCAGGCCCTCGAAATGGGTGCGGATGTGGTGGTCACTGGCCGCGTCACCGATACCGGGCTCACCCTGGCGCCGATGATCCACGAGTTTGGCTGGGCCCCCGATGCGTGGGACTTGATGGCCGCGGGGACGGTGGCCGGTCACCTCATCGAGTGCGGGGCGCAGTGCTCCGGCGGAAACTGCTTGGTGGGGTGGGAGAGCATGTCCCTCGTTGATCCCGGGTACCCCATCATCGAGGCCCGCAGCGACGGCGGGTTCGCCGTCACGAAGCACGCCGGCACGGGTGGTCGCGTGACCGTGGCAAGCGTCACCGAACAACTCCTGTATGAAATGGGCGATCCGAAGAACTATATCACGCCGGACTGCATTGCCGATTTTACGAGCATACGACTGAAGCAGGACAAGCGAGATCGCGTTGCGGTGATGGGCATTAGAGGACAGCCGGCAACGGATTCGCTCAAGGTTTCGTTATCCTACTTCTACGGCTACAAGGCGGTCGGGACTCTAGTCTACAGCTGGCCGGACGCTCTGAAGAAGGCGCAGAAGGCTGACCGGATTTTGCGGAGCCGCCTGGAGCGAATGGGATTGAAGTTCGAGGAGATCTTGACCGAGTTCGTCGGCGTAAACGCCACCCACGGTCAGCTCGCCGGCAAGCCCGATCCGGACATTGCCGAGGTCCAGCTGCGCATCGGCGTGCGGGCGCCAAAGCGGTTGCCGGTGGCGCGGTTTACGCGGGAAATTGCTCCGCTGATCCTGAACGGTCCACCGAGCGTGACAGGGTTCGCGGGGGGACGCCCCAAGGTGGAAGAGATCGTGGCTTATTGGCCCGCGCTCATTTCGAAAGCCGAGATTACCCCGACGGTGGAGATCCTGGACGCGTGAGTCCAGGGCGGATCGCAGAGACGGAGCTGGTTCGTTTAGCCACAGAGTCCACAGAGAACACAGAGAAGTGTCTTGCCTGGTCCATTCCGGCAGCGCTCTACTTGCGTTAAGCTCTCTGTGACCTCCGTGGCTAAGAAACAACGGCTGGTTGCAAGGAAGCGTGTTTAGGATGTGCGCACAGAAGAAGAAGCAGAAGAAGAGTAGAACTGTGCGGCGCGGTGGGCGGAAAAGTCCTTCGCGGAGTGGCAAACCCACGAAGATGGTTTCGCTGCTTCACCTCGCTCATGCGAGAAGCGGCGACAAGGGTGACACCGCGAATGTTGGCCTGATCGCCCGGAGGCCCGTGTACTATCCTCTACTCGCCAAGACCGTCACCGCAGCACGCGTGGCTCGGCACTTCCGCGGAGTAATCAAGGGCAAGGTCGAGCGCTACGAGTTACCGAATCTTCACGCGCTCAATTTTCTGCTCCACGGTGCTTTGGGTGGTGGGGGCACGCTCTCCCTGAAAACGGATGCGCAGGGCAAAGTTTTCTCAACCGCGCTCCTGCGGATGGAAGTTCCTGTCCCGCGGAGTCTCCGTGTCCCGTGACCGAGTGGCCGTAGGCCTGGCCGACGGGGTGCTCACGCTGACCCTCGACCGGCCCGAGAAGCGCAATGCCATGGACACGCCCATGGTTGACGGATTGCTTGCGGCGCTCGAGCGCGCCGACCTCGATGGAGACGTCTGCGTGGTGGCGGTTCGAGGGGCAGGCAAGGACTTTTGCGCCGGGGCCGATCTCGCCGAGCTCCTCGAGTCCCGGGACAAATCGCCCGAGGAGAACGCCGCTTCGGCGGCGCATCTCGGCGAGGTGTTCATCCGGATGCGTGAGTTGCCGAAGCCCGTCGTCGCCGTCGTGCACGGTCGCGCGCTCGCCGGCGGGTGCGGCCTCGCATCGGCCTGCGATCTCATCCTGGCACACGCTGACGCCAGTTTCGGCTATCCGGAGGTACAACGGGGCTTCGTTCCAGCCATGGTCATGGCCATGCTACGCCTCGCCGTGGGTGAAAAGGTGGCTTTCGATCTGGTATCCACGGGACGGTTACTGTCTGCCGAAGAAGCGGCAAGGATTGGCCTCGTCAGCAGAGTGATTCCGGAGCCGGCATTCGAGGAAGAGGTCGGTGATCTCCTCAGCCAGCTTTCCCACAGCAGCACCACGGCCCTCGCGCTCACCAAGAAGCTGCTCTACGATTTCGAAGGCCGCTCATTTCGGGATGCCGTCAAGCTCGGATCGGACGTCAACGCCGTCGCGCGCAGCACACCGGATTTCAAAGAAGCGGTATCCCGTTTTCTCGACGGGCGAAAGTAAGCGGCTTTGATATGGAGAGAGCCCGGGATTGCTTGCTGTGTCCCGGAGCATGAAGTAGTGTGAACCATCGTTGAAATTGTGGTTCCGCATTCTCAAGACGGTAGGAGTGCTTCGATGAAACGGTTCGCTGGCCTGTTGAGTGTCATCGTTCTGCCATTGGCCGGTCCGTCGTGGCTCAGCCCTGCCGCCCTCTGGGGGCAGCAGGAAACAGACCGTCATCCCACGCTGGAAGACCTATTTACGGTGAAATCGATCGGTGGCGTGGAAGTGTCTCCTGACGGCGAAGCGGTTCTGTACACGGTCACCGAGTCGATATTGGAGGAGAACGAGACGAACGTCGACATCTGGTTGATCCGAAAGGAAGGGCGGGAGTGGTCGGGACCCGTACGGATGACCACGAGTGACGAAGACGACACACGACCCCGCTGGCGGCCCGATGGGAATGCATTCGCCTTTCTCTCCGCGCGGGATGGCGATGAACAGGGCAGCGAGGACAGAAGCGGTGGGGGGGATAGGCGGAAACTCTATCTGATGAATGCGCTTGGTGGGGAGCCGGAGGAGCTGTACGCTCATGAAACCGGCATCGCGGCGTTCGAGTGGTCGTTCGACGGTCGCGCCATCGCGTTCACCGCTCGGGATGAAGAGAGCGACGTCGCAAAGGATCGCAAAGACAAAGGCCGTGATATCACGATCGAAGACGAGCCTGTGCGATACACTCACCTGTGGGTCCTCGACGTCGAGACCCGAGAGGCACGGAGACTGACGGAGGGTCACGAGTTTACGGTGGGATCGTTTGACTGGAATCCCACAGGGCGCACGCTCGCGTTCTCGGCTACACCCACCAACTTGCCGACGGACTCGTGGAGAAGCGACATATACCTGGTCTCGACAGATCCCGCCGATCTCGGACTGCGGAAGATCACGGACAACCCCGGGCCAGATGCGAGCCCCGTGTGGACGCCGGACGGCACTCATATCGTCTACCAGGGAGACCAGACCGGCGAGTACCGCGTCGGATACAGTCGCGTCTTTCGAATCCCGGCGGGAGGCGGTGAACCGGAGGACATCTCGCCGAAGCTGGATGTTCAGCCCGGCAGTTATTCGTTCACCGAAGATGGCACCGCGGTGCTGTTCGAGGCGACCACCGGTACGACGCGCGGCTTGTTCTACATGACGTTGGCGACGAGAGAGCCTGTTCGATTGACGCCGGATGCGGGGGTGTATCAGGCCCCAGGCTTTTCACGAGACCTGAAGCAGGTGGCGTTCGTGTTTCAGGACCCAACGCACCCGCAAGAAGTCTACACGTCGTCCTTGGGCTCGCAGCCGGGGGAGGGAAGCGTTCGGGCTGAGGGGGCTCTAACGGAGCACAATGAGCACGCCGCGCCCTGGGCCGTTGGCCGTACCGACGTGCTGCGCTGGAAGGGTACAGACGGCAGTGATGTAGAAGGATTGGTGGTTTACCCTGCCGGCTGGACGGTCGGTGCCGGGCCCCGGCCGTTGATCGTCAAGATCCACGGCGGACCGTCAGGTGTGTACACCCAGACATTTCAAGCAGCTTCTTCGAGCGCGGATGCACAACGGTACGCGGCGGACGGATACGCCGTCTTGCTGCCGAACCCACGAGGTTCGTCAGGGTATGGTGAGAGGAGCATCCAGTCGGTGGTGACCGATTGGGGTGGCTTGGACTATCAGGATATCATGGCCGGCGTGGACACGCTCGTCGCCCAGCGAGTTGCCCATCCGGATTCCTTGGGTGTGATGGGGTGGAGCTATGGCGGGTACATGACGGCGTGGACTGTTACCCAGACGACGCGTTTCAAAGCCGCGGTGGCCGGTGCGGCGATTACCGAGACGATCGCCATGTGGGGCACACACGATATCCTGCACGTGTTCGAAGGGTATTTTGGGGGCAGCCCCTACGAGGCGGGACGATGGGAGGCTTATCAGAAGTCGAATCCCCTGGCGTTCATTAGCCGAGCACGGACCCCCACACTAATGATCCACGGTGAGAACGACCCGCGCGTTCCGCCCAATCAGGCGCGGATCTTTTTCCGCGCGCTTCGCGCTAACGGCGTTCCAGCGAAGCTCGTGTGGCTTCCGCGTACCGGACACGGACCGCGCGAGCCGGGCTTGCGGTACGAGACCGCCAAACACCAAAAGGAATGGATGGATCGCTGGATTCGTGGCCGCACGGGGATGCCGGCCACCAGCGAGGGGACCCACCCGGCCCCCTAAACCACTCTGGAGCGTACGCCGTGACTCTGATCGCCTGTCCCGAATGCGACAAACCGGTGTCGGACTATGCCAAGTCCTGTCCCAACTGTGGGTTCCCCGTTTCCGAAGAGATCAAGCAGACGGTAGCGGAGCTGACCGGAGGCGCGGACAGCGTCAAGACGGCCAGGGGGCAGGCCGCCGCTCACAAGCTTGCGATCTGGGCCAACAAATATCATGACCACGAACGCGGGGACCACCCCGCGAAGGGGGGTGACCGTGACTCGTTCCTCGAGCGCCACAAGAACGTTGTCATCTTCCTGGTTGTGATCATCGTTGTAGGACTTCAGGTCGTTCTGATCTTCTCGGTCTTCTCTTAGGCAGTCGCCCGCCGGCGGTGCGTTCGCAAGCCGCCGGGGTTTCGCTTAGAAACGTCGAATGCCGTGTCCCGCCCGCGTGTTCGCGCGGGCCCCTGGACACTGTGACACAGATCAATGTCGTGTGGAATGCGGGTGGCGCAGATTGAGCCAGGGATCAGTGTCGCGGATTGGGCCACAGATTGCACAGATTGATGCAGATGGACGCGGATGCCGGCAGATCGCGTGCTTGTGAATAAGGCGCGCGACGGACAATAGATGGTGAGGTACGAAGAGTGCTGAATGCGCTGATGGCACGAAACGCCTTCCGATCTTCTGTTCTTTTGGGTGTCTGGCTGTCTTTGCCGGATGTCCTCACGGCCCAGGCCACCTCCAGCGCCGCTGCGACAACTGCTTCATATCTTTCACGCCTGGAGATGGAAATCGTCCGGGAGCACAACCTGGCCCGCAGCGATCCCGAGCGCTATGCCTCGTTTCTCGAGGACCTGCGACAGTATTTCCAAGGCGACCGACTGGAGCGCCCGGGCGAGATTCCAATCATTACCCAAGAGGGCAAGAAGCCGGTCGACGAGGCGATTCGCTTCCTGCGCAGGTCTGACCCACTGCCTCCCGTCACGCCGTCAGAAGGCATGTCCCTTGGCGCCCGCGACCACGTGCGAGATCACGGTCCCCGAGGTGGCACGGGACACACCGGGAGCGACGGAAGTCAGCCTTGGGAGCGAGTGAGTCGCTATGGGACCTGGCACGGCTCAATGGCGGAGAACATTGCATATGGGCCGAATAATGGGCGGGAGGTCGTGATGCAGCTCATCATTGACGACGGGGTGCGCGATCGCGGCCACCGGATGAACCTCTTCAATCCCGAGCTTCGCGTTGTCGGGGTCGCATGCGGTGAGCACGGTGAGTATCGCACGATGTGCGTGATCGCGTACGCGGTGGCCTATACGGAAATCGAGCGGTAGCTCCGGTTGCCGCTCGCAGCGGCAGCGCACCTGCCGCGTCGGCGGCAATCCGTCTCCATCCGCATCATCCGTGGCCCAGTGCCGCCAATCCTCCTTCTAGATCAGCCTTGAGATCCTCCACATCCTCAATGCCCACGGCATAGCGCACGAGGCCCTCCGGCACGCCGGCGGCTGCGCGTTCCTCGTCGCTCAGCTCTACGTGGCTCGTGAGGGCCGGCGGACCGACGATGGTGGTGACCTGCCCGAGATTGGCCGCCAGATAGGCGTAGCGTAGCCGAGGCAGCAGGCGGGACACCGCGTCCATGCCGCCCTCGATCTCAAAACTGAGAACGCCGCCGAATCCGCGCATCTGCCGTCTGGCGATATCATGACCGGGATGCCCGGAAAGGCCTGGATAGTGGACGCGTGTGACCTTTGGGTGCTGCTCCAGGAAGCGTGCCAAGGTCAGCGCGTTTTCGTTCTGTCGCTCGACTCGCAACGCGAGGGTCTTCATGCTGCGGAGAAAGAGGAAGGCGCTGTGGGCGTCGAGGGCTGGTCCGGTCAGCTCACGGTACCGGTAAATCTTGTCGATCAGATCCCTGCGACCGCACGCCACTCCGCCCATCACATCGCCGTGGCCGCCCAGGTACTTGGTGGCACTGTGGATGACGAGGTCGGCGCCGAGGCCGATGGGTGTTTGGTTGATAGGCGTTGCGAACGTGTTGTCCACGATGGTGACTGCGTCGTGGTCGTGGGCGGTTCCGATCAGTCGGGCCAGGTCCAGCACCTTGAGTGTCGGGTTGGTGGGCGACTCCAGGTATAAGAGGTCGCATCCCTTCTCGATGGCAGTCTCGATCGCCTCATGATCTTCGGTTTCACAGATCTCACACTGCACGCCAAAGCGCGGCAGGATCTCGGTGAACAGCAGATAGGTGCCGCCATAGGCGTCCCGCACTGTGACGACTCGCCGGGACGGATCGAGCAGGGCAAAGAGGGTCGTACTGATAGCGGCCATGCCGGTAGCGAAGCTCGTGGCAGCTTCGGCACCTTCGAGGGCGGCCACCTTCTCCTCGAACAGTCGGGTCGTCGGGTTCGAGTTACGGCTGTAGATGTCGCCCGGTTCCTCGTGTAGCGCCACCGCGCGCCATGTGTCCAGGTCGGGGAAGGCAAACGCCGAATTCTCCACGATGGGCGGCACGATGGCTCGGGTGGTGGTGTCAGGGCCCTCAGCGAGATGGACGGAGCGAGTGGAGGGGCCTTGGTCACGGGTCATGTCAAACCTCGGTGTCGGTGAGACCGTTCTCAGATCGAATGGCGGTTTACTGCGTGCAGGCCGGCACCATGCCAGGGGGTCTGGCACTGCTCGAATGGCGACCAAAATGGCCGTTGAGGTCGCTCTGACGCTGGCCATCCATCATATGGTTAGAGAATATGGGCCGGAAAAGAGGTCGGGCCAGAAAATCGACCGGCTGCAAAATGTTGCAGCGCACCAAAAACGGGCAATTTTCCTGAGCCTGTCCCCAAAGCGCAGGGTGAAGTCCCATGAGCGCCCTGTTGCAATCGGTGCCATTCCATCATCTTGATTCTACGGTAGGGAGCCGGGTTGGGTGTGCCTTTGGCACGCTCGTCAGAGGTTCCTTGGGAAGCAGTTCGGCTGAAGGCTTGCTAGGTCAACCACACCCTCAGTGCCGTGCGGGGCGCATGTTGTCACTGAGTGGACCGTGCTGGCTACTGTTGTGCAGTGCCGGACGTCGGATGATTCCGGTTCCCTACCGTACTCCCGGCCCCGTCGGTGTGACGGGGTTTTTTCGTTTCGCCAGGCCTTCCGCTGTCCGGTCGTACGGCCGCCCGGCCCGTGCCGCACCGCTCTCGCGTTTTTTCGATGCTAGGCTGCCGGCATGACGCCTTATCGTGGTGGACATGTCGACCGATCATGGCCTCGCCCGCGCGCCGGGCGTGCTGGCACCGGCCGGGGCATGGCGGGATACTCGGAGTCTGTCCTCACTTGCCGCTGCCCGCGCCGCTCTCGAAGCCGCATGGGGTTACCCGGATTTTCGCTTTGCGCAGCGCCGCGTGGTTGTAGGCGTGCTCGCCGGACGCGATGTCCTGGCCGTGCTCCCAACGGGTGGGGGAAAATCGATCTGCTACCAGGTGCCAGCGCTGTTGTTGCCGGGTACGACCGTCGTGGTCTCACCGCTCATCTCGCTCATGCAGGATCAGGTGACCGCCCTGGAGCGCCGCGGCATCGCGGCGGCATACCTGAGCAGCTCGCAGCGGCCGGCAGAGCAGGGGACTGTGTGGAGGCGATTCGGCGATGGCGCTCTCAAGCTTCTGTACGTGGCGCCCGAGCGGATGGAACAGCTCGTCGCCCGACGTGGCCAGGTGAAGGTCTCGCTCTTGGCGGTTGACGAGGCCCACTGCATCAGCGAGTGGGGGCACGATTTTAGGCCCCACTATCGGGCGCTCGGGCGGCAGCGAGTGGCGCTGGGCAATCCACCCGTAGCGGCGGTCACGGCAACGGCAACGCCAACGACCCGCGAAGACATCGCTCGGGTTCTTCGTCTCAGGCGGCCCGTCAAGGTGCTGCATTCGTTTGACCGGCCCAATCTCCACTTCAGCGTCAAGCGCCATCGTGACGAGCGATCGCGCCTCAAGGTGGCCGCGCGTTTACTCCGCGCTCAATCAGGTACGGCGATCATCTACGTGCCCACCCGCAACCGCACCGATGGCGTGACTGCCGTGCTGCGCCGCTGGGGTCTCAACGCGTGGCCGTATCATGCCGGGCTACCGGGCGCTGACCGTCGGGGACTGCTCGAGAGATTCCTCGACGAAAGCGTCGATGTGATGGTTGCGACGAACGCCTTCGGGATGGGCATCGATAAGCCGGACGTGCGTCTCGTGCTGCACCTGGGCATTCCCACGCGTCCGGAGGCCTATTACCAGGAAGCGGGTCGGGCTGGTAGAGACGGTGAGCAGTCGTGGTGTCATTTGCTGTGGGTGAAAGACGATCTCAAGCTGGCGGCCGCGCTTGCCGGCGGGGTGGGGAAGACGGTGCTCAGCCAGTCGCCCGACCACCGGGGCGCGCGGCGGGAAGGTCTCGAGACGATGCGCCGGTACATCACGTCATGGCGTTGTCGCAGGAGGGTGTTGTTGGAGTATCTGGGCGAGGAGATCCAAGAGTGTGCGGGGTGTGATCGATGTGGGTAGCCCTTCCGCCGAGCCCCGCCCCGGCGGCACCCTGCCCCCCAGCCTCTCCCCCAGGCGGTACCCCGCTCCCCACCCCCTTCCCGGGCGGTAGGGCGGTAGGCTTGCGATTCCACAGCTCCGTGCATAACCACTGCGGTTCGCCTTACCCCCTTGCCGCCCTCAGATGGGCTTGAACAGTTCTTTGACTTCGATCGTGAGGGGGGACGCTGCACCAGTCGGTGCCCAGACAACTTCGTCTCTGTGGACCTGCGGGAATTCCATCTCCGGGGTCCACACCTCGACGAAGCCATTCTCGGCATCTACGATCCAGTACGCTGGAATCTGAACTTCCTGGTACAGCCGGCGTTTGGTGAAGCGGTCGTAACGTGAAGTCGAGGAGCTCAGCACTTCAATAACTAGCAGCAGCGTTTTGAACTCGGCCCAGTCGAGTGTCTGCGCTTCTTCTCGGTCTACCACGAACACGTCCGGCTGGACCAGGACGTCAGAGTTCCACGAAATGTCCGCCGGCGCCATCAGCACCTCACCTACTGGATATGCCCTGAGGTAACTGCCGAGCGTCTCGAGGAGTCGTTTGACGATGATCTGATGCCACGCGCGGGGCGCAGGGGTCACGAGTAGCTCCCCGTGGACGGTCTCGTACCGATTGCCGTCGTCGGGGAGCACGCGGACCATCTCGGCGGTGTAGTAGACGGGAGCGGCCATGCCCATAAAGTCGCCTCGGCGGAGGAATGCGCGCAACTGGGATCCACCCGGGCACGCTATCTCGTTGGCGGAGGAGTGTAGTAACCCAAGTTTGGCACGGGTGGAGCGGAGTTTTGCGGGTTGTCTGGGCGGCATTCACTGGTGGCATCGAGTGCATAGGGTGGGAGGGGATTCAGCGGCCGCAGCTTGGCGCAACCGCAGGTTTTCGCAGAAGCAGGCTGTTATGCGCAGATAGGCGCGGGCGGAAGGGAAGGGATCTGCGAGGATCAGCCTGTTTCTGCTTAGATCTGTGGCTGTTTCTGTGCGGATCTGTGGCTATGTTCATTGTCAAACTCATCGGCTCCTCGGCCTTTCTGAAAGCCGAGTAGAGCTATCGATAGATGTGACGAGGACGTGAGGAGATCGCGCAATGCCAGACTTTCAACACGTGAAGATTCCCAAGGGCGACCTGATCGCGGTCAAGGACGGGAAGCCGGAGGTGGGCGATCGTCCCATCGTTGGGTCGCTGCGGGGTGACGGGATCGGACTGGACATCACGCCGGCCATGAAGAACGTGGTCGAAGCCGCGGTCGAGAAAGCTTACGGCGGCAAGAAGGAGATCGTGTGGTGTCCCGTCTATGTGGGACTCGAGGGACTGCAAAAGTACGGCGAGGTGCTGCCCAAGGAGTCCGTCGAAGCCATCCAGTACCTCAAGGTGGCCATCAAGGGTCCATTTACAACGCCGATCGGTGAAGAGACGCACGTGTGCCTCCACTGCGCCCACCAACAGTACCATGACGGAACCTGCGACAAGTGCGGCAGGACCGATGGGGTGGCGCCGCGGTTCCGCTCCATCAACGTGGGGCTCCGGCAGGCGATGGATCTCTACGCCTGCGTGCGACCCATCATGTACTTCCAAGGCGTGCCCGCGCCCAACAAATACGCCGACAAGGTGAACTTCGTGATCTTCCGTGAGAACACGGAAGACGTGTATGCCGGCCACGACTTCGAGCGGGGCAGCGACATGGCCCAGGCCGTGATCGACCTGGTGAAGCAGAAGACGGGACGGCAGATCCGGGAGGACAGCGGTATCGGGATCAAGCCGATCTCGGTGACGGGGACCAAGCGCCTGGTGCGTATGGCCTGCCAGTGGGCGATCGCCAAAGACCTCCCGTCGGTGACGCTGGTGCACAAGGGCAATATCATGAAGTTCACCGAGGGCTCGTTCGCCAAGTGGGGTTACGAGGTGGCAACCGAGGAGTTCGGCGACGCGTTCGTGACCGAGAAGGCCCTGTGGGAGGAATTGGATGGGAAGATGCCGCAGGGCAAGAAGCTGGTGAAGGACCGGATCGCGGACTCCATCTTCCAGCAGATCCAAACACGCCCCGGCGAATACGCCGTCTTGGCACTGCCCAACCTCAACGGCGACTACCTGTCCGACGCGGCAATCGCCTTGGTGGGCGGGCTGGGGCTCGGACCCGGCGCCAATATCGGCGAGGAAGTTGCGCTGTTCGAGGCGACCCACGGCACTGCCCCCAAGTACACGGGCATGGACAAGGTGAACCCGGGCTCGCTGATCCTCTCAGCCGTGATGATGCTGCAGCACATGGGCTGGACGGAGGCGGCCGACTTGGTCCTGAGCGGGATGCGGAAGGCTATCAAGGATGCGCGCGTGACATATGACCTCGCCCGCCTGATGAAGGCGGAGGGTCGCAAGGACGTCGCGGAAGTGTCCTGCTCCGGCTTCGGCGAGGCCATCGTCGAGCGGATGTAAGGCGCACGGCTTCTCCAGCAGTTTAGAGCGGGAGATGTTCTGCGAGACGTCTCCCGCTTCTTCTTTCGACGTGCAAAGAGCGCCCCGAACGCGGTAGAGGCGCTCGGCATCAATACGCTTGCTGTGAGCACCCATGGGGACGGTGCAAAGTGGCGCCGTCCCATTCCGCTCCCCTACGCGCTGCATCAACCTCGCCCTGGGAGGCGGACTCCAGTGACGATGTCCTGCCAAATCACGCCTCCTCGAGAGTGACCCAATCCCCAAAATGGGATTGCAACGCTCGGAAATTGGACCCACCTCTCCCCTCATCGCTCGTCTGGCCACCGGAAGCGCGACGCCCTATCATCTCTCAATCCGGCTCGCACTTATGTGCGGCGCCTCCATGACCTGAAGCAGACGGAGAGACGACGTGAATACCACATATCGGACTGGACTGTGGCTCGTGGGAACCGCCGCTGCGTTTCTCACGCTTTCATGCGCCCCAGCGGAGTTCTCCGAGGAAGAAGACGTTCAGTACATGGTGGAGCGTTACGACAAGCACGAATACCAGATACCGATGCGCGATGGGGTCAGGCTCTTCACCGCAGTCTACGTACCCAAAGACCGTTCCCACAGCTACCCCTTTCTCGTGAAACGAACGCCATACTCGGTGGGCCCCTACGGAGAAGATCAGTTCCCCCGCTGGCTGGGCCCGGTGGGTTCACGCCGCTTCGCCGAGGAGGGGTACATCTTCGTCTATCAGGATGTGCGAGGTCGCTTCATGTCGGAGGGGGTGTTCCGTAACATGACGCCGCATGCCGTCGAGAAGGATGGACCCGAGGACACGGACGAGAGCAGCGACATGTACGACACCGTGGAGTGGCTGCTCGAGAACGTCCAGCCCAATAACGGTCGCGCCGGCATCTGGGGTATCTCCTACCCGGGGTTCTACGTCGCCGCCAGCATCATCAACTCTCACCCGGCCATCAAGGCGGCGTCACCCCAAGCGGCGATCGGCGACTGGCTCGTGGGCGACGACTTCCACCACAAAGGGGCGTTCTATCTCCACGACGCCTTCCGGTTCTTCCCCCGCTTCCGCAGCAACCGGCCCGAGCCGACCACGGAGGCAGGACCGAGTTTCGACTTCGGCACGAACAACGCCTACGAGTTCTTTCTGGATCTTGGCCCGCTGCGGAATGCGAACGAGCGATACTTCGACCATCAGATTGCGTTTTGGGACTCCATGATGACCCATGGTACGTATGACGAGTTCTGGCGGTCGCGCAACATCATCCCCCACATGGACAGCGTCACCACGGCGGTGATGACCGTGGCGGGTTGGTTCGACGCGGAAGATCCCTACGGGCCGATCGAGATCTACGAGTCCATCGAGCGTCAAAACCCTGGTATCGAGAACATTCTCGTAGCAGGCCCCTGGTACCACGGTGGTTGGGTGCGGGCCATCGGTAACAGGCTGGGGAACGTGTCGTTCGAGGTCGAGACCGGCGAGTACTATCGGAACAACATCGACATCGCGTTCTTCAACTATTATCTGAAAGACAAAGGTGAGCTCGATCTGCCGGAAGCCACGGTGTTCGCCAGCGGCTCCAACGAGTGGCACCGATTCGATGCCTGGCCGCCGGCCGACCTGACTCCCACGTCACTCTACTTCAACGAAGACGGTACACTCACCTTCGACCCGCCGAGTGAAGCGACCGCCGGCAGCGACTCGTATGTGAGCGATCCCGCGAACCCGGTGCCGTATACCCAGGAGATCACGATCGAGCGCACCCGCGAATACATGGTCGAGGATCAGCGGTTCGTCGCCGACCGACCCGACGTGCTCGTATACCAAACGGACCTGTTGACGGAAGACATCACCTTCGCCGGGCCCCTCACCGCTGACCTCTTCGTGACCACGACCGGTACCGACGCCGATTTCGTGGTCAAGTTGATCGATGTGTATCCCGACGACGTCCCCGACATCGCGCAGCCCTACCTGAACGTCCCCATGGGCGGATATCAGATGTTGGTGCGGGGTGAGGTGATGCGGGCCAAGTTCCGCAACAGCTTCGAACGTCCTGAACCGATGTCACCGGGACAAGTGACACAGATTACCTTCGACACGCCCGACATCTTTCACACGTTCCGCGCCGGCCATCGAATCATGGTTCAGCTGCAGAGCTCGTGGTTCCCACTCGTGGATATGAACCCGCAGACGTTCGTAGATATCTACAGCGCAACCGAGCGGGATTTCCAGGAGGCGACGCACAGGGTGCACCGGACTGCTCGTCATTCCTCGCGCGTTGCCGTCGGGCGCCTCAACAACGAGACACGGTAGACCGCGGCGACTGCCGCTTACTCGCAGTCGGCCAAGGTCGCGACGAGATGACCAAGCACAAACTCGCCGACAAGGTGGTCTGGATCACGGGGGCCTCGTCCGGGATCGGGCGGGCCCTGACGTTTGCCTGTCATGAGGCCGGCGCCAAGCTGATCATCTCGTCGCGCAGCGGTGAACGCCTCGAAGAGGTCAGGCGAGCCTGCCGCGACGGCGGCGAAGTCGAGATGCTTCCCTTTGACCTGGCCGATGCCGACGTGATCACCAAGCAGGCGGAGCTGGCGCTCGGCTTCTTCGGTCACGTCGACTACATGATTCACAACGCCGGAGTGGCGCTAAGAGATCGTGCGGCTGACACGGCTCTCTGGGTGGATCGGCAGATCATGCAGATCAACTATTTTGGGCCGGTCGCGCTCACGAAAACGTTGCTCCCATCCATGCTGCAGCGCGAGTCTGGCTGGTTCGTGGTGGTCAGTAGTCTGTCCGGCAAGTATGGCGGACCTCAGTTTTCTTCCTACGCGGCGTCCAAGCACGCCCTCCACGGCTTCTTTGAATCCCTTCGGGTTGAAGTGCACGCTGCCAACATCCGCATAACGATCGTCGTCCCGGGCTTCGTTCGCACACCCATAGCGAGAGACGCCATCACGGGCGGCGGAGGCAGGTATGGCAAGACCCTCGAGGTGCACGAGCGAGGCATGGCCCCGCGTGCCTGCGCTGATCAGATTCTCGAGGCGGTGCTGCGCGGGAAGGAAGAGGCGCTGATTGGAGGGGTGGAGATGTACAGCGTCTACCTCAAGCGGTTTTTCCCCGGATTGCTCTCGAGGTTGATGAGACACCACCCAGTCAGGCTCGGCAAGGCATTGCGCCGGTGGCTCTCTTTCCCGCCCTCCTGAAGGAGAGCCCGTGCGACTTGGCGAGCCGGTTTGACTCTGCGCTAGCCTACCGGGGCGGACGGATTGAGCCGCAGCGTCGTGGAGAGATCGGCGTTCACATACCGCCAGAGCGGGCAGTCCTTGCGAGCCATGCCTGCCATGGCGAGATGGCACTGGCCGTCCGACAGCCTGCAGTCCCCAAGGCAAAATGTCTGTGCCGAGCCGGCAAGGCTGCGAGTGTTGGCCGGCGCGAAGAATCCCAATCCCTCGACCCGGCAGACGAAGATTGTCATGACCACGGCGATGGCCACGATGGCGATTACGGCGATCGGCGGCATGGGGGCCTCCTATGTCATTCTCCCTGCACGGTATTGGGCTCTGCATGAGGCAATTCTGAAATAAAAATGAAGGAATTGGCGTGGGCCGCCGGCCCAAGGGCGTGACCTCTCACTCTCCTTATTGCCCCCTTCATTCCTTCTTTATCGTCGGTTCAACTCGGTCGGGTTACCCTGTTGCCGGGCCGCGGACCCGGGGCGGTGGGGTGTGACTTGGGCGAAGGAACGTGGGACGGTGACGCCGGTGTGAAGGTTCAGTGGTGGTTCGCGGCCCATACCGCCTCGCCAGGCCCCCAGGCCCCTCGACTCGGTTACCCTGCTGGAGGAACCAACATGGCTGGTATCGTGGGCTACGGAGCGTGCATCCCCCGCAGGAGAATCAAGGCCGAGGTGATCGCCCGGCAGTGGGGCAAAGATCCCGCCACGATTCAACGCGGGCTTCTCCTGGAAGAGAAGTCGGTGCCGGGGCTCGACGAGGACACAATTACGATCTCGGTGACCGCGGGCAGGGCGGCCCTGGCCCGGTCTGAGATCGAGCCGACATCGATCGGAGCGATCTACGTCGGCTCCGAATCCCACCCCTATGCGGTCAAGCCCAGCGGAACGATTGTGTCCGAGGCATTGGGGATCGGCCCGGACGTCCACGTGGCGGACTTCGAGTTCGCCTGTAAGGCCGGTACGGAGGCCATGTTCGTGGCCCTTGGGCTCGTCGAGTCCGGGCGCGTCGAGTACGCCCTGGCCATCGGCGCCGACACGTCACAGGGCGCACCCAATGATGCCCTGGAGTTCTCCGCTTCCGCGGGTGGCGCGGCCTTCATATTCGGGCAAGAGAATCTCCTCGTCGACGTGATCGACACCTACAGCTATACGACCGATACACCCGATTTCTGGAGGCGTGAGGGCGAGTTCTACCCCAGGCACGGCGGCCGTTTCACCGGCGAGCCGGCGTACTTCAAACACGTGCTGACGGCGAGCCGAAGGATTCTCGAAAAGACCGGATTCAAGCCCTCGGACTTCCGGTTCGCAGTCTTCCACATGCCCAACGGAAAATTTCCCCTCACCGCCGGGAAGCAGCTGGGGTTCAAGAGGGAACAGTTGGACACCGGGTGGCTCGTCCCGACCATGGGGAACACCTACTCCGGGTCGTCGCCCACCGGGTTGGCGGCGATTCTGGATGTGGCGGCGCCGGACGATCTGATTCTCATCACGTCGTTCGGCTCCGGAGCGGGGAGCGATTCGTTCGTCCTGAGGGCGACAGACCTGTTGCCGGAGCGCCGAGAGCGAGCACCCACGGTTCGCTCGATGCTCGATGGGCCCCGACAGTATCTGACCTACGGTGAGTATGCGAAGTACCGGGAAAAGATCATTGTGAACGATTGAGCCGGGGCGTCAACGGAAAGGTGGCGCCCCGGTTGCGGGAGACCAAGGAGGAAGCGCATGCGCGAGGTGGCACTGGTGTCGGCGGGTATGACACGGTTCGGCGAGCTCTGGCAGTCCAGTCTCCGCAGCCTGTTTGTGGAGGCGGCGGCGGCGGCCCTGAACGGCGCTGGAGTGGAGCACCTCGACGACATCTTCGTCGGCAATATGTCCGGTGGCCAATTCGTGGGTCAGGAGCACCTTGGTCCGCTGCTGGCTGACCACCTTGGATTGGCCGGGGTGGGCGCGACCCGCGTGGAGTCCGCCTGCGCGTCCGGTGGGGTGGCTCTGCGTACGGCGTTCATGGCGGTGGCCTCAGGTGCGAGCGATCTCGTGCTCGCGGCAGGGGTCGAGAAGATGACCGATGGCGCAAACGTGACGGAGGTGTTGGCCACGGCCGCTGATCAAGAGGCCGAGGTCTATCACGGCATCACGTTCCCCGGGCTGTACGCCATGATTGCCCGGGCTCACATGGATGCCCACGGCACCACGGAGGAAGATCTCGCTTGGGTGGCGGCCAAGAACCATCGTCACGGCAACATGAACCCCAAGGCGCAATTCCGGCGCGAGGTGACGCCCGAAGAGGTCATGGCCTCCACGATGGTCGCCGAGCCCCTCCGGCTGCTTCATTGCTCGCCCGTCAGTGATGGCGCGGCGGCAGTTCTGCTGTGCCCGCTGGACCAGGCGGACAAGTACACGGACCGACCGGTCAAAATCCTGGGCAGCGGCTTGGCCACGGCGCCCATGGCCTTGGCGGATCGGAAGGACATCGCTTCGCTCGACGCCGTGGAGGCCTCGGCAGCGCGGGCGTACAAGATGGCGGGCATCGGTCCCCGGGAAGTACAGGTGGCGGAGGTCCACGACTGCTTTTCCATCGCCGAGATCTGCTGCATTGAGGCGCTCGGGTTCACGGAGAAGGGTCTGGGAGGCAAGGCCGCCCGCACAGGCTGCACGGCGCTGGGCGGCGAGATCCCCGTGAACACCAGCGGTGGACTAAAATCGAAGGGCCACCCCGTGGGTGCGACGGGTATTGCACAGGCGATCGAAATCTTCGAGCAGCTTCGCGGCGAGGGCGGCGAGCGGCAGGTTGAAGGTGCCCGCGTCGGCCTGACCCAGAACATGGGCGGGTCCGGTGCCAGCTCCGTCGTGCACATCCTCCAAGGGGTTTAACGATGCCGAGTCCCAGGTACTGGAGAGAGATCCCGAACCGTTTTCGGCTCGAAGCCGTCCGCTGCAAGGGCTGCGGCAAGATTGTTTTCCCTGCACGCCACATCTGCCCGTCGTGCCGGGGAAACATGTGGGAGAAGTTGGCCCTCTCGCGACAGGGCAAAGTGATCACGTCCACGGTCATTCATGTGCCCCCCGGGGATTTCCTCATGGAGGCGCCCTATGGCGTCGCAGTGGTGGAGACCCCGGAAGGTGCCCGGCTCATGGCTCAGGTGGCGGACTGCGATCCCTCCGAGGTGAAGCCCGGGATGGATGTGGCCCTCGAATTCAGGCTCATCCGGAAGGAGGGCCACGGCGAGGGGATTCTGTGCTACGGCCATAAGGCGGTGCCGGTGTAAACAGCAGGGGCAGTGGGAGCAGAAGAGGCAGGAGGGGCAGGAGTGAGCGGGGAGCGGGCCACCCCGCCCACCACTTGGCATTTCAGAGCCGGAAGCCGGCCGCTGGCAGCGGGGGGGGGGAGGTCGTGGGGAAGCTAACAGCTAACAGCTAATAGCTCACGGCTGGGGTGGGAGATGTGGGGTGGGGGAGAAGGGCAGGAGCGGCAGAGGGGCGCGGACGCCGGACGAAAGGAGAAACCGTTTTGCGCAAGGTTCACATCTGGGCGCAACTGGGCGATGAGACGTTCCGGGCGTACGAGGGAGAGGCTAAGCGGCGAGGAGTGGACGTGGAAGCGTT
>JBDHFY010000006.1:0-36310 GCA_039590195.1 Gemmatimonadota bacterium | reverse complement strand
CACCACCGTCGTCGGCGTGTTGCCGCGGACCTTCAACTTCTTGATTCACTCCAGCCTGGGCTCACCCCAGGGCGCTGAAGTCTGGCTACCCTACCAGGTCGACCTCGCCAGCGTCCCACGGGGCAACCACAACCTCGCGGTGCTGGGGCGCATCACAGACGGCGTCACCTTCGCTCAAGCGCAGGACGAGCTGGCGGCAATCGGCCGTCGAGAGGACACCAAGTTCTGATCTAACGGGATCTCTCCGGGAAGGGGGCCGAGGGATTGTTGGCCTCGGAAAAACGAAACGGGTCCGGAACCTCATTGTCGTGACGGAAGTGGCACTTTCCCTAGTGCTTTCGACGGGCGCCGGACTCCTCGTGCGGAGCTTTATGCTCATGCAGCGGGCGGACCCTGGGTTCAGCGGGGACGGAGTGCTCGCCTTCAACACGTTGCTTCCGAGCTCCCGCTATCCCAATGGTGCAGAGCGATTGGCGTTCTTCGAGCAACTGATCGACCGCCTGGGCGGGCTGCCAGGCGTCACGCACGTAGGAGCCACATCTTCACTGCCATTGAGCGGTTCAACGAATCAGACCCCTGGCCGGCCGGATGTCGTGGATGAGAAAGAGGACCCCGTATACGTGGACTGGGTGCGGGCCACGCCCGACTACTTCCGCGCTCTCGGTATCGGACTATTGGGCGGGAGAGCCTTTACACGCGACGATCGCGCCGATGTCGAGCCAGTTGCCATGGTGGATGAAAGTTTTGCGAGAGCGTGGCCAGCGAGCGAAGCCGTAGGGAAGAGGGTCTTCATTATGGGAGGTTGGCGGACTGTGGTCGGAGTGGCGCGCCACGCCCGCCTGTACCGAATCTTCGCGGATGACCGGCCGCAGGTCTACGTGCCGCTCGCGCAGGCGCCATCACGCGCCATGACGGTGACCGTTCGTGCAAGCATTGACCCGGCGAGCCTGACGGCGGCGGTGCGGAGCGAGATCGGGCAGATCGACTCCAACCAGCCGATCTATGACATCACTACCATGAGGGAGATGGAGGAGGACTCCATCGCAGAGAGACGATTTGCCATGATGCTCATGGCAGGATTCGCCGTGACAGCGGTGCTGCTGGCCAGCCTCGGCATCTATGGGATTCTGGCATACCTGGTGGCAGATCGCACCCATGAGATCGGGGTCCGCATGGCCTTGGGCGCCAAGCAGGGCAACGTGCTCCGCACGGTTGTTCGTCAAGGCCTCACCCTGACGGCCGTAGGCGTTGCGGTGGGGTTGGCCGGCGCCTTTGTCGTGAGCCGGGTGATGTCCAGCATGGTGTACGGCATCAGCACAACCGACCCACTCACGTTCACGGTTGTCCCCATGATGCTGATCGGCGTGGCCGCCGTCGCGTGCTACTTGCCGGCGTGGCGCGCGAGCAGAATCGACCCGATGGTGGCGTTACGGCATGAGTGACGGATGGGGAGGCAGAGCGTCTGCACATCGTACGAAAGCCCGCTCGGGACAAGGAGCCAGAGTCGAGCCTCCCGGCCCATTCATCCATCCTCGGCAGGGATACGAGACGGGCCCTCGAGCATCCAGATGAGGGTCACGGCCACACCGGCACCGACGAGGTTGGCCACGAGATCCCAACCGGTATTCACATACCCTCCCACCCCCGTTTCCGGCACGAGCAATGTCGCGACGAATTCGATCACTTCGTTCAAAGCACCGAAGCCCATACCTGCAGCCGCCGAGAGCACGAGTAAACCGGCGGTGGGATAATTGTGAGCGCCCCGCCCCCCCGCCCCCCCCCGCCCCGCCCGCCCCGCCAACGCTCCCCGGATACCCTGCCAACACACCCACGTCGTCATGCCGAACCCGTAGGCGTGGACAACGTGGTCGTATTTCAAGCGGTCCGGGATGAGCCATAGCGTGTACAGCACCCGGCTCGACTCGTTCGTCGGCCAACCAGCCGGAACCACGAGGAGCCCACCCGCCATGTGCGCCAATCCCCATAGGCTGAGTCCCCAGAGAGTCCCAGTGTGCAACTCCACCCGCCGGTGAACGGCCCAGACGACACCCATCATTACCCGCCGGTGAACGGCCCAGACGACACCCATCATTACCAGCAGGACGGCGATGTATACCAGGAACTCCGGACTGCCACGAATCACCGCAAGGGCGAGCGCCGCCATCACGTACGCGAGCGTAAAAGACGCCACCGGCCACAACACCGGCTTCCTGCCGAGCACAGACTCTGGTGATCCCGATGCAGTGGCGGTCACGGGTGCTTCAGCCTCCAGGAGGTTGGGGCAGCGGTTCCCGAGGGGCGTCGAATCTCTGAACGAGAGCCCCAGCTACGATCAACAAAGGCACGAAGTGGCAAGTTCAATGGCCCCCCGGCAATACGATGCTCGCCCGTATCAGGCGGTCCAGGTCGGGAAACGCGCTATCCAGATGCGCATTGCCTTCTTTGAATACTCTGCCCTGCTTCCCTCCCCGCATCCCTCCGCCGGCATCCTCGTCGTAATCGGCGTGGAGGCGGTCCACCACCTCCATGCCCTCAATCACCCGGCCGATCGGAGCAAAGCCTTCCGCGTCCAAGCGCGAGTTGTCGCCGTAGTTGATATAGACCTGCGTAGTCCGCGTATCCGGACCGGTCATCGCAAACGCAACAAAGCCACGAGTGTTGCTCTGTCGGACCGAGTCGTCTGGGATCGTGCGATCTCTCCACACGGCGGCAATGGTCGGGTCGCCTGGAATCCCGAACTGGGCGATGAATCCGGCGCGCACTCGGAAGAACCTGGAGTCGTCGAAGAAACCGGTTCGCACGAGCTGGTAGAATCGGTCCACCCCGTGCGGAGCCCATTCCCGTCGAGCTTCTATGGCGAAGGCACCCTCACTCGTCTCGAATCTTACGCGAAACAGGTCGGGCGCCCTCGAGCTCCACACCTGGTGACTCGGATCCAACAACGCTGCGCGCAGATCCTCGGCCTCGTCTCGCCGACAACCGGTCGTGAACACCGCCAGTCCCATCAAGACGATCGTGAGACGCTTGGACAACATTCGCACCTCGGCAAGTTCTCCGCGCCGCCCTACCGACGGACCGCCTCGAGCAACAGTTGACCGATCTCCCAGTTCTCTTTGATCCCTCCGAAGCGTTCCGCCCAAGGCCCGATGGCGAAGAGCGGGACCCACGCGCCCGTATGGCCTCCGGTGGCGTATCCCAGGATCATGTCGCGATCCTCGTCGTGCGCGAGGTGCACTCCACCAGTTTCATGGTCGGACGCCAGGACCACCAGCGTTTCCGGGTGTTCCACCTGATAATCGAGAGCCAGCCCCACCGCATCGTCGAAGTCGACCATCTCGACGACCAGGACATCCCGCTCGGCGTTGCGGTGCGCCTGTGTGTCTGAGCCCTCGTTCTCGATCAAGAGAAAGAATCCATCCCGGTCGTCCTCGAGAATGGCAAGGGCGGCTGTCGCCATGGAGGTGAGCGAGGGTGAGCGCTCGGGAGCCGGATCCATCTCACCGGGTGCGAACAGTCCGAGGAGCGACGTCACGCTGTCGTAGTCCAAGGCCTCGAGTTCCTCAGCGGTCTCGATATATCGATACTGTGCAGCCACCATCCTCCAGAGGTCGACGGAATCCGAGGGCTCGGCAATCTCGAAGACTCGGCGGCCGCCGCCAAGCAGCACGTCCACCGGCTGTGCCATTATCTGTCGCATGATCTCCACGTATTGACTTCTCTGCGGCACGTGCGCCCCAAAGGCGGCCGGTGTCGCGTCGATGATCGCGGTCGTGGTGACCATCCCAGTCGCCATGCCACTCGCCTTGGCGGCTTCCAGCACCGTCTCCTGCGGAGCGCTGTCCGGCCCCACGCCCACCGCTCCGTAAACCGTCCGCATCCCAATAGCAAGTGCGGTCGCGCCCGCCGCGCTGCCGGTCACCTCGTGGCCGTGGCCTCGCGCATCCACGAGCCCCGCCACGGGGAATCGGCGAACCGCGAGATCTTCCTTCGCAAATTTCGCCAGCGTCCAGTGGGCAACGCCGGCTCCATCGGCGACCAGAAGAATGACATTATGGGGCTGCCGCGCTCCACTGCACGATAAGACTGCAAGGCCCAATGAGAATTTCTCAACAAGTCAGCGTGGTTCCGCAATTTACTCGCCTCCGTCGTAGTTGGGTGAGGTACGCGCACTCTCTGAGTTGTTGTCCTTTGCGCACCGCTCAGGGACCGCTGTCCGTCGCTGGCCGGCGCGCGCCTCGCACCTCGGTGCGGTCGAGCACCACGCCGGGCAGCGCTCCCGTCAGCTCATTGTCGTCTACCGTGAACTCGCCGTTCACGATGACATATTCGATACCCTCCGGATAGCGAGCCGGCTCGAGAATCGTTGCCCGGTCCCGAATCCGCTCGTAATCGAAGATCACCACGTCTGCCTTGTACCCTTCTCTGATATATCCCCGGTCCGGGAGCCCCACAATCTGGGCCGCGAGTCCCGTCGATGAACGGATGGCGAACGGCAGCGTGATCACCGCCCGCTCCTTGACATAGTACGCGATCTTTCGCGGAAAGGCACCGTAATACCGGGGATGCTGACCGGGCCTCGGTGACATCGAGATGCCGCCGTCCGTCGAAGTGGCCGTGTACTCCTGCCGCATGTAATTCTCGACATCAAAAGCGTGCCCGGCAATGGGCCTGAAGAGGACGCCCGAGCGCAGTCGTTCGTCACCGGTCATGGCAAAGTCGATCAACATCTCGACCGGTGTCCTGCTCCGGTCCTCCGCCACCTGTGACAGCGTCTTTCCGACCAAAGTGGAGTCCATAGGCGCCACCACGATCACATGGCGCAACGCACCGCCCTGGAGGTCGAGCACGTGCTCGATGTCCTTGATGAGGATCTCCCTGGTTTCCGGATCAGAGAGGTTACGCTGCAGGTTTACCTTGTGGTCGTCGAGCAGCCCGGGAGTGTTCCACAGGGGGTCGTCGAGACCGCCGCTTCGATCCGTACCCGGAGGAGCGTACGCCCAGCGCGGAATCACTGCGGTCGGCCCACCTCCAAACGTCTCATACGGATATTGGTCCAGATACACCTGGACACCTTCCGCCCGGGCACGATCGATCAACAGCACATCAATAGACGAGTGTCCCCACGTGGAGGGGCCCTTGGCTTTGATATGCGTTCCCACCACACGTATACCGGCTTCGCGTCCAATGCGAATCGTCTCCTTCATCCCATCCGTGCCCGTCAAACGCCAGCCATCGAGGATACTGGGCGTTTGCCACCGCGGAAGCGGGGATTGACTTCTCTGGTGTGAGTAATAGAAACCGTCGTACTCCGCGACTACTTTTGCCAACTCGACGATTTCTTCCGTGGTGCTGAACCGGCCCGGACGGTATTCCGGGCCCGCCCCCAGCCCCCACGCTCCCGCCTCCATGCCGTCGCGCACGAGATCCTTCATCCGCTCGATCTCATTCGCGGTGGCCGGCCGCTCATAGTCGTCCCCCATCACGCGCCCACGCACGGTTCCGTGACCGACCATGGGCACGACATTGGGCGCGGTACCGAGTCTTTGGTATGCCGCTATCTCGTCAGATATGGGCCAAATCGGATTCCTGCCATCCGGACCTACCACAATCGTCGTGATCCCCTGCATCGTGATGTTGTGAGCCTGTCGGGCCGCGGCATTGTCCGAGACCAACGCGCGGTCGGCGTGGGAGTGCATATCAATGAAGCCGGGTGCCACAAAGAGGCCTTCGGCATCGATAACTCGCCCGGCAGATACCCCGGCGAGTTGCCCCAAGGCGACAATACGGCCTCCTTCGATACCGACATCGGTCCGAAAGGCGGGACTCCCAGATCCGTCGAGTATCTGTCCGTTGCGAATCATGATATCGACGGTTTGTGACTCGAGACCGACGGCCGCCCCTATCATGAGGCTGAGTGTCAGACACACAGTCCGGTTCAGTATCCACTTGGTCATTTTCACGTCCGTGAGGCGAGTGTCGGTTTGAGTGAAACGCGGTGTGACGACGCGCCGGATGTCAGGGTGTCGGTGGTTCGATAATGCCCGCCAGATCCAGCAGGAATGCATAGACAAGGGCCGTCTCCCGATACCTCCGGAAGCGACCCGACGCCCCGCCGTGGCCGGCTTCCATATTGGTCTTGAGGAGCAAGCGGTTGTCGTCCGTCTTCACTACCCTGAGCTTGGCCACCCACTTCGCCGGTTCCCAGTACTGAACCTGCGAGTCGTGGAGGCCCGTCGTGACCAGGAGGTGAGGATACCATTTCGGCTCGACGTTGTCATACGGCGAGTACGAAAGAATATACTCATAGTAGTCCTTCGTGTTTGGATCACCCCACTCATCGTACTCGCTAGTCGTCAACGGAATACTCTTGTCGAGCATTGTGGTAACGACGTCTACAAAGGGCACCTCCGCCACAACACCCTTGAACAAATCCGGCCTCATGTTCACCACGGCGCCCATCAAGAGACCGCCGGCGCTTCCACCCTGAGCAAAGAGGTTCTCCGGACTCGTGTAGCCCTCACTGATTAAATGCTCGGCACATGCGATGAAATCAGTAAAGGTGTTTTTCTTTTTGAGAAGCTTGCCGTCCTCGTACCACCAACGGCCCATTTCCTGCCCGCCACGGACATGGGCAATGGCAAAGATGAAGCCACGGTCGATGAGACTCAACCTGGACGATGCAAACGTCGCGTCCATGCTCAGACCGTAGGATCCGTAGCCGTAGAGCAATAATGGACTGTGACCGTCTAACGGAATGCCCTTGCGGTATACGACGGAGATGGGCACCTCCGTGCCATCGTCAGCCAGGCCGTGGAGGCGTTCCGTACGGTAGTCATCGGGGTCGAAACCTCCCAAGACCTCGTCGCGCTTGAGAAGCACAGTTTCCCTGGTTTCCATGTCGTAGTCGTACACTGACGTCGGGGTGGTCATGGACGTGTAGCCATAGCGCAGCACCTGCGTATCAAGCTCCCGGTTTGTGCTGATGTAGGCCAGGTAAGTAGACTCTCGAAAATCGAGATGGTGCTCGCCCCAGCCGTCCCACCGTCGGACCCGAAGCTGGACGAGTCCCTTCGTACGTTCGCCGAGGACGAGATGATCCTTGAAGACCTCGAACCCTTCGAGCAGCACGTCCTCCCGGTGGGGGATCACCTCCTCCCAAAGCCCTTTCTCGGTATGCGTGACGGGACTTCGCATGAGGCGGAAGTTCTTGGCCAGCCAATTTGTTCGGACGTAGAAGTGATCACCGAAGTGGTCCACATTGTATTCGTGGTCCCGCTCTCGTGGCAGGAACACCTCGAATTCTCCCGCCGGTGCGTTGGCATCCAGGTAGCGATACTCCGAGCTCTGCGTCTGGACTGAAGCAATCATCATGTAGTGTTTGGATTTCGTTCGGAACACGTACGTGAAGAACGTCTCATCCGTCTCCTCAAACACGAGATCATCGGTAGCCGGGTCCGTGCCAAGCCTGTGCCGATAGATCTGGTACGATCGAAGCGTCTCAGGATCCTGCTTCGAATAGAAGACTGTCTGGTTGTCGTTCGCCCAGGCGACATTTCCGGTGATCGCTGGAATGATGTCCGGAAGCACCCCACCCGTTTCTAGGTTCTTGAAATGGATCGTGTAGATGCGCCTGCCCACGTCGTCGGTGGCAAAGGAGAGAATGTTGCGGCTCGAACTCACCTCGACTCCGCTCACGTCGAAGAAGTCGTGCCCATCCGCCAGCTCGTTTACATCGAGCGTGACTACTTCCGGCGCGTCCAGCGATCCCTCTCTCCGGCAATAGATAGGATACTCCTTCCCCTCCTCAAAGCGGGTGTAGTAGAAATACCCGTCCAACCGGTACGGCACCGATGAATCGTCTTGCTTGATACGACCCTTGATCTCCTCGAACAGCGCTTCCTGCATCGCCTTGGTTTGGGCCATCGCCGCTTCGGTCCAGGCGTTCTCCGCCTTCAGGTATTCAATTACCTTGGGGTTTTCCCGCTGGTTGAGCCAATGGTAATCGTCCAGGCGTACGTGACCGTGCGCCTCCAGGCGTTGCGACATCCGTTTTGCCATGGGAATCAAGCGGAATGCCTTTGCACTCAGCGATCAGCCTGAAACCGCCGGTTCCCCGTAGCCCCTCATGCGCTCCAACAGATCTTCAAAGCCCCGGGCGCTGGGTACGGGGAAATAACACCTTCCGCCGGGCCACCTGATCAAGTAACAATCCGACGTCGTCCAGCCCGGAACCCAGCGCCGCACGCCGAGCCCCGGCCGCAGCCGGACCTCCCGAATCATCTCCTTCCGTGTCGCCCGTCGTATCTCCTCGATGGCCCCCCATTCGAGGAAGGTCGGCGATCCTCGCTTCCGAATTAGGCCGATGCCGGCGATTGTCAGCTCCAACCCCCTAATCTGAAGCGATAGACTTCGGATGAAGATGACCCACCAGACGGTCAGCAGGCCCAGCGCCAGCGCGTTGGCCACCGATTCAGCGAGCACCGCTCGCATGGCGGCGTAAAGGCTCAGAGGCACAACGACGTACACACCAGCAACGCCGACACTGACAAACACGTCCAGCCAGTCTCGGGGACTGAGCTTCGGGTAAATAGTCACTCTGTTCATGCGCCCGCGAGGGTGTTCAGGGATAGAGAGGGGGTGCGGGACTTGTCGGTCACAGCAACATTAGCACCAAGACCGCGGCTGCTCAACTGCAGTAAGCTGGGCCCCGTCGGCTCACCTGGCGCTGGGCTGTTACACTGAGCAGCTCAGGTTACGGAGTGACCATCAATCCGGCAAACCAAACCCTGGCGTACAGCCCGTGGTTGAAATCGTCAGTGCCGGCGTTTGACAGATGATGGAATTTATAGCCGACGATCGGGGCCAGCGACCTCCCAACGGATACACGGACGGCGGCGGTGATGTCGAACGTCAGGTCGAGCTTGCGGGTGTTGCCGAAGGGAACCTCCCCGTGGAATATCAGCAGCCCCATCACTCCTCGAGGGAACGGCCCCAGATGTCTCCAACCGTGAAGCCCGTCGGAAATGGATCGTCCGGATCCAATACATATTGACTCATCCCCGTGATCCACGCCTGTCCAGTGAGGGTGGATGTCACGGCTGCGTAGGGCCCAACGTGAGTTTCCCGCAGCAGCCGGCCGGTGAAGACCGTCCCCAGTAGGCCCTCGTGATGAAAATCCTCATCCAGCCCTAACTGGCCTTTGGCATGTAACGCCGCCATCTGCGCGCAGGTTCCCGTCCCACAAGGCGACCGGTCGATCGCACCGGTCCAGGTCTCGGGTCGCTGCCAATCGAGCTGGCCGGTGGAAACAACCACTGCGTTCTTGCGGTTTGCGCCGGGTCGACTCGGCGGTCCTGAGAGCTGGGAGATGGTCACTCCGGAAATGGCTGGGTTCTCGGGGTGGATCGCCGGAAGCTGCTCTCGAGCGGCTGCCTTGATCATCTCCCCCACACGCACGATCTCCCGTCCTTCATCGGGAGTGAGGCGGAGCCCCAGCGCCTCGGCGTCGGCAATCACATAGAACATCCCGCCGTACGCGACATCGACGGTGACCTCTCCGAGTTTTGGGACATCAACGACAGCATCCAAATGCACCGCAAATGCAGGAACGTTCTCGAAGGTCACGCTCGTGACTTTCCCGTGGGCCACTTCTGCCCTTACTGGAATGAGTCCGGCCGGTGATTCCAGGATGATCTCTGTGACCGGCTCGCTCGCCGGTAAAATGCCGGTTTCGAGCAACACCGTCGCCACGCAAATGGTGTTGCTTCCGGACATGGGAGGGTACTCGACCTGTTCCATGATGACGAATCCCGCGTCGGCTTCGGGATGGGTCGGCGGGAGAATCAGGTTACAGCACAGCGCGGGATACCCGCGTGGCTCGCGCAGCATGCGCTTTCGCAGGTGGTCGGCGTGGGTCTCGAGGTAGACTTTCTTCTCGAACATGGTCTTGCCCGGAACATCGATCACGCCACCGATGATCACGCGTCCGGGCTCGCCACATGCATGGGCATCAACGGCGCTAATCAAGCTGGAAAGCTGCATGGCGGCCTCTGGAGGAGGCACCCTCGCGCGCACGATACCCCGCGATCCAGTATCCGGCGGGTCTTCGGGCAAGCCCTCCCATGATAGGTGAACGATCTGGCGGAGCGATCCGCCTCCCGACGGGCACGCCGGGGGTGAGGTGCCGGGCAACAGCTGTCGAGAGAGGCTATCCGATTCCCGTCCGCGTCGCAATGGGCGGAAAGGGGGGCAGCCCGCTGCTCGGAAGGCATGGGCGACGCGCGGACGCCGACCCACTGCATCCCAACCCACGAGACCGTCGCGAGCGGGTCGCCGCGCCTCACCTTGCGAGGAGCGCCGACACCGTAGAAATTGCACTTCACTGTGGGTATGGCGAAAGAGGACTATGAAAGTCTCTATTGTTATCTCTCTTGTTATCTCTCTCGTGCTGATCTCTTCGGCTGCAGCGACGCCGGCCGCCAGCCAGACGGGCGTGCCCGGCCCGGGCATCACCTCGAACCGACGGCACATGACTGACTTTCTCAACGAGGTGAATCAGCGGGTCACGGGGCTCACGAGGCAGTGGCGGGGGGCATGGGTCCGAGACGAAATCGATGACCTCGTCGACCTCTATACCGAAGACGCAGTCCTCATCCTCGCGGAAGGCGAACCTATTCGCGGGCACCGTCGCTTGAAGCAGTACTTCGAAGAAAGCCTCGCCACGCTGGGCGGAGCTCAGCTATCTGAGACGGATTTTCATGCGAGCGGGCGCATGGCGTTAATGTCGGGCCCGTTCTCATACCTGATCCAGGGGGAGAACGGGTTGAGCTGGCAGGTCACCGGCACGCATGTCACCGTGTTTCTCCGCGAAGGCAGGGACTGGAAAATCCGCTCCCAGATCTTCAGAGCGAATTAGCCCGCCTTCGGTTCTGCCTAAGCCGTGAAGGCCTGAGGCCTAACCCGAGCGCTGGTAAGTACCGATCAGCTCGGCCTGGACGATGACGTGGCCTTCCATGGCGGCTTCCAATTCGGTCTTCGTGGGATTTCCCAAATCCGGAAGCACCGCGTCCAGGGCGTAGAGCTTGTGAAAGTATCGGTGTCTACCGATCGGCGGACAGGGTCCGCCGTACCCCGTGCTCTTCCAATCGTTGAGTCCCTCCTTCGTGCCGCGAGGGAGACCGTCACCCATCACACCTTCCGGAAGACCGGTGACGTTTCGCGGCACGTTGTACAGAACCCAGTGGACCCACGTCATCTTCGGCGCCTTCGGATCGGGCGCGTCTGGGTCGTCCACAATCAGAACGAAGCTCTCGGTATTTGTTGGAGCCCCCTCCCATGCGAGGGGTGGCGAGATATCGTCACTATCGCAGCTGTAGAGCTTTGGGATCTCACCGCCGTCGGTGAAGGCCGGAGAAGTGAGCGTAAATTCCATACGTGGCGCCCTCCTGAGTTGGCCCGGTCCGAGCGTTTCTTGCTGGGAGTCGTGTGGTCCCGTCGCGGTGGGAACTCGAGGGGAAACCGGACGAGAGGCAACAGCAGAGTGCGAAGAACTACAATGAGGGAAACCATGGCGGGCCAGCAAAGAACATTCTATTCCCACCCCATGAACCGAGGGTGAGATGTCATCCACGGTGACACCTTACCCATCCTATACATTGATAATAAGGTGTAGGGGCGAAGCGCGCATCGCCCCTACACCTTCGCACGAACCCCGTTCACCGCGTGTCGGCGGCAAGGCTCATAGCGAGCCGCTCGGCGGTCTCCGCCATCTGAATGAACTCCCCTCGATAGCCGCCCGCGTCGTCACCCCTGGCTTGCTTCGCCCGGGCGATGACGTCTTCGAAGGTTGCATCTCCCTTGTACTCGGAGTCGCGTAACAACATCCCGAACTCCGCAACGGCCGAGGCGAACATGAAGTCGTGGGACGGAGAGTGAGCATCGTCCCGCACCGCGTGCTCCAGCAGCTGACTTGCAGCTGCGTCCGGGGCCTTGTACCGAACTTTGACGAACAGTAACTCGGGACTCTCCGCAGCCCTCGGGCGTAGAGCTGTGGCCTGATATCTCAATGAATCCAGTCCGCGGATCTCTACCGTCGTCTCGACGCCTACCGGCACGATCTCGTACAGTGCCGTGACCGAATGACCCGCGCCGATGTCTCCCGCATCCTTCTTATCGTCAGTGAAATCCTCATCCTGCAGCAAACGGTTCTCGTAGCCAATGAGCCGGTACGCCGCCACTCTCTCGGGGTTGAACTCCACCTGGAGCTTGACGTCCTTGGCGATCGTGAACAGCGTGCCGCCGAGTTCGGTCACGAGCACTTTCTTGGCCTCCAGGAGATTGTCGATATAGGCGTAGTTACCGTTCCCCTTATCGGCGAGCTTCTCCATCTTGGAGTCCTTCAAGTTGCCGGTCCCGAATCCCAGCACGGTCAAGAAGACGCCCAGTTCCCGTCTCTCCTCGATAAGCCGCACCATCTCGCCGTCACTGGACGGACCGACATTGAAGTCGCCGTCTGTCGCCAGAATCACCCGATTGTTGCCACCCTCGACATAACTCTCCACCGCCTGGCGATACGCGAGCTCGAGCCCCGCCCCGCCGGCCGTTGAACCACCTGCCTCGAGCGCTTCGATGGCGTCGAGAATCCGGTCTTTTTGGTCTCCAGAGGTGGGTGGCAGCACCAATCCTGCCGCACCCGCATACACGACCATCGCCACCCGATCATCCTCCCGGAGCTCGTTCACGAGCAGCCGGAACGCCGATTTTAGAAGCGGGAGCTTCGCAGCGCTCTGCATCGAACCAGAGACGTCAATCAGAAACACGAGGTTGCTCGGGGGCAGTTGTCCGGCGGCGATTCTCTCACCCTGCAGGCCGATGCGGACCAGCTTGTGCAGGGGATTCCAAGGTGCCGTTGCGACCTCCGTGGTCACGGAGAACGGGTGGTCGCCGGTGGGATCCGGATAGTCGTACGTGAAGTAGTTGATCAACTCCTCGATCCGCACCGCGTCCTTGGGTGGAAGCTGCCCTCCGCGAATGAACCGGCGCACGTTGCTGTAAGAGGCGCGGTCGACATCGATGGAGAAAGTCGAAAGAGGATTGGCCCCAACAGCGAGGAACGCGTTCCCATAGATGCGGTCATAAGACTCGGTATTGAAGCCGACCGCATCCGCCAGCATGACCGTTCCACGACCCCGAGCGGCAGCCTCCTGCATGGCAGACACAGCCGAGGGCGAGGCCTTAGGGGACGATGTTTGGGTATCAACCCGGTTTTGTTCTTCGGTCGGTCCCACCTGGTCGCTCACGGCGGACTGACGGCTGCAAGCCCCGGCCCAAACAACCATCGCGCAGACCATGGCCCACAAGGTGAACCGGAAAGTGTTATTCGCAGTCATGATCGTGCCTCCTGGAAATGACGTCGGTTCGAAGCCGGCGTCCCTTGGCCGGCCGTCATTCGTATGACGCCTGTGGCCTTGGGATTTGCACACCGCTGTGCGGTATCCATGGCGGCGCCGCAGTTGACCCTGCCGGGCTCGAGGGCCGGTGGGAGATAGCGGCGGCACTCGAGGAGCTGGACGGGTTGGACGGAGCACCCACCCATCCGGAAAGCCCTGCCAGTCACTAGGCCAGGATTTTGGGGTTGCGTGGGAGCCCGAGTACAGGTACGTTTTGTACAAAACGTACACCTTGGGATCCTTGGAGAACACATGGAGAACATCACCACGGCTGAGGCCCGCAAGCATCTCGCCGACCTGCTGAACCGGGCTGCGTACGGCAAGGAACGATTCGTCGTGACCCGCCACGGCAAGGAGCTGGTGGCCATCGTCCCGGTCGAGGACCTCGACCTGCTGCGCCGTCTCCGCCAGTTCGTGTCCCGCAAAGAGGTGGAGGAGGCACTGCGGGACCTCGAGGCCGGCGAGACGGTGTCCTGGGAAGGCATCAAGTCCGACTTGGGGCTCTAGGTGGCAGACTCACGCCGGCGGGTAGAGTTCTCCGCAACCGCGGCGCAGGCGTTCCGTGACCTGCCCAGAGCGGAGCAAGAGGCTCTCGCGGAGCGGATCGGTTTCCTGGAGGCCGCCGGTCTTCCTCCGAGCATTGCCGCGTCACGGGATGGAGCCCACCTATCGGTGCTCCCGGCCGGCAACCAGCTGCTGTACGTCGCCGAGCGGTCAGATCACATCATTGTCATCATCGGTCTGGAGCCGTTGCGGGACACGGCGCCCGGTACCGTGCGGCGTCTCTTCCGTGCCGCATTGCCGCCGGCTGCTCTCCGCCGGGCCTTCGGGTGGCTCCCCGGTCTCAAACCAGCGGTTAACTCCCTCGGCAAGCTTTCCGGCCCGGGCCGCAGCCGCCGTTTCGTGTTCGAGGCCGTGACGGATCTCCTGGTCGATCTCAAGTTCGCCCTGCGCACGTTTCGCAGGAGCCCCGGCTTCGTTGCTCTGACGCTCCTCACCCTCGCCATAGGGATCGGTGGGAACACAGCGATCTTCAGCGTCGTCAACAACGTGTTTTTGAACCCGCTGCCGCTGCACGACGGCGAACGGCTAGTGAGACTCCGCGATTTCTCCGTGGCCCCCAACGGCGAGCTTCGCAAATACAACATGTCGCCGCTCAACTTCGTTGCCGTGCGGGAGCGAAGTGAAGCGTTCGAAGACGTGGTGGCGGCGCTGTGGCACAGCTTTGCGATGACCGGAAGTGATTCCCCCGAGCGCGTGGCCGGCATCATGGTGTCCCCTAACTGGCTGTCCACCCTCGGCATCAAGCCTCTGCTGGGACAGCCGTTCAATCCCGAGCAGGAACGCCTTGGCGCCGCAAGCGGTGCGATCCTGATCTCGCACCGGATGTGGCAGAATCAATTCGGCGGCGACGAGCAGATCCTCGGCACAACGATCACCTTGGACAGCCGCGTCCGAACGATCGTCGGCGTCATGCCTCGCGGTTTCAACTTCCCGTACGGAGCCGATGTGTGGGTTCCCACCGTCTTCGACCGGCACGACGGGCGCTCGCACGACCTGGCCGTCATCGCGCGCCTCAAACCGGGCCCGACCATCGAGCAGGCACGGGAAGATCTCACCGTCATCGCACAGAGCCTCACCGAGACATATCCGAACACGAATACCGACCTCGGACTCGATGTCGTACCGGCCCGAGACAACTTCATCGAGGAACAAGACCGCATCGTTCTCGTTTTGATGGCCGCCGTGGTGTTCTTGCTCCTCATTACTTGCGTCAACGTGACGAACGTGCTGCTCGCTCGCCTCATGAGCCGCAGTCACGAGATCGGCATTCGCGCAGCGCTCGGCGCCGGGCGGTTTCGGCAGTTGCGACAGTTCGTCACGGAGACAACGCTCCTTTTCGTGTTGGGCGGGCTCGGGGGCGTCGTGCTTACCTTCTGGCTGCGGGACTATCTCGCCGTTTTGGTTCCAAATGTGCTGCGAGACCAACTGGACCTCGGCACCATCGAGGTGGGCGGCGAGGTGCTGGTGTTTTCCCTGGTGCTGTCCGTCGTCGCCGGGCTCGTCTTTGGTACCGCTGCGGCGCTCAGGGGGTCGAACCCGGACTTGCAGGCACTACTCAAGGAAGGGGGCCGCTCCACCGGCTCCGGAGGAAGACGCCGGGTGCAACGCGCGCTCGTGGTGAGCGAGATCTCGCTGGCGTTAGTACTTCTGGTCGGTGCGGGGTTGATGATCGACCAATTCCGGCAACTGGTGGGAGACGACCTCGGCTTCGAGGCGGAAAACCTCCTCACGACGCGCATCGACTTGGCGGGGTCGGGCTACGATGGCGCCGAGCAGCGGACCAACTTGCTGCGCAACATCCGCGTCGCCGCCGAGCGCGTCCCGGGGGTGAGCGCTGCGGCTGTCACCACCGTCAACCCGATTTGCTGTGGCGATTGGGGAGCCCGCATCGAGGTCGAGGGACTCGAGCGGCCGGCGGACGGATCTTCCATCATCATCAACCACCGGTACATCACACCGGGCCTGTTCGAGACCATGGGCATTCCCATCATTCGCGGACGCGCGTTTGCGGACATGGACGACACGAGCAGCCTGCCAGTGGTGATCATCGATTCGCGCATGGCCTCGCATTTCTGGCCGGGCGAGGATCCCATCGGCAAGCGGGTCAGGATGGATCGTCCTGGGGTGGATGTTCCGTGGCTCACTGTGGTGGGGATCGCGGGGGAAGTGAGGGACGCGGGCGATTACCAGGACACCTGGTATCTCCCCTACTACCAGCAACCGACGGGCCGATCCGCCGACCAACTACACATCATGATCCGGATGGCCACCGGGCCGTCGAGCGTGGTGCCCGCGCTGCAGAGCGCCATCTGGGAGGTTGATGGCAACCTTCCGCTCTACGAAACCGAGTTGATGAACGAGCTGTACACCGCATCGCTCTCGCAGGACCGCGTGGGTGCGGTCATCGTTACCCTCTTCGCGGTCTTCGGACTCGCGCTGGCCGCATTGGGCATCTACGGCCTCATGTCGTACGTGGTGAACGAGCAGACGAGAGAAATCGGCATGCGCATCGCCCTGGGCGCGGACCGTGGAAAGGTACTCCGCCTGGTGGTGAAAGATGCTGCTCGTTTGGTTGTGATCGGATCGATCATCGGGTTGGCGGCCGCATTCGGACTCAACCGTGTGCTGTCGCACTTGATCGCCGACCTGGGGAACGCCCAGCCGGCAGTCCTCGTCGTCGTGGTTGCGCTCTTGTGTGGTGTGGGGCTCCTGGCCACATACGTGCCGGCAAGGCGGGCGGCGCGGCTCGATCCGGTGGAGGCGCTGCGGACGTAAGGAGCGCACAGACCCTCTCACGTCTCACTTCCTACCTCTCATTGCCTGTCGCCGACGCCGTCGCGGAGCACCCGCCCGCAGAGGCCGCCTTCCAGCCGCAGTTCGGCGAACACGGCTCCGACGACGGGGACGTCGCCCCAATAGTCTGGGGAAAATGGGCAATCATCAAAACCGGCAACGTGGCAGAAGCAGTTCTTGCTTCATGTGAACGTCGCTAATACTTGATGTCGCTCCGCCCTACACTCATGCCAATGTGCCCTACGGGACGTCCCATGGTGTAGTGCTCGCCGCTTCCCGCCGTCATCCCGAAAAACGGCACATTGGACACGATCAGACGACCAGTCTCATCACAGGTTCCCTCGTGCACGGTCGTCGCAACGACATCGGCCAAGAAGATCTTTCGTACAGGTGGGATTACTAAGGAATCGAACACGCTGCACTCGACGTGGATGGGCGACTCCTCGACCGTGGGAGCGTCCACAACACTGGCATTGCCCCGCGTGAAGCCGGAGAGCGCGAACTTGTCGGCGGATCGCCCCGAGTTCATATCGACGACGTCGAAGGCACCGACCATATCAGCGGTTGGGACGTTCAAGACGAACTCGCCGTGCAGCTCCACGAGATTACGAGCGAGGTGCTCCTCGCCTGCACTGATACCCACCTGCGGCGGGTTCCCGTTCACGACAAACGTCCATACCACCGAGATCTCATCGGGTGCACCCGGGCCTTCTCCGTTGACCGTGAGGAGCACCGCTGGCACAGGCGGCAACATGGGCCCGGGCTCCGGCAAAGCGACGCGCGGCCTGATGCCAGCTTGTGGCACCTCAGATGGCGCACACCCCAAGTTTCCCAACCCGGCGATCAGCGTCGTGGCGGCAGTCTGCTGGAGGAAGATTCGGCGGGTGATCATGGGGGACTCCTCTCCGGCGAGAAAGCTGTTGTCAAACCGTAGCGATGTCGAGCTACCTGTTCTCCCGAAGTAACCGTATCCGCTCCAAATGTTCACTCGTGCCGGCGCCGGCGGCGTGGGTGCCGTAGATGGCCACCGGCTCGAGCTGCCGCTCCCCGAGCCACTCAACGAAGAACCGCATAATGGGAATACGGTTCCTGGAAGGGAAAGCCTGCAACGGGACAGGGTAGAAAAGATCTCCCGTGAAGAGTATTCCCTCGTCCGGGAGATACATGATGAGCATCTCGTCTGTGTGAGGATTGGGGCTCACCTCGAGGAGCTCGACCGTGCGGTGATTGTCCGTGATCGCCCTCTGCCCTGCGACCGTCTCAATCGATGGATTCCGTGGCTCACGAGAGAGTGGATCGGGCGCCATGGTGAACGGGGTCGTCGCGACACGCTCGAAGAACTCTCTGTTGCCCCGAGTCGTCAAGATAGTTGCGCCCTCGGCAATGAAAGGTCGCAATCCCCCGGCATGGTCGCTGTGAAAATGGCTCAGGGCAACGTAGCGGATGGGTTTGGCCGGCACCGCCTGCTTCATCAATGCGATGAACTCCTCGGAAACGGAGCTGCTGCTACTGCCCGGCGCGACGTCACTTGCCGGAATCTCGTCCAACAATGCGTACCCCGCCGGCGCCTCGAAGGCCATGAGAAAGTCCTCGAACTCCACGAACATCACGTGGAAACCCGGCCTGATGTTCTCCACGTAGAACACTCCCGCCGTCACCTCGGTGACCCGCGGCCACCGCGGCGGGGGAGCGGTCTCCTCGGACGGGAGCTGTCGAGGTGGAAGTGATGGAGCGCTGATGCCTTCCGGAAGCGCAAAGAGCAACGATGGTTGAGCGACATTCACGTCCACGCGTTCGTAGTTGATCTCCCTGAAAAGCCGGCCATTGATCGTGACACGATATCCCGAAGGGAACAGCCCCAGCTCGGCGACGGGTCGGTAGCCATCGAACTCCCATGCAACCACCGCGTCCCCCATCAATGGCTGGTCCAACAGGTACTCGAAACCCAGCAGCAAGTCGGTTTCAGTATCAAACACCAGGGTCAGGGTTTCGCCGGATTCCAGAGTACACGAGACGAACATACGCGCACCACCATCCACTTCTTGAACACCCAGCGATCTGAGACTCTGCGCGTTCTCCAGCGCTTCGTGCAGCAGGATGGCTGGCACCATCCGGAGCCGTCTACGACGCTCTTCAGCGAACGAGGGATCCTGCCTGAGAGAAGCACGTCGTTCCGTATGGTCTACGGAGAGCAGTCGATCGCCCTGCTGAAACACGGATCGTCTCCACCGAACACTGCCATCGGCTCGCTGTGACCGGCTCTCGTACGCGACACGGTCCCCGGCGAAATCTATGGCGACCGCTTCGCGGATCGGCTCCGGCATTGGGACGCCTGGCGCTCTTCCCTGTTCAATGACGCCATGATCCTCGAATCCGTCACCTTCCCACCCGAGGCTCGCGAGACTTTGCAGGGCCGAATCGCCGCCCATGGCATCCACGGCGCGTTGCACCACCTGCCGACCGGTCCGGAAGAGCCGTCGGGACACGGACATCTCGCCGACTTCTTGCGACCGGACGGTGGAAGTCCAAGACGCCAGGACGGCGATGGCGACGAACACTCGGTAGCGAAGCAGCATGTGGCTGGCGCCCTTCCCGTGCGAGGTGAATCTCGACGTCCCACCCATCGGGTCGTCACCTCGTCCAAATATACCTGGCAGGCGCGGAATAGGTTCGCTTTGCCCTTGACGGGATCGCAGTGCCTGGCTATCCACTTTTCGGCGATCTACATCTTGTCGAACTGAGAACAACCGCTTGCCGAACAAAAAAAGCGACCAGGGCTATCGTCCTGGTCGCTGACACGCTCGCGGTAGTGGGCCGGTTCCGTCGATTCCGATCTCCGGTGGCAAGATGCTAGGCTAAGTTTCCATCGAAGCCATCACCCCCACCAGGGCGACGGCCAGGCCCGAGAAGAACACAACGAACACGACGGAGATGGAGGCGCCCCGAACCAACTGGTGAACTGCCTCGAGGACAACAACGTTGCCCAACAGCACCAAGATTCGCGCGACCCGTTTGCTCTGCACCGTGTCCAGATTCATCAAGAAAACTCTCCGGTAACTACTAATGAATGTACGGTGGAGGTGCTCAGGACCGCTGCGTTCCAGATCACACATCGCTCGAACTCGAGGTCTTTGTTTCAGCTTGTGACCGCCCAGCTCCCCGCGAAGCTTTGAACCGCTTCCCCGGACGTGAATGTGCTGTCTAGAGGAGCAACACCAGCAGTAGGCCCACGACGATCAAGCCCAGGAAAACGTAGAACAGCTTCGTCACCAGGGGAACAGTGGGAAGGCGACTGTAGCAGTCGTCGCACCAGGCACTAGAAATAGGTACCGGCCCGGGATAGTGCCTGACGTGACCGGGCGCGCCACAGGAACAGACACCGCAATATCCTGGCGGAACGTGTTGTTCCTCCAGCATCTCCGGATTCGTCCGCCACAGATCGCAGTAGTCACACCGCTCCGGGTCCTCGCCCTGAGCGGTCATTCCGGCCTCAGCCGGCAAACGCCCGCTCAGCGTCCGCTCGATTTTCCGGATTCGAGGACTGCAGCGTGTGTTGCAGCAATCTCTGCTTCAAATCGGGCGAGAGCTTTTCGAGGTCTCGCCTCTTCCGCTCCCGGAACGCCAATCCGGCAAAATGTCGAGCTGCTCCTTCGAGGTGTCCGGCGGAGAGCGCATGATGGTCGGTGAGCGCAGCGACCAATAGGTCCGTCGAATAATCGAGAAGGAGACTCTCGGCCACACCCTCATATGCGGGGAACTCGTTCCAGGGCCCCTTGCCGGCGCCAAACCATCTGAACAGCTCCAAGGCACGGTCTTCGGGATCCGGATAGGATGCCTCGAGGTCCTCGTGCAGTGGCGCCGTGGCCAGCGCGAGGTCATGCATCCTGCTCCAATAAGGAGCAAGGCAGTGCGGCATGGCCTCCTGCCAGCGTTGCATCGCCTGCTGGTACTCCTCTACCCTGGTCTTGCCGTCGGCAACGATCAGCTCAAACGCGGGGCCGGCGGTTTTTTGGGCTGACCGGCGCGGCTCTTTGGGGGAGCCGTATCGCTTTCGTTCGCCACTTGTCGCGGAAGCCTTAGCCACCTGGAAATACCTCCTTCACCCACATGAGTCCGGCTTCGCCTCGCCGACTCGTCGTTACGCTGGGCTCCTAAGATCGTGAGCCAGCGGACGGGTTGCCGTGAACTGCATCACCCCCAAGTCGCAGCAGAACCACGATCTACGGAAAACGAGCAATCGTGGTACCAACTCGATTTACGACCACCGTTGAGTCGGAGGGACAGGCGAGTGGACCTGGGCATGACTGCGAGCGTGCCGTGGAGGGCATCGGCAAAGGTCCGGAGCACCGCAAGTCGCAGATCCACAGCAACTTGCGGGTAGGTCCCCGTGCCAGCATCCTGTCGTGACCCCTTGGATCCGTCGACAGCATCGAGGCGACGTCATGGCTTGCTCCACCCCTTCAACAAGCGCTCGTATCGCTCATCCAGGACCTCGGCCAGCGACTTGCCCGCGTTGATCGCCTCCGCCATTGCCTCCTCCCGCACCGCGATCTCCTCAGCGGCGTCGAGCACCGTCGCCGCCTGCCCCGCCTGAACGAACACGACTCCACTTCCATCGGCGATGACCAGGTCTCCTGAGCACACCTCGATTCCGGCAATCGTGACCGGACCGTCGGTCGACACCTCGGAGAACCTGCCCCTCGCCGTAACGGGTACCGCTCCCCGGGCAAAGACGGGAAAGCCCAGCTGCTGGGCCTCGTCCAGATCCCGGCACATTCCATCCACCACGACCCCGGCGACCCCCTTGCGCTGGGCCGCGAGCGAGAGCAGCCCACCCCAGGCGGCGGCTTCCGTCCGGCCACGATTGGCCACCACAATGACGTCGCCGGACGACGCTTGCTCCGTGGCCCGCACCCCGAGATGGCGTTTGGCTGGCTCCCCAGACGAGGCTTCCAGCTGCACGGTCACCGCCCGACCCACGATCTGCCGCACCGTGGAGAGCCGCTGCAGGCCCAAGGCCACGCCCCGGAATCCGAGCGCGTCGAGCGCATCGGACACGGCACAGCTGTCCAGCCGTCCCAATCGCTCGACGAACGTTGTCACGACCGCCTCTGGAAGCCTCGTGGCATCGAACGCTCTCCCGCCGGACCTTCCCGCCCCTGCGGCCACTCGAAGCCGCTCGGAAAGACCCCCTGCTGTCGTAAAAAGTGACGCCGAACACTGAGCCCGGGCGGACATCATCCCTATGATATGTCCTTAAATACCCGTCAATTCGCAGGTTACGGGTCCTGCGTCCGGCTGTCAATCGTCCCCGGCTGGACGCGCTCGCTTCCCGGCCTGTCCGGTCCGGATGGGCACGAATTTGCAGGGACAGGTACCCCAGGAGAGTCCCGGGCCGTGCAGTATCAAGAGCTGATCAACTTCCTAGAAAATGTCGGGAAGGATCCTTCGCGCCTCGTCTTCGAGGACGAGCTCACCGGCATTCACAATCGCCGCTTCTTGCTGAGCTATCTCGAGCACAAGGTCCGCTGGAAGGGGGAGGAGGACTACCCGCTTTCGGTGCTCGTGATCGATCTGGATCGCTTCAAGGAAGTCAACGATACCCACGGCCACGCCACCGGCGACCAGGTGCTGACCTGGATCGCCGCCCTCCTCAAGGAGGTTGCAGGAGAACAAGGGTTACCAATTCGGTTTGGTGGCGACGAGTTCATGATGCTTCTGCCCCACACGGGCAGAGCGGAAGCGCGTGCGGTGGCGGATCGCCTCCTCCAGCGGACTCGTGATCGCCCGTTCCAGATTCGCGATGCCGGGATCGTCGTGCCGATCACCATGAGCATTGGCGTGGCGTCGGCACCGGAAGACGCGCGGAGCAGCAGAGGTCTCTTTCAGGCGGCCGACACCGCCGTCTATCACGCCAAGCAGTCAGGCCGCGATCAAGCGGCTGCGGCCAGCGAGGTCGACCCGAAGCGGGTCTTTCCGAAGACGGCGCTCCATCGCTTGCAGGTGACCGGCATCGCCGGCCGCAAAGACGAGTTAGCCGTCGTCGCCGACGCCCTGCAAGGAGTGAGCGAGGGACACAGCCAGTTCATCGTGTTCGAAGGTGCGCCGGGCATCGGGAAGACGATGCTCTTGGAGACCGTGCGCCGCAATCTCACTGACGACGAGACCTTTTTTGTCACCAAGGTTTCTGCCGACCAGCAGGAGGCTTACCGGCCCTACTACCTGGTGACGCGAATCTTGGTTTCACTGCTGAACCAACGCGAGGACAAGGGCACCGCCATTCTCGAGCGCTTGAGCGAGCAGGAGGTTGCCTACCTCTCACGGATCCTCCCGCAGCTCACCGAAGGCGATTCCGAGCCTCCTGAAGTCGACGAAGGCATTCAAGGGAGACAGGGCATCTTTTCCGCGCTCGCCCGGTTTCTTCCACGCGTCGTTGAGTTCCGCCCGCTCGTGCTGATCATCGATGACCTTCAATTTGCGGATGAGGCGACGCTACTGCTTCTCCGCGTTATGCTCGAGCGGCAGGACCTGACGATCTTCGTCTGCAGCTCGGCGCTGGAATCGCTAAAATTGAGTGGCGACGTCGAGCCACCTCCCCTCGAACGTTTCATGGCCACGCCCCACAGGGATTTGACGATTCGCCGGGCAAAGCTCCAGCCACTTGGGGCCGACGACATCGCCGAGCATCTGAACGGCGTCTTTCCGAACCTCCAGATGCCAGACGGATTCGAGCTTGACCTGGCCCGTACCAGCCAGGGCAACCCGCTCTTCCTCGGTGAGATCATTCGCAAGCTCGTTACGGACCGAAAAGTCACCTTGGCCGGTCAAGAATGGGTGATAGAGCCCTTAGAGGAGGGCTACCTTCCGCGCTCGCTGGAAGAGATCGTCACGGAAAAGATCGCCGCGCTCGATGAGGAAAGCCGGCAGCTCCTGGAGCGGGCATCGACCCTGGGTGAAGACATCCCCCTCAGCATCCTGACTGGAAGTGCCGATTTGGACGAGAACCGCGTCCTGGAGTTTCTCGACCGAGCCGAGGCGCTAGGCCTCGTCAGCCTCGACTTTCAGATCAACGATGAGGTCATGCGCTTTCTAAGCAAGCGCGTGTTGGACATCAGCTACGGTGGGATCGACGAGAGTCGTCGGACCGGATTACACGAACAGATTGGTAACTACCAGGAGGGATTGTACCAGCAGCGCCTCCTACCGTCAGCCTCCTTGCTGGCGTATCACTTCAAGCGTTCAGCCAACCAGGACAAATCCCGGCGCTACGAAAAGATCCAGGTCGCTTACACACAGTCGGTCTTCAACGCCGAAGAGGCCGCCAATTATACGGGCGAGATCTTGGATGAAGTGGATACCGGCCCAAAGCTCACCCCCGAGAGCCTTCCCCTTCTTCCAAACGTTCTCCGGACATTCATGTCCGCCGTCCGAAACATTCGCCTCTATCCGCCAGACAGCAAGGCGATCCCACGTTCGCTGAAGCAAGTTCGCGAAGCCCTCGACGAGGTCCTCGCCAAGAACGATCGGCTGCATTTGTCGCAATCACAGCACGTTCTCCTGGCAAACGGGCAGCGTGTGGATGTTACGGAGCTCAAGTTTCTGACCAGCTCGTTCGTCGAACTCCTCAATCGGTTCGAGCTGAAGGGTATCGTCTTCTACACGGGCGGTGGGGAGGACGAACTTCAGGCGTTGCTGACGGCGCTTGCGCGGGTGAAACCCGAGACGATCGAGCCCGAATTCTGGCGGAAGGTTGCCGTGGAGAAGGGTCTCGAGCACATCGAGCTCCTCCAGATGCAATATTCGCGGGTTCGCAGGTCGAGGACCGTCATGGCGGCGAGGCTCCCGGCCGCCGAAGATGAGGAACTCGACGCGGAAGACTTGGCGGAGGTCCCCAACATCTTGCGCGCTCTCCACGGAGCTACCACCAACATCAAACTCTATCCCGTGGACAGCAAACCCGTCGTCCGGGCAATCGAGAACCTACACACCTCCCTGCAGGGTGTTCTCACCCGACGGCCGGCACTCACCTTTGCTCGACTGGACGAAGCGCTCCTCGTGAACGGTGCAAAGGCAGACACGCAACGGTATGAGACGATTGCCACCGGGTTTCTGACGTTCGTCGAGTCGGTGGGTCTGGAGAGCATGACGTTCTTTGCCGGTATCGCGCTCACGGATCTCGAGACGTTCATCGGCGCACTGCGCGATCTTCCAAGCACCGGCACCGACAGTGAGTTCTGGGATAGTTTTGCCGTGGAGCGAGGGCTTTCCTGCCTGGCTTTCAACCAGCGCCACTACGCCATGGGCGTGGTACAGAGCCTACTCAGCTCCGTCGGTGAACCCACCGACGAGGAATCCAGTGAAGGCGATGCCACCATAGCCTTGGTCGAACAGCTGTCGGAGGATCCGAACCAGGCTCTCCGGGAAGCGGTGCCCCGCTTCGGCAAGGAACTCCTGGTCAAGGGAGAACACAAGCTGGTCCGACGCCTGCTGCGCGCGCTCTTCGAAAAATTCAGTGAGCAGGATCCATCGAGCAGGGAACAGATCGTCCAGACATGCGGCCGCCTGATGGAGAGCCTGATCCTCGGCCTCCAGCACCAGTTCGCCGAGATCGCCGCGGACTTCGTGCTGGCGGCGGTTCCTGACGAGACTGAGCCCCGGGTGATGCACGAACTCGCCACGTTGCTCTATGCCATGGCAGGCAGTGCGGTGCAGTTTGCCGACTACCAGCTGGCAGGCCGAATACTGATGGAGCTCAAGATCCGCCGGGAGCAACTGGCCACGAACCAAGAACCTGACGCCCACAATCTCGTCAAGATTCTCATTCGAGACCTGGATCCCGTTACCCAGAAGTTGTTGGAAACCGACGTCACGGCGGAAGATCCCATCCGGCAAGAGCGTGCCGCTCAAGTGATCGGCAGCCTGGGGATCCCGGCCATTCCGCTGCTCATCCAGGTGATCAAGCAGGAGCGAGACTTCCGAGCCAGACAGACCGCCGCGAGTCTCCTTGCTGAAATGGGGCGGCCCGCCGCCAAAGAAATCAAGCGGGCGCTCGTCACAGAGGTCATCGTGGAGCCACGCTTCCGCATCATGGAGGTCATCGATACCGTCACGGGAAGCTTGCGAGACGAGCTCGAGTTCAGCCTGGGCGACGGCAACCCAAAGATTCGTCGGGGTGCCTTTCAGCTCTTCGAACGCCTGCACCGAGATGACCTGATTGAGGTCATCCTCCCCCTCGCAAACGGCGACGACGCTCCCATGGCCAAAGGCGCCATCCGCAGTCTGGGGATTCTTGGCTCCGACTCAGCCGTCCAGGCCTTGATCTCCATCCTGAACACGACCAAGAGCGAGGACATCGCCATTGCGTGTTGCCGGGCACTCGCCCGCTTGGGCAATGCCACCGCGATCGAGCCCCTGGCACGCGTCCTGGCCCAACGAAAGTTCCTGTTCCTTGGTCGGCGGTGGGGTGAGCAGGTCCGGGCCGCCGCCGCGATTGCCCTCAAGCAGATCTCGCACCCCATGGCGACGGACACGCTTTCGCACTACACCAGCGACAGCGCCAGCCGGGTCCGCCATCTGGCGCGGCCTTCGGGTCCCATCGAAAGGCCGAGCGCCGCCCTCCTCGGTGAGGCGGAGGAGTCGATGTAGGCAACTTAGTCGGCACCCGTCCAGGTTGGGAACGGGACCGATGGGCGGGGGCGGGATCAACTACGGCGAATTCTCCTCAACAACCTCCTCGTTGGACGACTGTCGCTCCAGCATCGCGACTCGCTGGCTGAGTTTCTGGATCAACCGCTTATAGACAATCACGGCGTTGCCGTATGCGACCCTCTCGAAGATCGAGGCAAGCATATAGGTAATACTCACGACGATCACCAGCACCAGCGATTGACTCATGAGCGCCGCCACACAAAAGCTTGCAATGAGAACTCCTCCGGTGACGAGCGCCATCCGATTTCGTCGCTTCGTCACCGACGTGTCCCCGCTCCGTTCCAGAAACGACCGCTCGAGCGGCGATAGCTCCAGCATTTCGATCTCCAGTTTGGGAGGCGCCGCAGATCATCGGCGGCCGTCCCCAGCCCGCCAATCCCCACACGACATCAAGCAGCGTCCTAGCTGCTCAGGACCGACGAGGCTACGGCCGTCGGCCCTCCGATTGTGATACCACCTGCTCTGCCGCTTCTCCACCCTTGACGTACTTGTCAAACCACTCGAGCCACCGCGCCCACATGTCCAGGTTGTTCTCGATAGCTCGTGGTGTGTGGGACTCAAAGGGGTACAGGTACAGCACAGCGGTCTTGCCGAGACCGGTGAGTACCTGGATCAAGCGCTCCGACTGAATCGGGTACGTCCCCGAGTTGTTATCGTCCGCACCATGGTACATCAACAGAGGCGTATTGATCTGATCCGCCTTGAAGAACGGCGACATCTCGAAATAGATGTGCGGTGCCTCCCAGATGTCACGCCGTTCACTCTGGAACCCCATGGGTGTCAGGCTGCGGTTGTAAGCACCATCACCGGCGATACCCGCCTTGAAGAAGGGGGCATTCGCCAAGATGTTGGCGGTCGCGAAGGCTCCGTAGCTGTGGCCACCGTGCCCGACTCGGTCGACGTCTACGTACCCGAGCCGGTCCACAGCACGAAGTGCACCGTACATACCATCTACGAGATGGGCGACGTAATTGTCGTTGTAGCTCTCACCGATGATGGGAATGTCGGGGTACACGAGCGCGTAACCCTGTGTGAGCCATATGTCGGACCAGCGCAGCCAGCTCATGTGGGTGAAGGCATTCTCGTTTCGGGAACGGATGGCTGCACGCTGGTATTCCTCTGCGTCGTCGTATTCCCGGGGATAAGTCCAGAAGATCGCCGGCGCTCTCGTGCCCTCCTGGTAATCGATCGGCAGCGAGATCCTCGCCCGCACTTTGAGACCGTCACGGCGAACAAACTCGAAGTCGACTCGCTGCGCCGCAGCAACCTCCGGAAAGGGATTGGCGTTGCGAGTGAGGTTCTCCATCGAACCATTCCCCGTCCACAGATAGCTGTCCGGAAAAGTCGTTTTCGACTCCCTGCTCACGATCATCCGGCTGAAGTCGTCGTCCAGAGGAACAAGGGGGCGGTCGAAGCTCTCGTCGGAGCCCTCAAAAATACGGGTTGCCTGGCCGTCAGTCAGCGCAATGCGATCGACGAATGGTTGTGGCTTGAAGTCGTCCTTTAGCCCGTCGCCTTGCAGGTACACAGCACGACCATCGGTCGAAACCACAGCATAGGAGATTCCGTTCGCGATTTGCTTCACCATCAACTCACCGGGGTGTTCAGTGACGTCGTCGGGATCGTAAAAGTCCACGATGAGATGCCGTTCGGGCTCCCCAGTATTGAGAGCAAAGGCAGCGATAGCCTGCTCGTCATCCTTGGAGACCGTGGCGAAAGCGTGGCCTCCGTCCGCCGAATAGCTCACATCGCTCAACGGATCGTCACTCCTGGCCACGACGCGTGCGCGATCCATGTCGAAGGGGGGAGTAAGCGACATGATGCGGTCGCCGCGGGCATCATCTTCCTCTGAGGACAACGCGTCACCTTCGCCTGGCTCACGCTGCAGGAAGCTCAATCCGACACCATCCGGCCGCCACGACCAATCTCTGGGCTCATTGTCCTCATTGTCGTCTCGAGGACTCCTCGCGCCCTCTCGCAACTCTTGTTCATCGAGCACGGCAAGAACATTGCCTGCGAGATCCATCACCTCCGTACGCCCCGCAAATCCCTGGTAGCTCGTAATAAAGGAAAACGGTTCTTCGATCTTCTCCGTCATCAGATACTGGCCGTCGGGATTCAGCGAGATCGACTCGTATATCCCCGGCTCACCGATGAGACGGGGTCGGCGCCCCGGACGCAACTCGGCGATCTGGCTTCTGGTGTAGTACGTGAAGAGAGCCTTGTCGTGCTCGTCCTTCAGGAGAAACGGCAGGGTTCGGGTAGGTGTCGGCTTTTCACGCGTCCGGCGGATGACCGGGGTACTGGGCACCGGATCCCGCTGGGGCTCTGTGCCGCGGTCCGCCGGCACGAGCAGGGTGATCACACCACCGTCAGGCGTCCACTGCACCATCCGGGAGGTGATCATCCCCCCCGCCTGGGAACGCGTCGCAATGGTGACCATCACGCGGGCGTCGCTCAGGCGTCGCGCTCTCCCCGTTGCCGCATCTGCCGTCCAGACTTCCGTGCCATGCGGCAAGTGAGCAAGAAACGCAATCTGACTTCCGTCCGGCGACCAGGTCATGTCACTTACGAAGATGCCATCAGGCAGACTGATGTCGCGAAACGCCCGGTCGGACAGGGAATAGACCTGCAATCCGTAGATGCCGAAGGTGTCCAAATGCCACAAGCGATCTACCTGTGGCCGAATCTCGAGCATGGCCAGCCTGTACGTCTCGACGGCCATCCGGTCGAGCGTGGAGAGCTCGGTAATTCGAGGGATCAAGAAACGACTCGCATCCGGCGACGCCTGATCGAGCGTGGCGTAATTCTTGTCGCGGCTGAATATGTCTCGCACCGTCTCCGGCGGGAGCACATATCTATCCCCAGTTTCTGTCTGCAGGGGGACCTGCGCCGAAACGTGTTGCGGCAAGGCGACCAGCGCGAGGATCCATATTATGCCAATCCAGCGAACGACGCGGCAGCGATGCCGTCTTTGCTGACAACGAATACCTGTGATCACTTCTCCCTCCTCGAAACCAGCTCTATGTCTGGACCTCCACCCACAGCGACAACTCTCGCCGAGATCATGTTACCGCCCCGGCCCGCTCCTCCGGAAGGCGACACCGTCGCTATGGCCGAGGCTCTTCATGACGCGTCCCTGTCCTCGCCCGTGCCGCCAGGGACAATTGTGTTTCACCACGCGCAAGTGGCCGGTACATCAGGCCATAGAACATCTCAAGGTATCGCCTTGTCTCCTGACGCTCGATGTTCGTAATGTAGTTCCAAAAGCCATAGATACGCGACAAACTCAGGAGCTTCTCGGCGTAGAGATTCCACGCATACCGCTCCCGGACTCGCAAAACCCCCGCTTGCGAGATTCTCCACCAGTACTCGGGGTCACGAGTGTGGTCGTCGAAGAACGCGAGGATGCGCTGCACGACATCTTCACCGTGATTCGGATCGATGTGAAAACCCGAGACCCCGTCCTCGATGATCTCCAGTGGCCCCCCGTAGCATGTCGCAAGCGTGGGCAACCCCGACCTCATGGCCTCGATGACCGTCAGGCCGAAGGCCTCGAAGAGCGCCGGCTGAACGAACGCGCCACGGGAATCGGCGACGCAGCGGTAGAGCTCGCCGACCCGCGTCTTGTCGGTCTGACGAAGTACCCAGCGCACCTCGTCATCGAGATGATATTCGTCAAAGAGTCGGTGCATCAGGTGAATCTGATGCAACTGCTCGGCGCCGGTCGCGCGCTCGGGGTCGACATGACCGCCAACCAGAAGCAGGTTTGCGATGGATCGTAATTCGGCGCTCTGGGCATACCACTCAAGCAAACCCGCCATGTTCTTCACGCGGTCCAACCGGGACATGGCGAAGAGTATAGGTTTGTTGAGGTCGCGGAACTGTCCTCGTGTTTCGTCGCTGGGACTGCCGAATATCAGGTCGAGAACTCCGGCCCGTAGATCAGGAAGGCGCCGCGCTACTTCGTAATAGGGAAAGAAAGCCGCCTCATCAGTACCGGGCGAGACGATGTTGAACTTGGGATCGAAGCAGTCGATTCCCGACACAACGCGATAGAGACCCGGCATGGTGAACGAGCTGTAGCTCTCGTACTGCCCGATACTCTCTTTCGTACCGGCGATCTCCTGGTAGGTGCTAGTGATGATGAAGTCCGCTGTGTTCATGGCGATGAGATCTGCAGTGTACTGGCACGAAAAGTGGTATTCCTCCTCGTGTTGCTTCCAGTGTAGATCCGAATGGGGGTACTTCGTCTTCTCGAGGGCGTGCGCGATATTGCATTGCGTCACTCCCAAACGGTGGGCCAAGATACTGGCAACAAGGTTGCCGTCGGAGTAGTTGCCGATGAGGAAATCCGGCTTGCCGCCGAGTTCAGCAACCATTTCCCGCTCGGCCTCGACGGCATACCTCTCCAGGTATTCCCAGATCTCAAAGCGCGGAATCCACTGGGGAACCACCTGGCCCCGCGCATCGCGAAATGGTACGCGCAAGATGCGTACGTGTTCGGTCCCGAGGATGTGCTCGATGCGTTGGTCACTGGTCGTGCCTTGCGATTCAGGGATGAGGCGTGTGAGCACTAGAATCTGAGGCTCGAAGTCGAGCCCCTGATCGTGGATCGAGCTCCGCATCTCCCGCTCGAGCGCCCGCACCTGGTCGAGGATGTACACGACCTGGCCGCCGGTATCCGGTTTGCCGAGCACCTCGGACTGGCCGAAAAACCCATGGGGCGACACGATGGCGATTGAGAAGATCATGGGAATGCGGCTGAGGAACTGTTCTAGATTTTTCGGGGCAGGAGCCTCCAAGATGTCAGAAAGCAACTCCATCGACTCCCGTATTTGAGATACCGTCCTGCCCCATCCCACTTCAAAGCCGAGTTTGCGCAACTCCGCACTGTGGCTCTCCCAGGTAGTGTCCGGCGGCTCAGGCTGTAGGTGATCGAGGGCGACCCGGAGCGCCTCCTGGAGCTGCGCCACGTCCTGAACGACGCCGTTCAGCATCAATTGCCGGCCCTGCACCTGATGCAGCTTCAAGAATTCGAACAGGCGGCGATGCCCTTCCCCACCACTGTCGAACAGCCGGCCCGACAAAAATCGATTGAGGTACTCAACTCCCCGGCCGATCGATCGCGTCTCGCTCAACTTGGGAAACCCGCGTTCGAAGGGGCTCAGATCCAGCTCGAGCACCCAGCGCTGTCCTCGTGACTTCTCTACCAACCGTTCCTTGAACTCCAGATATTCCGACACCGTCACCTCGCGACACACCATCTGCTCGACGTGGATCTGGACCCAACGCCACTTCGCGACGGTCAGGCGAACCGCCAGATAAAGCAGGGGAGGCACCAAGACCGCCTCCTGCGTCGAACGGATGATCTGCCGGAGCCGCGTGTCGGCCAGCACCTGGCCCGCCTCTGTGAGGCAAAACTGCTCATACTCGTACGCCAGATCCGACCCGACGAGCACCGGCTTGTCGAGAGCACCGTAGCGGCGAAATAGGAGATAGATGGACTCGCGGTGCTCCGACAACACCGCTGGGAGGTGTTCAATCATACGAGATCCTCGTCCGGCAGCTTGATCGCTCCCAAGAAATCGTAGTGCTCGATCCCCTCGAGGATCCCCCAAGCGTGCTTGCCACGGGCAAAGTAGACACGGGGCCTCCCGCGGAGGTATTCCAGTTCCGGAGTGAAGTTGCCCACCACCACCCCGAGGGAGTTGCCGGAAAGCATATCGGCATCATTGCCAGAATCCCCAGCAACCAAAAGCCGCTCCGAAGGAATATCCCACTTGAAGCAGAGGAAGCGAATTGCAAGCCCGGGAGATGCCCGGATCGGTAGCACATCAAGCACGATCTCATGATCCAGAATCGTCGTCACCCTGAGCCCCCGCCGGCGGAGGTGCCGCCGAATCGCCGCGGTCGACGGAGCATGGGTTCGGTCGACCCCATAGCTTACCTTGAAGCCGCTCTCGCTCTTGGTGTCGAGCGGTTCGAGCCCGGGGAGCTCATTCATCGCTTGACGAACCCGGTTAGGAAACCACTGGTAATCAATCTGCCGCTTCCACGATCGGTCCATGATGATACAGTCTCGCCCGTAGTGAAGCTCGGTCCCGGACGACGTGATGAGGACGTCCGGAAGCGGGACCTGGAGATCGTTCAAAATCTCCAACGCCTCGTTCAATGACCGCCCCGTGGCAATAGCGAACCCGACATCGTCTCCGGCTTCCCCCAACCGTGCAACCAGCACTTTCAGGGCCTCTTCGTCTCCCGTGAGGGTATCCGCAATGTCGCTTACGAGGATGCGGTCGATCTCGGGCAACCGGCTTCGACGGACGGTATTGAGGTCGAATCCCGGTCGGCTTCCCGCCACGATACGTGTCACTTCCTGCAAGTATCGGTCCGCGTGCCCCGACCAAGAAAACGAGTTGTGAACCTGGGAAAGGCCGCTCTGCGCCCAACCCTCCCACTTCTCCTTCGCCGTCACCGCATCGAGAATCGCCCGCCCCATGGCCTCGGCGTCCAACGGGTCAACCGACACGCCATTCGAGCACGCGGCAACGATGTCCTTGGCACCGCCCTCGTTGGTTGCTACTACGGGCAAGCCGCTGGCTGCTGCCTCCAGCAGGGTCAGTCCAAAGGGCTCCGTCAAGGCGGGATTCACAAAGACTCCACCCGAGCGGGCGGCGAGCCGGTACAGCTCCGGGACGTCCTCGGATTCATGACTTTTGGGATAGGCTACGGAGCCGTAGAGGTCATACCGGTCGATGAGCAGCAGGATCTCGTTCAGCACGCGTCGCGTTCCCGCCGGCATCTCTGAGAGATCGTCGCGGCTGCCGGCCACCAGCACCAGATTCGCAGCCTCCCGAAGCCGCGGCGTCTCCGCAAACGCCCGGATGAGTGTGGAGAAGTTCTTGCGCTCATCGGGCCGGGCAATGGCCAGCACCATGGGCTTCGATGGATTCTCGAGAAACCGTTTCAGCTCATTCGCAAACGGTGTGGACTGCCACGACGCGCCCGGTGGTGAGAACCGGCTGAGATCCACCCCTGGTGGGATGACCTCCATGCGCTCCGGTTGGTAGTGATCGTATAACTCGTACTGCCCGCGGACCTCCTGTTGGGTGCTGGCGATGACGAGGGCCGCTGTCTCGAGGGCCAGCTCCTCGGCCTCAATGCGTTCACGAAAGTGGTATCGGGTCTCCAAGACGTCGGGGGTCCTCCCCTTCTCGAGCAGGCTCGCTTGCTTGACTCGGCCGAGCGAGTGTCCTGTGAATACGAAGGGTACACCCAAGATCTTGGCAAGTTGTGCCCCGACGTATCCCGCGTCGGCGTAATGCCCGTGCACGACGTCGGGCGCCCGGCGCAGCGATCGGGTATATCGGGTGAGCTGGTCCCGCATGCCGTCCAGGTGGGGCCACAATCGCTCTTTGTAGAGATAGCGGCGCGGACCAAACGAAATCCGAACGATCCTCGCTCGCTCGGCGAGTTGCTCGATCGGCTGGGCATAGATCTCATCGACCCGAGGGTCGTGGACTTGCCGGGTCGCGAGGTCTACCTGCGCTACTTTGGGGCGCCCGGCAATCGCTCGGGCCTCATCCACCATGTATGCTGTCTGTCCGCCGGTATCCGCGTCGCGCCCGAGCTCGATATCGGTCCCCCGAACCAGGCCGTGGACCCCGATGGACAGGATATACAGCTGTGTACTATCCTCCACGTTCGGGCTCCCTCACCGAGGTGTGGTCGGTGCTCCAGGAAGCCAAGTGCCCGCGATAGAGCGACCGGTCGTCGGTCGTGGCGCCCCTGACCCCACAGATGTCAGCTGCAAACCGGACGGCCCGTTCCAGAGTTACACCGGCGTCCCAACCGCGCAGCGCCCCGGCAACGAACACGGCGCTGAAGGCGTCGCCGGCTCCCACAGTGTCCGCCGGCGCATCGACCACCACGGCGTCCGCCCAGCGGATCCGACTCACCTCCGACATCACGAACGCTCCATCCGCGCCGAGCGTCACGATCAGGTTTTGCAGGCGGTGACGGTCGGCTAGGGCTCTCGCTGCGTCAGCGCACTGCTCCCGCGACACGGCGGGTAGCGCGGTCAGCGCGCCGAGCTCCGTCTCGTTCACCTTGACCCAGGAGGCGTTTGCCAGGCTCCACGCCACCAACTCCTCGGTCCACCAAGGATCTCGTAGGTTGACATCACAGAAAGTAAAACCGGCGCCGGTCGGAGTGAGCGCTTGCAGACTTCGGAAGGAGCGGTCTTCCCGGAGCGCCAGGGTCCCATGGTATAATAGTCCGACGGTGTGCGGGGAGACGGCAGTGCGCGCCTCGTCCGCCGCGATGTAATCGTAGGCCTGGCGGGGCTCGATCTCGAAGCTTGGCCCGTCGTTGGAAAGCGTAACGGTTACTCGGCCCGTGGGGTGAACGTCGTCCCTCTGAATGCCCGATGTGATCATTCCCCATGCGCTCATCCGGTCCAGGATCTCCCGTCCCGCCTCGTCAGCTCCAACGCGGCTGATCACGAGGGGATCGAGCTCAAAGCCCTGCAGGTGCCAAGCCACGTTGAACGGAGCCCCCCCGAGGACCTTCCGGCCGTCGGGAAAGTGGTCGAAGAGCGCCTCGCCGAAGATGACGGGCCGCCGGAGGCGGCGGGTTGAAGCTGCCGCTGAGGAATTTTCCGGCAAGTCGTGCAAGTAGTTATTTTCGACAGTCATATCTGACGTTTCGTGGCCCTTAGAGCCTAATCTAATAATGCGGAGTCGGTGAGATGACCCCTCCCCACCTGCTGCTGGCCTGTGATCTCGACGGCACCCTGATTCCGTTCGATCCGAGCGAGTATCGGTTGCAGGACATCGCCGATTTGGCCGGGGCCATGGCGAGGAACAACAACAACCTGCTCGCTTACGTGACGGGGCGCTACTACTCACTCGCGTTGGACGGCATCCACGCAAACCAACTGCCCGAACCCAACGCGCTCGTGTGTGACGTGGGAACCTCCACGTACTTCCGCACCGCCGACTCGGAGTACAGGTTGGACGAGGAGTACTCACGGCGCATGGTGCAGGCCTTCGGTGGCCTCGAGCGGTCCGCCATCCGCCGTGCCCTCGATGGAATCAGCAGGCTCGGCTTGCAGGAAGACGACCAGCAAGGACAGTTCAAAGTTAGTTATTATTTGCCTGCCGATACTGACCACGAGCCCCTTCTCACCGAGGTTCGCCATCGCCTCCAGCGCGTCGGGGCAACGACTAACACCGTCTACAGCATCGATCCATCAAACGGAGCTGGTCTGGTCGATGTATTGCCCGCAAACGTCTCCAAGGGCTCGGCCGTGCAGTTCTTGTGCGATCGAACGGGTGTACCGCAGGATCGTGTCGTCTACGCCGGCGATTCGGGCAATGACCTCGAGGCGCTGCTGGCCGGGTTCAAGGGAATCGTCGTTGGCAATGCGGCCGACAGCTTCAAGGCGGAATTACGCCGGGCGGCCAGCGAAGCCGGCTTGCGCACACAGCTGTACTTTGCGGCCGGTCGCCACGCGGCAGGCGTGCTGGAAGGATGTCGGCACTTCGGCTTGCTCTGATGCTCATGTGCCCGTCAATTCACGCGCGGCGCCACCGTTGTTCGGCCCTCCCGCTCGATCGTGAGACTGACGGACCTTCCGCTTTCGACCTTGAATGTAAAGGTCTCGTATGCATCGACAGCAGAGACGAACACATGCGTACCGACAGGACGCAGACGCATTCCGGATATCCTCAACACACCATCCTCGAGGTGCACGCGGCGGGGCGACCGCCCCGGATGGTACGTCCCGACGT